>JAHLFR010000023.1 GCA_018883755.1 Candidatus Methanocorpusculum faecipullorum
GCTGAAAACTCACCGGCATCAACCTCCCTGGTAACGTCCGACAGTGGAACAATACCGCCGACAAAGGAGATGCGGGGGTCCCCGCGGGGATCAATGATGCCGAGCATATCATCGAGTACAGATTCCTGCAACACTGAAACATCCAGCCGCGCAATCGCATCCGCTTTCGGATCAACCGGACGTGTCAACTCATACCACTGGCTCTCCAGATAGAGATGGATGATATGAGTTGAACCGTCAGTATCTGCAAGGGGCGGAACTGTATTTTTCGTGATGTCAACCTTCTTAATCGGCGTTACTGTAAACCGCAGGGCAAGATCGCTGAGGAACTGATCGGCATTCATGCCTGCAAGATCACGAACCAGCCGGTGGTACCCGTAGATCCGCACTTTGTCATGAGCAAACAAAACGCTCATGAACCGTTCGGCATCCGGCGTGCATCTTCCCTCAGCCTTCCTGCGATCGTACACATTGACAGATGACTTGGCACGGTGATGGCCGTCTGCGATGTAGAGGTTGGGTACCTCGGCAAACATTGTCTCAAGTTTTGCGATATCAGCGTGATCTGTTACGCGGTAGATCTGGTGCAGGTTCCCGCCCTCACTCCGGTACTCACCAAACGGCTGCATGGCATCCGCAAGACCCGAGATGTAGGCATGAATATTTCCCGGATCTTTGTAGAGCAGGAACACCTGACCGGTGTGTGCTGAGACGGCATCGATGTGACGGGTACGATCCTCTTCTTTGTCGTAGCGGGTCAGTTCATGCTTTTTGATCGTATCATCCTTGTACTCGGCAACACTCACACAGGAAACAAGACCGGTGAACGTTTCCTCTCCAAGAGTGATGCGGTAAATGTAGAAGGCCGGTTTTTCATCCGAGACAAGAAGTCCGTCCTCTTTCATCTTTGCAAACATCTCACGGGCACGCTCATAGATACGATCGTCATGCGGATCAATATCCGGCAGTTCTGCATCTGTTCTGATAACGCGGAGAAGGGTTTTGTCATTCTTTGCAATTTCAGCGGCTGCTTCTTCTGCGCTGATGACATCATACGGAACGGACGGAACAAAAGCAAATGCCTCATCCGACGGGTGAAGACCGACAAACGGGTAGATGGTGACCATTGGTTTCAAAGACTCCTATAATATAGTTCGGTGACAATACTAAAATAACAATGGTAGTGGTGAACGGTGTCGGCGGAACTGCCGCCGGCTGTACTCTCCGTAAGGCGACACTTGAGGATATTCCGGAGATCTACCGGATCGAGCTGATGTGCTTTTCAGACCCATGGGACTATAAGGGTATGATTGAGATGATGGGAGTGTTTCTGACATCCTTCTATGTTGCAGAGGCGGACGGACGGATCGTCGGGTTTTCCGCGGGAGCGGTTGAGGAGACGGATGAGGAGAAGTACGGCCATATCTGTAACATTGCGGTAGTTCCAGAACTGCGGGGATTTGGGATTGGAAGACTCTTGCTCCGCAAACTGGAACGCGACTTTTTTCTGGACGGATGCTGTGCATGCAGTCTTGAGGTCCGGGTAAGTAACACGGCTGCACAGGGATTTTATAAAAAGATCGGGTATGAAGAGGTGATCGTGTTCGGTGAGTACTATGCGAATGGTGAGGATGCAATCGTGATGATGCGGTGGTTTTGACCGGGAAACAGAGGTTTATCTTTTCAGACAGCGAGATACTCGGTATGAACTATGATCCAAAATCCCTGATCGGAACCCCTGTTGATCTTGCTTCTCTCACGGAGTATCAGCCAGGATCGGTTGTGTCCCGGATGGTCATCAATAAAAAAGCGGGAACGGTTACTGCATTTGCATTTGAAGCAGGGGAAGGGCTTTCCGAACATACCGCACCATATGACGCGCTGGTAATTGTTCTTGAAGGAGAGGCAGATATTCCGGTCGGCGGTGTTTTACATCATCTGAAAGCCGGACAGATGATTATTATGCCGGCAAATGTACCACATGCGGTGCACCCGACAACCCGGTTCAAGATGATGCTGGTAATGATTCACGAATAAAAGAAGCCATTAGTGGTTTGTTGTTGCAAAAACAGTACACAAACCGGAAAAAGATTCAACAACACCTGGTTTATTTTGCCAGAAAAACCATCATCACACTTTTTTGAATACGACTGGTACATACTATTAAGGAGTACCAAAACAGTCTTGGAAAAAAATGTGGATATGATTTTTCTCTGATTATGCAGCGAAAGCTAAGATTACCGGCACAAACACCAGGGCAATCATGCTCATCAGCTTAATCAGAATGTTCAGAGCCGGACCAGATGTATCCTTGAACGGATCACCAACGGTGTCACCGACAACTGCTGCCTTGTGGGCATCAGAGCCTTTACCACCGTAGTTGCCAATCTCAATGTACTTCTTTGCATTGTCCCAAGCTCCTCCGGAGTTTGCCATGGTAAGTGCAAGAAGCACACCAGCAACAAGGGAACCGACAAGGAGACCGCCAAGTGCAAGGGGACCGAGAACAAGACCGACAATGATCGGTGCAACGATTGCAATAACGCCCGGAAGAATCATCTTGTGAATTGCCGAGTCGGTTGCAATAGCAATTGCAGACGTGTAGTCAGGCTCTGCAGTACCTTCCATCAGGCCTTTAATCTCTTTGAACTGACGGCGAACCTCAATCACAATCTTCTGTGCTGCCTGACCGACTGCGGTCATGGTGAGTGCAGAGAAGAGGAACGGAAGCATACCGCCAATCAGGATACCAATGAACACATTGGTGTTTAAGAGATCGATTGCCTCAAGACCCACTGCAGTTGCGTAGGCGCTGAAGAGAGCAAGAGCGGTCAGTGCAGCGGAACCGATTGCAAATCCTTTACCGATTGCAGCAGTCGTGTTTCCGACTGCATCAAGCGTGTCGGTAATCTCACGGACAGAGTGCGGCTGACCGGACATCTCGGCGATACCGCCGGCATTGTCAGCAACAGGACCGTATGCATCAACTGCAAGGGTCAGACCGAGGGTAGACAGCATACCAACAGCTGCAATACCGATACCGTACATGCCAGCGAAGTAGTATGCAACATAGGTTGCGGCTGCAATGATCAGAACCGGCCAGACGGTCGACTCCATTCCCTTTGCAAAACCATTGATGATGTTGGTCGCAGCTCCGGTCTGACAGGACTCGGAGATTGCCTTCGTCGGTTTGTAATCGAAGGAGGTGTAGTACTCGGTGATCAGACCGATACCAAAGCCTGCAACAAGACCGGCGATGGTTGCAAACCAGATACCCATACCAAACTGGCCGCCGACAAGGTTCGAGGTCAGGAAGTAGGTTGCAATAACGGAAATAATCAGTGCAATAACTGTTCCCGTGTTGAATGCCTTGTGGATTGCAGAGTTCTCATTCTTCTTTGTTCTAACAAAGAGCGTTCCGATTGCAGCAGCAATAATACCGAATGCAGCGATAAGCATCGGCAGGAGGATGGCATTGAGTGCACTTGCATTCTCGCCAAACTGCTCAAGTGCAAAGGTTGCACCAACGATACCAAGAGCCATGGATGCAATGATCGAACCAACATAGGACTCGAACAGGTCTGCACCCATTCCTGCGACATCACCAACGTTGTCACCGACGTTGTCTGCAACGACAGCCGGGTTACGGGGATCATCCTCAGGAATACCTGCTTCGACCTTACCGACAAGGTCAGCACCGACATCAGCTGCTTTGGTAAAGATACCGCCGCCGACACGGGCGAAGAGTGCAACAGAGGATGCACCAAAACCAAAAGCTGCCATGTTGGAGACTACGGTGTTGACTGCAACAATGTCACCGAATCCGCCGAAGATGCCGATAAGGACAAGGAAAACAACAGATGCACCAAGAAGACCGAGACCGACCACGGACATACCCATGACCGAGCCGCTGGCAAAGGAAACTTTGACTGCATCAGCAATACCGCGTTTTGCGGCATTGGTGGTTCTTACGTTTGCCTTGGTTGCGCTGTGCATACCAATGTATCCTGCAAGGGAGGAAAGAGCTGCACCAATGACATATGCGGGTGCTGCCCAAATGCTCATACTGTCGTCAGTGACGAAGGAGAGACCTGCAAGAATGATTGCAATAACAACAACAAAGGCTCCGATTGCGCGATACTGACGGTTCAGAAAGACCATTGCGCCAAGGTGAATGGCTGCAGAGATCTTCTGCATCTTCTCATCGCCGGTTCCCTCTTTCTTTACCACAGAGTAAGAGTAAAGGGCGAAGAGAAGGCCGATAACGGCACATATTGGAGCGAGATAGATCAGATCCATACGAATCAAAAACCTCCGGATACCCGGTTTGGTTTCTCTCTATAGTACAGGACAGACTACCTAATAATACTACTGTTAAAAGAGTTTCCGGTATTCACTGAAACAACCCCGTACGAAAGAGTTTCGATTATTGACGAACAGGAAGCGCAGAAAGAATCTGGGAAGATTATGTGTTATGTATGAAAGCACATCTTTTCGTAGCCCATAGTAAACAGATCCACCACGATTGCTTCCCCTGGTGTCGGGTTAATGTTCATCTGTTTCTGGAAAGAGGTCTGGCCCTGCCAGGTTCCCGAGTTCACGCCAAGTACCCCCCGATAACTGATGACATCCGTAATATGGACATGACCGGTATGAAGAATGTCCGGAACATCCCGGATCACCAGATGATCCGTCGGAGTGGAAAGCAGCGGTGTTCTCTGACCATAGATCGGACCGAGATGGCGACGCTTCAGCATCGCCTCCATGATCTCTCCCGGATGATCATAGCTTGCCCCAGGAATAAACTTGATCAGATCATCAATACTGCGTCCGTGATACATCAGAACATTCACCGACTGGATGTTTACAACCGCTGGGTTTTCCACAAACGTAACATTGCTCGGGAACCGAGTTCGGAACTCTTCGGGAAGAACCGGCTGGGGCTCTGCGGCCCGAACCGCATCGTGATTACCAGGTGAAAGAACGATCTGCAGATGCGACGGAAGGGATGAAAGCATCTCACCTACCGCATCATACTGTTCATAAATCGTTTTGATGTGCAGCTCCTTGTCCTGATTCGGGTACACACCGATACCATCAACCACATCTCCTGCGATCAGGAGATACTTGACCTCTGGCGTGCTCTCCAGCCACGAAGCAAACCTGTCCCAGGCATCCGGAAGGAAGGTATCACTCCCAACATGTACATCCGAGATGAGAACAGCTTTGCCTGGCTCTTTGGACGGAGAGATCGTATGGGTCAGCGGAATTTCCGGACGAAACAGGGTGTCAGAAAAGATCATGCCGCCCCCGCCGCCAGTATCGCGGGCAAGTTTTCCGCGAACGCCAATGACCTCATCGGGAATGATCTTTTCCGCTTCATCAAAACCTTCCCGGTTTTTGTTGAACAGTACCTTGATCGTACCGGTAGGATCCTCAATCTCCACAATACGATGGCCTTTCGCACTGGTTGAACTCTCAACAACCATACCGATAGCACCAATATCCGTATCGGCAAACCGGTTGTTCTGTTTGACCAGTGCCTCGATCGGGATCGGGCTGACACGGGGCCGCATCATCACAGCAAGAGCATCATACCGATCACGGAACAAAGCAAAGGACTCCTCCGGTGTTGCCGTCGGAACAGATGACCCCGCCCTTCCCGCAAGAATCTCCGGTAAAGCACTCACACCAACCTCAAGCTTGTCAACCCTGGCCGCTGTCATACCCGGCACATCCTTTGGTGTAACCACCGAAACGGAGGAAGGAAGTGAACTGATAATACCTTCAATGATACCGGAACCGCCGCTCTCACTAATATAGGTAACAACCGCCGGGTGAACCAGCAGTCCCGCCTCAAGGAATCGTGCGACGATCTCTCTCTTCTGCATGGAAAATCAGGAGGAGTATATAAACTCCTCCACTCGAAACAAAGGGGTTAAATACTTCAGCTGTGCAGCGACTCAACAAATGTTCCGATACGGCGAACAGCCTCGGAAAGTTTCGACCGATCCACCGCATAACATGTCCGTACATGACCGCGACCGCTTTCACCAAACGCGCTGCCGGGCACTACCGCGACATGCTGTTCCTTTAACAGCTGCTCGGCAAACTCCTCATCGGTAAGACCTGTTCCTTCAATGGAGGGGAAAGCATAGAATGCACCCTTTGGCAGATGGCAGGGAAGACCGACATCATTGAGGCCTTTGACAAAGAGGTTGCGCCGCATCCGGTACTCTGCAACCATCTCATTCTTTGCCTCTTCACCATTCTTCAGTGCCTCAATTGCTGCAAACTGCGCAGCAGTCGGTGCAGACATCATCACATACTGATGAATCTTCAGTGCGGCATCGCAGATCTCCTTCGGCGCACAGATGTAGCCAAGCCGCCATCCAGTCATAGCATATGCCTTGGAAAAACCGTTCAGCGTAATTGTCCGATCCCACAGGCCGTCAATTGAGGCAGTAGAGACATGATGACCGTCATAGGTCAGCTCCGAGTACACTTCATCTGAGATCACAACAAGATCGTGATCAATCACAATATCGGCAATGGCCTTCAGATCATCAGCACCCATTACTCCGCCGGTAGGATTGTTCGGGAAGTTCATCATCAGAACTTTCGTCTTCGGTGTAACAGACTCCATCAGGGCCTCAGGTGTTACCTTAAACTGATCCTGTGCCCGGCAGGGGAGAGCCTTCGGTTTTCCGCCTGCCATCAGCACTTCGGGCTGATATGAGACAAAACAGGGGTCCACAACAAGAACCTCATCACCCGGATCAACCACCGCCCGAACAGCAACATCAAGTGCCTCGGAAACACCGGTCGTCACGATCATCTCGGTCTCCGGACAGTATTTTGTATGATACCGCTGATCCAGATCGGCAGAAAGAAGCTCCCGCAGCTCAGCAAGACCGCGGTTTGACGTGTACATCGTCATGCCTTTTTCAATTGAGGAGATGGCTGCCTGAGAGACGTTCCAGGGAGTATCAAAATCCGGTTCGCCAACGCCAAGGCTGATCACATTGTCCATGGTGAGCAGCAGATCAAAGAACTTCCGAATGCCCGACGGAGGGATCTCCGCAGCCATCCGTGATACAAAACTTCGCATAATCCCCCGCCTTCAGAACGTGATGAGCTGGCGGTCGCGACTACCCGGCCGCGACATCTCCACACCCTGCTCTTTGTATGTCCGCATCACAATCTGCGTCATCGTTTCGCGAACGCCCTCAATGGATGCAATCTGTTCTGCAACAAACCGGGAGACGTCGGCCATTGACTGACCACGGATAATAACCTGAAGATCATACGTTCCGGTAAGGAGGAGAATAGACTCCACCTGGGGGAAGCGGGCAATCTGGGCGGCAATGCCATCATAACCAAGTCCGCGTTCCGGAGTAACTTTAAGGGACAGAATGACAGCCACCTCGTCAACTCCGGCAGCACTGTAGTCGATAACCGCAGTACAGCGCCGGAGGACACCTGCTGCATGGAGTGCTGAAATACGATCCTCAACTTCACGTTCATCAACCTCCAGCATAACAGCAATATCTCTTGCAGAGATACGGCTGTTCTTTTGCAGTTCCCGAAGGATTACTGTATCCTTTTCGTCCATAATTTTTCACCTTGTGTGATGCAGAGGTCTCAGAGGAGCGGCTGTAAGATACTGCACTCCCTAAGACTTGGATCGTTCATTACTACTGTACGTATCTGATTAGTGGGACTGTTGAAATAGATTTCTGTTGTCCTGCCATGGCGTCCGTGTGAAACGACCCGGGCGGTAACGATACCCAGCATATTTAGTTCGTTAATGAGATCCGAAACCCGCCTGTGTGTCAGCGGTTCGATGTCAAGCTCTCTGGCAAGTTCACGGTAGATGTTGATGACGCTGCCGCTGGTAAACACTTTCTGGCCTGAGGAGGAGACAAGAAGCATGGCACACAGTACCATTTTCCCCTGACGGGGAAGAGTCTGAACACACTCACTCATGGTGTCGGTTTCGATGTTCTCTTGGGCCCGGCGAACATGGGACTCAAGAACTTTGTCCGAGGACTCGCGCTCGGCAAGTTCCCCGGAGACACGAAGAAGATCAAGTGCACGTCTGGCATCACCATGCTCCTGGGCAGCAAGTGCTGCACAAAGAGCAATGACATCTTCACTGACAGCGTCAGGGAGGAAGGCCATTTCGGCACGCTGGTGTAAAATATCCTGCAATTGAACGGCATCATAAGGAGGGAACACAAGTTCCTCTTCAGAGAGAGAGGAAAGGACTCTCGGGTCAAGAAAGTCCTTAAAGGTAAGATCATTGGATATACCAATGATACTGACACGGGCATTTTTGAGGTCACTGTTGATCCGCGTCAGATTGTAAAGCGTGTCATCACCGCTTTTCTTCACGAGTTTGTCAATCTCATCAAGTACGATGATCTGTAAACCTCCGGCCTGTTCAAGAACATTCTTGAGTTCGGAGTACACCTGATCGGTGTGCCAGCCGGTTGCAGGAATCGTGTTCTTGGCGCGATCACTTGGTTTGAGATCATGGCCGCTGATGTGATTGGCGATCTGTGCAAGTACACGGTACTGAGTGTCAATGGTTTCACAGTTGAGATGAACCATGCGGCATGGAGAGAACTCGGAACTTTCATTCTCCAGCTCGGAACCAACAAATTTGACGGTTGCAGTTTTTCCGGTACCGGTTTTTCCATAAATCAGAATGTTAGAAGGAGTCGCACCCTGGAGAGCTGGGGCAAGAATGACAGCAATGGAATCAATCTGATCAACACGGTGCGGGAGTTCACGCGGACTGTAACTGTGGCGAAGAACTTCACGATTTTGAAATATTTTATTTTTAATGGTATATTTTTTGAAAAGACCAGTAGATTTGAAAGGTTCATCAGACATGATACATCAGATCCGTAAAGTACCTTACGTCTTTTTTCCTATTAATAAACCGCTGTTTCCACTGGAGAATAGTTTTATGGTATCATGAGAAAGGGCCATAATTACAAACAAAGATAGGTCAGAATACTGACTGAAACTTCAGGAAAACGTTGTACATGTCAAAGTCAGTCCCCCACCCCTTTATTTCGAGTGGAACTTTGATCGGGTGTTTGCAAAAAACGTGAAAATCGCCAGAATTTTCCTTGTTACATCCTCCTTCTTCCAATTAATTTTTTATTTCATATAATCAACAAAAAATTTTTACAATGTTTAAAAAGAAAAGTTTTATATTATTAGAAGTAGAGTTACTTATGAATAGTACAACTCAATATGGAAAGATGATCTTGGCAAGATATCTTCCATATGTTCCACTCGAAATAAAGGGGTGGGGGAGTTTCCCGCAAAGAATCAAAAATCCTCATCAAAAAATTATCACACCACATCTGTTTTCCATTTTTTGTAAATGGTCAAGGTTTTTTATTGAACTTATTCGAATACGAATTGCTAATACTGAAGAGTTCCTACATACTTGCTATGCCAGCCGAGCACAAAAAGGACATTTCCATCCAGACTGTTGTGATTACCGTCTCCACTACACGTACAGAAAAAACGGATCTAAGCGGGAAGATCATCCGCGATGCATTTACTGCGGCAGACATTCCGGTTGTCTCTGTTGTCATTGTCAAGGATGATATCTCTGAGATTAGAACGGCAGTCCTTGAGGCATTGCATGTTGCAAACTGTATTGTAGTCAATGGCGGAACCGGACTTACGCATGATGACTGCACTATCGAAGCAGTTGCTCCGCTGTTTCAAAAAACAATGGATGGATTTGGTGAACTGTTCCGGATGAAGAGTTATGAACAGGTTGGAAACTCGGTTATCCTTTCCCGTGCATCGGCAGGAATTACAAACGGAAAGGCAATTTTCTGCATCCCGGGATCGCCAAAAGCGGTAAAACTTGCAACAGAAGAGATCATTATCCCTGAAATTCGTCACATCCTTACACATGCAGGTCAGTGATTATGCCGGACCTATCCTTTTCCCCGGTAAAAACTGATGCAGAAATTGTAGCTGTTGCAGAACTTGCGCAGGAGATCTGGACGGAACACTTCCCTCCAATCATCGGTCCAGCACAGACTGCGTACATGATCGAAACGTTTCAGTCTGCCAAAGCAATACATCGCCAGATCACCGAAGACTGCTATCAGTACTATCTCCTGCAGTTAGGATCTGATCGGATTGGCTACACGGCTGTTCATCCTGAACCAAAGAATCATGCAATGTTTCTTTCAAAAATTTACATTCGAAAAAAGTTCCGCGGCAGCGGTTACTCCCGCACGACGATGAACTTTATTGCGGATCTCTGCCGGGACGACGGATTGAACATGATCTATCTCACAGTGAACAAGCAGAACCTTTCCTCCATTGCGGTGTACGAAAAACTCGGTTTTGTTCGTGCCCGGGAGCTGGTGACCGAGATTGGAAACGGATTTGTAATGGACGATTATGTAATGGAAAAGTACCTCTGAATCATTTGTATGCATCCATCAGTGCAACCCGTTCAATTACCAGCTCATTCATGCGATCCTCTCCGACGACCGCAATCTCATCCTCGGTGATCCCAAACTCCTCCATCAGAGTTGCCCGTGACGCAGTCACGCCGTGCATTGTGAACGAAACAATCCCGTTCAGCAGCTGTTGTGCCTGCGCTGCATCACCGCCAAGAATTACCACAAACAGCAGATTCTCTCCTGTATGCAGACCGAATTTTGGTGCAAGAGAACACTGCCGCTGTCCGGATGCATACAGAAGAATTTCCATTGCAAGTGTCCGAGCAACCGGTTTTCCGGACGCAAACGATCGTTCTGCATGCCGGACCGCCGAGCGGATATGATCAGGTCCGGCCACCTTCTCCGCATCAAACAGTACAATAGTCGATCCGGTTTTTTCTGCAATCTTATTGATCTGTGCAAGCACCGCCGCGGTATTTCCCACCGTGGCTTTTGCCTCATGTATTGTTAACAACTGCTCCGTCATCATTTACTCTCCAAAATCAAATAGGGTTTTTTGCGGCTTTGCCTCTTCTGAAGCTGTAGCAGGAACTGTTTCATTCTTCTCTTCCGGGAGCTCGGCAATTTCCATGGTTTTTCCTGTCTTTTTCGCCGCCTGTTCCAGGACATTTTTTGCGAGAACGTTTCCAAGAATTGCCACCACATCACGGGTATCAGCTACGAGCAGTTCTTCGGGTGTGGTGATTCCGCGGTCGAACAACCGCCGTGCACGGATCCGGCCGATACCCCTGAGAGAGATCAGCGGCAGGAGTTCTGCTTTCACACCGTTCTCGATCCGGATCTCAAGATCCCGTACATCGGCATCAAACCGCGGTGCAAACTCATGAGCAATTCTGCCTGCTGCGTGCATCAGCCAGCGGAGATTTTCCACGACTGCATGAATGTCTCCTGCACCGACACCGAAGTTCTCGCAGATGATCTCCTCGGGAACCTCCTCGCACCAGGCCTCTGCAACCAGTGCCGTTTTCACTGCTGCAAAGAACTCCTCGGATAACTCCTCGCACCACAGTTCGTCACCCCGCTCGGAGAAGACCTGATCCACCAGCCGCTCATCGGATGCCTTCAGATAAAACCGGAACATGTCCGGCGTCATGCACAGCAGATGCAGCATGCCAAATGTTGAAAATGTCTCCTGCTTTTCCAGCATCTCCCGAAGCATCGATGCGGTCTCCGGATCCAGATACAGCCGTGAGGCAAGAACACCGAACTGTGTTCCCCACATACTGCCGTCAGCCTCTTCGGTGATCATTCCGCTTTGTACCAGATACTCCAGTGCTTTGCCGATGTTTCTGTCAAGCCTGCGGTGTGTTGCCTTCTGACTTGCGTAGAAGGACTTTTCCATGAACCCTTCCACTTCCGATCGTGTGGATGCAAATCCGGTTGCAATCAGTGCCAGCAGATGGTTGCGAAGCTCGTTCTCTTTCTGGCATTGGGATGAGATGTTCTCTGCTGGGGCATCGATGAACTCCTCGAAGAGTCGATCGACTGCACCGCGGTCTTTTGCGATCAGAACTGCTTCACCGTACGGATCCAGTCTCGGCCGCCCGGCTCGGCCTGCCATCTGCCGGTACTCCATGACCGGAATCGGACTCATTCCGACTCCTGCCTCATATCGCTGATAGTCGCGGATGATTACCCGTCTGGCCGGAAGATTCAGACCGGCCGCCAGGGTTGGTGTTGAGGCGATAACCTGAATATCACCTTTCCGGAATCCCTCCTCAACCGCTTCGCGGGCGGGTCGCGGCAAACCTGCGTGATGGAATGCCGCACCGTTTTTCACCGCATTTGCCAGAACTTTTCCGGATGGTGTTGTGTCCGCCTTTGCGATTCTTTCTGCATAGCCGTCAAGATCAGCTGACTTCTTTTTCAGAACTGCTGCCGCACGCTTCGCGTACGCTTCAGCTGATCGCCGCGAGGAGACAAACACTAGGCACTGCCCGCCCTCTTCGACGGTATCCAGCAGCAGATTCAGATCATCGTCCTTCTTTGGTGTTGGTACAATCCGTTCTGTTCCGTGGAAGTGAATGGCCCCGTTGTGATACACCCCCTCCCGGAGATCCACAGGCCGCCATTCACTGGTGATGAGCTGTGCATTTAGCCACTTCGCAAGCTCTTCAGGATTTCCCATCGTTGCGGATAGGCCGATGATCTGCATGGAGGGATTCTGGTACCGCAGTTTTGCGATCACCATCTCCAGCGTTGCTCCCCGGGACGGATCGCCTATGAGGTGAATCTCATCCACAACAAGGAGCGATACCCGCTTCAGCCACTCGGATCGGTTCCGCAGAAGTGAATCAGTCTTCTCTGAGGTTGCCACAATGATATCATACCGGCCCAAATACTCGTCGCGCTGATCAGGATCCCCGGTTGCGATTCCAACTTTTACCTCTTTTCCTGAAAAATCCTCATATTTTTCTGCGGCAAGAGCTTTTAGGGGAACAATGTAGAGACATTTTCCTCCGTCTGAAATCTCCTTCTGCATCGCCATTTCGGCAACAAGAGTCTTGCCTGATGCAGTGGGAATTGCGACAAGCAGGTTCTTTCGCTCAAACAGACCAGCATCTACGCATTCCGCCTGAGGTGGGTAAAGTTCGGTGATTCCCAGAGCCGAATACTTCGTGCGCAGCGAAATTGGAAGAGGCAGTGAGTCTATTTTCATGGAATGGTCTATCCGGTATATGAACCCCTTTGTTTCGAGTGGAACTTTGGAGAAACTCTCTTCGTAAATAAATATTGTGAATGATAGCTTCTCAATAGTAGTAGCTTATCACATTCATCTTTGCTTCCTTTTTCTTGCGGTCAAGGAAGTTGAACACAGTGTTGTGATCCGAGCCGCTGATCAACATAAGAACTGCGGTATGGGCGTCGTTTACCTGGTCCGGCAGACCAATAATGCCGATGGTCTTTCCATATACCGAGATGTAGGTCCCAGTCATGTTTTCGATCTGTTCGCGGGCTTTTCCGTCCCTGCCGATAATTCTTCCACGAATGCGGGAGAGTTTTTGTGGAGTATCGGCATCGTCTGAGATATCGATCAGATCGAGGACCATGTCGTCATCCTCCAGAAGTTTTTGTGAACGTTCCGGAGAAAATCCGCGACCAATGGCTTTGATAATCTCCATCGATCGAATCTCAGCGAGGGCATCCTCTTCGTTGGTGATGGTTACCAGCCCGTCGCGACTGTCCACTTCAAGGGTGACGTTGAGCAGTTTTTCCAGATTTTTTCGGGTGTCTCCGTGCTTTCCAATGATTGCACCGATACGGTCGTTGGGGATCTTTACTTCCTGGGTCATGTTATATCTCGAAAAATTCTTCTCCGACTATGTTGCGGAAGAGTTCATGTTCGTCGGTTGTTTTGCATTTCGATGCGAAAAACCGGTTGATGTTCTTAATGTCGCGGAACAGGAAGTTATAGGCCTTCGGGTGTTCCGGGGTTACTGCCTGTGCCATGTCGATCAGAATGAGGCCGTCCGGTCCTGTGAGGATGTTGTACTCGGAGAGATCTCCGTGTACAAGGCGTGCTTTCTGATAGAGATCGCGAATGAGACCGAGCGCGTCCTGATAACTTTCTTCAGGACTTTTCGGGAGTCTCTGACGCATCTGCGGATACGGGATGCCGTTTTCTCCCAGAAACTCCATGATCAGAATATTTCTGTCAAAAGCAAACGCTTCAGGGCAGGGAATGCCCGCTTCCCGTGCACGGGAGAGGTTGCTGTACTCTTTTTTGGTCCAGGCAAAAATGATGTCTTTGTGGGTACGTCTGATGTTGGAGAAGCGGGGATCTCCCAGAATGTACTCACTCATAGTGGTGAAGTTGCCGGTACGCAGCCGGTAGATTTTGACAGCGGCACCAACTTCGTCTCCAGTCTCGTTCATTCGCCCGGCAAAAAATACGTTTGCTTCTTTTCCGGTGGAGATGGATCCTCCGATCGAGCTGATGACTTTTTTGTTCACCAGTTTGTAGAGGGCAAGGAGCGTGGTTTCATCGAAGACCTCACCGGTAACTTTTTGGGAATCTTCATCTTTGCGGATTTTGATACCGAGATCTGCAAGTTTGCGATCCAGCCGCTCGATGCGATCAAAATTTTCGTGGTGGTGATCTCGTGGTTTTGGTGTTGATTTCATTTTTTCGGGGGTGATGTATTCGCAATCAGTACTCATTTTCTTTTGGAGGGTATTAGTTCTTCTCCCTTCTATCCTGCTCCGGTTTCTGGGGAACGTACAGTTCTGGTTACCACGTAATTTTCATTCCGGAACTTACTTCTCTACAGGGAATTTTCTGGTGAATTGCGGCCCGGACGGCAAATGAAGTACAGTGACAGGGATAGAGTTCTGTTGCTCCCAGTGTTTCCAGATAGCCGATGACCTGTTTAGTCCGTTCGTTTACCTCTTTGAGATGGAATCCGCCGATGATCCCCAGAATCGGTTTTTGAAACAGGTTTTTGGCATAGGCAATGATATTGCAGATACCCGCGTGCGAACAGCCGGTGATAATAAAGATACCGTCCTCCCGCTCATAGACGAGGGCCGAGTCCTCCATTACAAAGTCGGGGACAAATCCCTCAGGACTTTTGTACTCACCGAACTGTATCCGCGGCTCAAAGTCGTTCAGTTTTGGGATCTCTCCGAGAAATGTTAGGTGGTCACTTACTTTTTGCGGCTCACGTGAAAGATAGAGTTGATATTTTTCTGCGAGTTCTTCTGTACAAAAGATCGAGCCTGCATTTTTTCCATTGCTTCGTTTTTCTCGGAATGTGTCGGGGTGGGCAACGATCTTTGCCGGAGGAAGTATTGTCTGCAGATATGCAAGTCCTCCGGTGTGATCGTCATGGCCGTGGGAAAACACCAATGTTGTTATGCGTGATAGGTCCACTCCCATACGTTCAGCATTGATTTTGCAGACATCCGAGTATCCGCAGTCAAAGAGAATTTTTTCACTGTCGTCCTCAATATAGAAGGAAAGCCCCGGTTCTCCGAGATAATATTTGTCGATTGCGGTGTTGTTGTCAACGAGAACGGTTAGCTGCATATGTACAATGGTATTCGCCGGAGGATCATATGAGGCCTTTCCCGGCACACAGTATCAGTCACCTGAAAAAAGAAAAAATTTTGCAGTTTTTACCACGATCAGTTCTTGTAGCTCTGCACATATGCGTAGGCATCGGCAAGGAGCTCTGTCAGGGCATCGCCGCAGGCTGCTTTCAGATCCATCGGGTGAATCTTTCCTGCGGCATAGGCTGCTTCCAGTTCTGCATAGCTCTGGTACTCTGCATTGCCGCCGAACTTTTCCGGACGGCGGATAACAATCTCCGACACACGGGGGAAGATGTTGTACTGGAACACCTGCAGAATCGGATTTCCTTCCACCTCAGGCGGGCAGAATGCCTTTTTCATCTTCTTCTTGATGTCCTCAGGCGAGTCTGCGACCGAGACGACGTTGCCTTTCGATGAAGACATCTTTTGTCCGTCAAGACCGTTTACGATCGGTGTGTGAATACAGACTGGCGGTTTGTAACCGAGGCTTGGGAGATGCTCGCGGGCCAGCATGTGGATCTTACGCTGATCAATTCCGCCCACAGCCGCATCCACGCCGAGTGTCGGAATATCGACAACCTGCATTACCGGGTACACCATCTGCGAGACCATCGGGTTGTCCATGGCCCGGCCAACCTCATCCATACTGCGGGTGGCACGGTTCAGGGTAATCTCCTGACAGAGGGTTAATACCTCGGTCTGATACTTCGGTGTCAGCTGAACGTCGGTCCCCAGTACAAACTCTGCGCCTTTCAGACCGCATGCCTCAATACACGCCTTATTGTACTCGGCAAGTTCTTTGATCTGTTCGAATGTTCCTTTCCGGTTCAGATATGCGTGCAGGTTTGCGATCAAGACCACGACGTCAAACCCTGCTGCTTTCATATCCATCAGTTTATTGATGGTCACCAGGTGACCGAGGTGAATCTCGCCGCTGGGTTCATACCCGGTATAGACCCGTTTTGTTGGTTTGTTCAACAACTGCCGGAGTTCGTCCTCAGTGACAATCTCCGCCGTGTTACGGGTGACGAGTTCGTATGCGTCCATATTCTACTACGTTGGAATCACAATGAGATAAAGGATGTGTGATACAGTGTAGACAGGTTGAAAAAAGTGGGTTTCTCTCTCCCTTCAGGGTATAGGACTTTGGCAGTTTTGTTCACATTCGGTACTCACTACATTTCCGGCAAGAGTTGACACATAAAACTTTGAATATTCAAAGAATCTGAAGAGTTTTTTTTCATGAACAGATGTGCCAGATACACATCGTTTTTGATATCTTCATCATCCGTGAAGACCAGATTTTTTGAGATATAGAGCCAGGATTTCTTCTCGGGATCAAATGTTGCAACTTCTACTCTTGAATGGTCCTTTACCTGGACGTACAAGGGGATTTTCGTCCTTGTCAACGGATGCAAGATACGTAACGGGTTTTTTGAGGAATTCCATAACTTCAGAGGACATAATATTGTTATCTCTGGGTCATGCTGTCCACGGAATCTATCGTTCCAAAAGATTAGATGGTTCCGGATAGTGACAAAAAGAAAAATTATCCGAATTTTTCCATCAGAATGGCAACAGCTCCCAAAAGATCATGTCCGCGTGCGGTCAGGACGTACTCTTTTCGTTCTCCCTTCTGCAGAATCATCCCAGCAGAAATCAGTTTTTCCAGATGGAACAGTAGATTCCCTCCGCGAAGGCCGGTCAGCTTTCCAAGGTCTGCGAAGGATTTTGGTTCGCTTGCAAGGGATCTGAGAATTTTTACGCGGATCACGTTCGCCAGAGGCTCACCTATCCAGGCAACCACTGCCTCATCGGCAAGTTCCTGGATTTGTTCACCGATACTGTCACCTGCATACACACCCGCATGTTTCAGTAGCCGGATGTAGGCGGCAAATAATTTGTCCGCTTCCAGCATGCATCCTGTACAGTGATCATAGCTGCATATTTTTTGGGCCTCCTCGTACTCGCGGCGGATTTCTGCGATCTCAGCCGTTGAAATCGATCCAGATTTCAGACTGTTAAGAAGCATCGCGAGTGTTTTTTCAAACTGAGGCAGACACTGTTCCTTTGCCGGGCAATTTTTTGCCTGGGTTTCCAGCGTTTCCCTGGCGCGTGCAAGTTCTCCTGCAATGATCGCATCTGCTGTATCTTTGCGGAACGTTTCCAGTGCCCCTAAGGTGTTTTGGGATGTTTCAGTTCCGATACATCGGTTTATTTCGGCTCGGAGCGCTTCGATCTCTTTCCGGAGTGCGGCAAGTTCTGTTGCGAGGAATTCTTCCATTGGTCTGCAGTAAAATAGTTCTCTTTTGGATCAGATGAAGGTATAGTTCAAAAAAGAGAGGTTAGAGAGAAAAGGTCTTTGGCGGCTGACCTGAGAAGTCGGCGATGGTTGCGGTGCCGTTGATTATCGTGAAGATCTCAAAGTCTGGGTTCTCTGCAGTCTGATAGATGCTTTTTACAATCGGACTTGCTTCGATGATCGCTTTTTTGATCTCCATGTCTTTTGAGAAGGAAACAGTTGCGGAGATTCTGAGCCAGGCAAACGCTGGGTTTGCAACTGTGATCTCAACTTTCGGATGTTCCTGCATCTCTTTGTACATCGGTTTTTTGTTGGAGGTACAGAAGTACGGTTTTCCGTCACGCTCTAGATAGTACATAAATGGGCGGACCTTCGGATTTCCGGCCTTGTCAACAGTTGCCAGGTACATGACCGGATTGTTCTGCATGAACTCGGTTACTTCGTTTGTCATGATATTTTTCTCCTGAGATTCCTGATGGAATTCTCTCCTCCTCTATTGATCGTTATAGGTTATAATAATGACCTTTTAGTGCATTACTATAACAATGGGGATCAGAGCATGTATGAACAGTTTCTTTTTATCCAGTTCCAGTGCAGTATCAGATGTACCGCGAGAAAGATCGTAAAGAGAACCGCCGAAAAGAAATGGATGTCATACCACCAGGCATACGGCTGACCGAGGAAAAAGATATGTCCTTTTCCGGATATTCCAAGCGGATAGACGATCCAGAGTACCAGTCCGCTTATCAGGGATACAACACCGCAGACTGTTCCTGCAACATCTGCTCCGATGTTTATTTTCAGGTGTCGGCTTTTCTTTCCGGGAGTTCTGGCACAGTGTCGGATCCATGTAAGGTGCAGCAGCAGATGGATGACCACGAAACACAGCGCGATCATACTTACCGCAAAATGAAGATTATACAACTGGGCGTGGGAGAGGATGAACCCTCCGCCCGGTCCGGACCCCTGGTGCGGATAGAAGATCCATTGAAGAAATCCGGTTATGATTACAACTCCACAGAAGAACCCTGCGCAAATATCAATGATGAGATTGCGTTTTGCAGCTTTCATGCAGAACCTCGCCTGATCACTGGATACTCGCTGCCCCGCCACCAGAGGAAATATCTCCCTCCGCGGCGCATGATGATGCAGCCGTCCAGAAAGTTCGGCCAGTCATCGGTGAAGTCGTAACCGGTTAAGACAGAGACGAACGGCACAATCCATGCATCGTGGGTAACACACACGGATATTTCCCCGTCTTTAAGGGTACTTTCCACAAAAGAAAACATTCGTTCCGTTCCCTCTTTAACAGGATAATGACCGGGGAGGGTTTCACCGGCAACGTAACGGAGGCTCATGATCTTCACCGGATTTACTACGTAGAACTCCCTGACAATGTCATCATCTGCGACATAGGCACTGGGCGTTCCAAGCATCAGACTTTTTTGTGTCTCTCCGCTGACACCTGCCCCGATCAGAATCTGATCTCCGGTCTGCACGCACCGTATCATCGGACTGGCATATGTCCGGATAGGTACCTTGGGAAGTGCTCCACCAAAAGCACGCGACTGCCGTTTTCCCCGGGCCGTAAGGACTTTTGTGGATCCCGGCTGGCCTTTGATGAACGGTTCGCGTTCTCCGTGCCGCATCAGAACAGCTGCCGCATCCCACTCTGAACTCCGCAATGTTTCCGGAATAGGATTTTTCGGCGGAACATACCGTACCGTTCCCCGCAGAGGAAACGGCATGTTCGGCTCTTCTGTTCGTTCCAGAGCTGAGCCGTCCTGCGTGATGAACATCCATCCATCATCGTCGCGGACATATGCCCTCCCTCCTGCAAACGGTCGGGCATCGTAGTACCAGTCTCCATACAACAGTTCTCCTGCGGTAGTGATGTGGGTTGCACCGAGCGTCTCATGGTAGACCACCGCTGATCCTTCCGAAAATCCGGTCGCATACAGATACGTCTCAAAGGCGATCGGTTTTCCTGCTTCATCAATGAACAGGTATCTCCCTTCTTTGTTGCGAACGGGAGCAACACCCTCGGCAAAGTCTCCTGCCCATACGTACCGTTCATCGTATGCAGGTTCACCGAGGAGGTTTATGTGATAGGCTCCCGTGTTATCGCAGACCGCAGCAATCCCGGGAAAACAGAACGGGCCGACGCTCTGAAAACGGTGCTCGTAGATCGGTGTCCCCTCGTAAAGGTGATGTGTTCCGTCCGGGCTAATGATCAGATCGTCAAAGTCCATAAAAAAAGATTAGCGGATTGCAGTAAGACCAACCGCTTTGTTGGTGATCGCAATCGATTCGGCTGCAGACGTTACATCGCCTGCCATCGCCCGGATACAGTCCACCGTCTCAACCACGACGTCTGCTTCCTGGTGGATTGCCTGGAAGAGATAGAGATCGGTTCCGTCAAGCACCGAGATTGAGTCCTTGAAGATACCGTTTTCCCAAAGGTCTCCGCGTGGACGAAGGAGATCAGACGTGTACTCCTTGAGCTGGGCTGTACTCGTGATACCGGTACTCTTCTCAATTAAACCGAGGCGGGAGTGTGCTTTGATAAGCTCGATCACCTGCTCTTTGGTTGCGGGATTTTTCAGTTCCATGTTGAGGAAGTGCATGTGCATCAGAGTTGTCGGCACAATCATTGCTGAGGTAACGATATTGATGTGCGGGAGAACACTCTGTACATCAGGGCCGTGGTGCGAAGGGATTGTGACCGGATTTAAGACGATGGCATCGATAGGTCCGCGTTTGATATCTCCCGGATCTCCTCCGCGGCGGACCATGGTTGCACGAACTTTTTTCACGCCAAAAGCAGAGTCGATAAGATTGATGATGCGGCAAAGACCGGTTGTGTTGCAGGAGACAACGCGGGCATACTGTCTGCCGATTGCGTCTTTGTAGTTACAGGATGCGTTGAAGGAAAATCCGGCCACCTCATGATCCTCGCCACCCTGCCAGATCGCTTTTTTGCCGTACTTTTCGTAGAGTGCCTTGTTCCCGACTCCGACACCACCGGGTGTTGCATCGACGACGATGTCAGCTTTCTGAATCATCTCCTCAACACTTCCAGCAACAGGAATTCCCGCTTTTTCAAAGGCCTCTTTTTTGGTGATGTCTGCTATGTAAAGCGGATATCCCCGTTCCTTTGCAACGAACGCTTCTGCACCGGGTTTTGTTTTGGAGACACCAATGATCTCCATGTCGGGCTGTGCGGAGACTGCATCGGCCACACGTTTTCCGATGGTTCCATAGCCGTTGACTGCGACCTTGATCATAATACAGTATGCTTTCTCTTCGGTATCATAAAAGCATATCCAGTAATCCATTCGAGAGCAGCAGATCGGTTTTCTTCTTCTTGGAAAAATCCTTAGAGTAATTTTTCCATCTGCGCGATGCTTTCCTTCTACTGTACTTTTTGCTGTTTCCATGAAGATCCAAGCATCATTTTTCTTTGATGCATCGCAGCATTGTATGGTCGCGGGAAGGAAACCTAGTTTGTGCTCAAGAGGTTTATTAGTATCATCATTCAGATTATTACATTGTAATATTTCGATGGTCGTGCATCACCGGTACAGTGAAAAAGTACATCCGGCACCTGAAGGAAGTATCATTTTTCCTGTCTCGGTGCGGCACGTATGTTGTTGGCATTTCGACCCATCGGATATTACTCTAAAACCATCGCGGTCATAATGATACCCGGTATCGAGGCCGCGGAGAACTTCAGCCTTGTACCTAACTCCCCGACCTGGTGCAGAAATGCAGTGGCCAGGTTGGCTGAAGGACACGTTTTGGATCTGTTTTACATGTTTTTTGCAGATGTGTACACCGTATTCGCATTGCCACATCTTTTTCACTAATGGGTGTCTTTGTCAAAAGCGATTGAAGAGATAATCTGAAAAAAGAAACGGGAGTTTTTAGGTACTCCGGTCACCAACTGCTGCTACGTACTCATCGTACATGTCGGTGACTTCCTTCTCCGGCTCGGCGGTGAACCGCGAGACAAGGTAGATTGCAAGCAGACTTGCAATTACACCTGGCACCATCTCATACAGATTCGTGACCGCGGTCAGGTAAGTACCCCAGCCAAGAGAGACGATACCTCCCACGATGATTCCGGCAAGTGCACCCTGCCAGTTCATCCGTTTCCAGAAGAGACCTAAAAGGATCACTGTACCGAACGTACAACCGAATCCTGCCCATGCGTTTGATACAATATTGAACACTGAGCTTGCCTGATCCAGTGAGAGGGCAATTGCAACTACTGAGACGATCAGAACCGTTACACGGGAGATCCAGAGCAGCCGCTTGTCAGGAGCTTCTTTGTTGATCAGGTTCTTGTAGAGATCCTGTGAGATTGCCGATGATGCCACAAGAAGCTGGGATGATGCGGTACTCATGATCGCACCGAGGATACCACAGTAGATGATACCTGCGATGAATGGAACTGCACCAAACACACTTCCGGTCATCTGAATAAAGATCTGTTCAGAGTCACCGACAACTGCCGGGTTCGGGAACAGAAGCTGTCCCACAAGACCTACAAAGATTGCAGCGGCAAGAGAGAGAATCACCCAGATCATTGCTGCCATACGTGCCTTGGGTATCTCTTCGGGGTTCTCGATTGCCATGAACCGTGGGAGAATGTGCGGCTGACCGAAGTAGCCGAATCCCCAGGCAAGGCCGGAAACGATCGTAAACACTGATACGAACTCAAAGATACCGCTTGCTGCATTGTACTCGTGGAACAGTGAGAACATCTGCGGATCGATCGAGGAGAAGCTTACCCCCTCACCGAACAGAATGATACAAACGGTGATCGGTACAAGAATCAGGGCAAACAGCATCAGCATTCCCTGAATGGTGTCGGTGATACAGACTGCTTTGAAACCTCCGGTAAAGGTGTAGCAGACCACAATCAGTGCACAGATCAATACCCCTGCAATGTAGAGCGAGGATGCGTCCGTGATTCCGATGGAGGTTAAATCAACACCATAAATCGTCATCAGAGAGCTGAACAGCACACCTCCCGCCTTGAACTGTGATGAGGTATAGACGATGAAGAATATCAGAATAAAGATAGATGCAATTGCGGTGATGAACCCTTTCTTTTCCTGGAAACGGTTCGTGATGAACTCGGGAAGTGTCAGTGAGTCCTTTGCTTTGTGCGTGTAAATTCTCAGGCGCTTTGCAATGAACTTCCAGTTCAGATAGGTTCCGATGGCAAGACCGATTGCGGTCCATCCGGCTGCCGACATACCGGTTGCGTACGCAAGACCCGGCAGACCAAGGAGCAGCCATCCGCTCATATCGGATGCTTCGGCGGACATTGCTGCAACAAACGGATGCAGTTTACGTCCTCCAAGCACGTAGTCACTTGTGGTTTTGGTCTTCTTAAAGTAGAAGAACCCGATATAGATCATTGCAGCGAAGTAGATGATGAACGCCGCTCCAATGCCAATTAAGTTCCAGTCTAACACGAATATTCCCCCGGCAGTGGTATTTCTCCCGCCTGCCCCACACCGGGCTGCCGGGTACAAATACACAAAGTTACTGCAACTTACTTAATTCGTTAACATGCTATTTATGTGCTCTTACACAGACTTCGAAACGGTTTTTCCGATCCGAATCCGTCATTTTGCCGTTAACTGAACACTTATTCCTTCATGGATTCAACAGACATACAAGGTGAACCACAAAAATGTGTGAAGATACCAACTGTCTTTGCGGCGCATTCGAGGATGAGTGCGGCTGTGAAGGTTTCTACCATGCGGTGCCCCGTCTCGGAGAACCTGCCCCTGATTTTGTTGCAGAGACTACGCACGGCCAGATCAAACTGTCCGATTACAAGGACAAGAAGTGGGTCGTACTGTTCTCCCATCCGGCAGACTTTACCCCGGTCTGTACGACGGAGTTCGTAGCGTTCTCAAAGGAGTACTCCGAGTTTGAGAAGAGAAATGTTGCGTTGATCGGCCTGTCGGTTGACAGTTCCTCTTCCCACCTTGCATGGGCGAGGGATATTGAGGCGAACTTTGGCGTGCATGTGCCGTTCCCGATCATTGCGGATCTGGATATGGGCGTTGCTTCCCTTTACGGTATGATTCAGCCGGCGATGAGTTCGACTGCTGCCTGCCGTGCGGTGTTCTTCATTGATCCGAAAGGAATTCTTCGTGCAATGATCTACTATCCGCTGACAACCGGCCGCTGTGTGGCAGAGATTCTCCGGGTGATTGATGCTTTGCAGGTGAATGATGAGCATCACGTTGCAACGCCTGCAAACTGGAAACCGGGAGACAAGGTTATTGTTCCGGCACCAAAGACACAGAAAGAGATGGATGAGCGTGAGAAGATCACGGGTCCGGACAAGAAGACCTGGTATCTTCTGATGAAGGATCTGTAGATCCTTCCTCAAACTTTTTCTCTTTTGCCGCCAGAGGTAAGTAGTATGGTTGAGATGATGACGACCGAGACGGCATATGCGATTCTCGGTGTTCCGGTTGGGTCGGATTTTGCAACGACTGCAAAGGCATTCCGTGAGCTTCGTGATAAATATAATCCGGAGACGAATCCCTTCCGCAGAAAAGAGTTTGCCGAAGTGATGGCTGCCTTTGAGTTTTTGCAGCGGCAGTTCTGATATCGCTACGTGTCTCCTTTTTCCAAAGGAGGTTATGTATATTTGGGAGTCCGGCAGGTCCTGCCTGTATTATTCGGTGAGATTTTTGTGTGCCTCTCCCCAGATGCATAACTGATCTAGGATTTCCATCAGCGACTGCCCTTTTGCGGATAGGCGGTATTCTACTTTCGGGGGGATTTGGGGATATTCTGTACGAATGATTAATTTGTCTTTTTCCAGTTCCTTTAGGCAGTTGCTGAGTGTTTTGTGTGAGATTGGTTTAATGTACCGCTTGAGTTCGTTGTATCGGACGACGTTAAACTCCATGAGGCAGTACAGAATTACCATCTTATACTTCCCGCTTATCAGTGACAGGGTATAACTAAACCCCGTGTCTTCAAAATTCGAATTTTCTATGTACGTTTTAATCATTTTTTCTCACTCTCTATATGGTAAGTATATTACTAAAATGTGTGCACTCTCTATTTATTGTATGTATTCTTATTTTTCTAATATAACCTTTCGAGGTTTCGCGTATGAGTAAGAAGATTTTGATTTTAAATGGTAGTCCCCGTCCAAAGGGTAACACGGTTGCACTGATTGATGCATTTGTATGCGGTGCGGAGTCTGCGGGACATTCTGTTACGCGGTTTGATCTGCAGAAGATGGATGTTCATCCGTGTTGCGGATGTCTCGGCGGCGGTAAAGATCCGAGAAGTCCATGTGTTCAGAAGGATGCGATGGAGGAAGTTTATCCGGTGTACCGCGAGGCGGACGTCGTGGTGTTTGCATCTCCAATGTACTACTGGAGCGTAACAGCGCAGCTGAAGACGGCACTTGATCGTCTATTTGCGGTGACGGAATGTGATCCGGAGTACCGGACGCCGCAGAAAGAGTGTGTTCTTCTGATGCCTGCGGAAGGGGATTCAGAGGAGAATTTTGCGCCGATGGTGAGTTATTATCAGAGTCTTCTGAAGAATCTCGGATGGAAAAACAGAGGTATGGTACTTGCAGGCGGTGTGCTGCATACTGGTGATATTTCCGGCAGGCCGATTCTCACGGTAGCAGAGGAACTCGGGAAATCTATTCAGTAATTTGAGGAAAGGAATAAAATGATGAATAAAATTAATTTATCACAGGCAGCACGTCTTACCTCTCCTAATCCAGTAACAATTGTATGTACAGAAAAGCCAGACGGAACAACAAACCTTGCTACGGTATCATGGTGGACATATCTTTCCTTTAATCCAAACATGATTGCCTATGCGATGGCAAAAACCTCTTACAGCGGTGAAATGGTACGGAAAAATAAAAAAGTTATTCTCACCATCCCGGGAAGTGAAATTGCTGAAGCTGTTATGGGGTGTGGCAGGACGACAGGACGAAATACCGATAAAGTTGAAAAATTTGGTATCGAACTTAGTGAAGTAGAAAATAGCACAATAAAAATCCCCGTTCATAGTCGCGTAGCAATTCAATGTAATTTGAAAGAATACTATGAAGTTGGTGACCATTATCTGTATATCTGTGATGTTGAACAGGTTTACGGAAAAGAAGAGGAAGATGCTCTGTTTGCATGGAACGGCTATACCAAAGTCGCTCCCGCTAAACAGAGTATGTAATGGGAGGTACAGAAAAGTGGAACTTACGAAGCAAACCACAATGGGCGAAATGTTGGAATATGACAGTGGCATAGCCGCCGTTTTAATGCAGTCGGGAATGCACTGTGTTGGTTGTCATTCCTCGTTCAACGAAGCATTAGAGCAGGCTTGTAAAGTACATAGATTAAGTACAGACGCAGTATTTCAGTCTATTACTCAATACCTTGATACAAAAAATAACGACAGTCAGCGAGATAGGCAACTGGATTGTTTGGTTCTATCTCTGTATTAAAGGAGGTAGGCAAATGAGTAAAATACTGCTAATTAACGGTAGTCCAAATGAATATGGCTGTACTTATACGGCTTTGAAAGAAATTGCAGATACTTTATCAAGAAACGATGTGGAAACTGAAATCCTGTATCTTGGAAAAAAACCGATAGCGGGCTGTATTGCCTGTGGGAAGTGTGCCGAGACGAAACGGTGCGTTTTCCACGATTCGGTGAATGAGGTTTTGGACCGTATTGACGAGTTTGATGCGATTGTTGTGGGTTCTCCTGTGTACTATGCAGGGCCTGCGGGACAGTTGACAGCGTTTCTTGACCGGCTGTTTTTCCTCAAGGAGGATCTTATGGCAGGAAAGCTGGGTGCTTCGGTGGTGTCCTGTCGCCGAGGCGGGGCGACGGCTGCGTTTGATCGCTTAAACAAGTACTTTACGATCAGTAATATGCCGATTGTGTCATCACAGTACTGGAATATGGTACACGGCTCAACTCCTGAGGATGTCCGACAGGATCTGGAGGGGTTGCAGGTTATGCGGACACTGGCAGAAAATATGGCGTGGCTTTTGCGGTGCATTGATGCGGGAAGAAAAGCGGGAGTACCTTCACCGGTGTACGAGGAGCATCTGTGGACTAATTTTATCCGCTAATTTTTTCAAATATATTTCACTGATCTTTTTCTGGAAAATAAATCGACTAAATATTCTCGTCCCAGCACACTTGCATCTTCAATGCTGTTTCTTCCATCAATTATTGTTGCGTACCACATGTATTACTGCTCTGTGCTCTTTTCCCGAAACACTACATGTTCCAGCAGCATTACTGCCACTGTTCCTGCGACAAATCCGTTTGCAAGTACGGGCCGGATGACTGCCGGGATTGCGGCAACTGCTGTGTCCGGCAGGAATGAAAATGTTGCCGCGATCAGAATTGAGAAGCCGATCACAACTCCGTTGTTGAAGGAGAACACTCCTGTTCCTTCATGTTCGATGAGGACACCAAGTGCTGCGGAAAGCTGGCTGGTCATGATGAAGATGAGAAGGCATCCCGTGATTACGGTCGGGATGGTGATGATAAGAGAGATCACCGGGGGAAGTGCAGCACAGATGATCATTGCGGCTCCTGCGGCAAGCAGGGGGTAGCGGCTTGCATTTCTGGTGTCGAGGATCATCCCCGAGGAGATGGAGTAGTTGACGCCGCCGATAACACCGGCACCGCCGGAGAGCATGTTCATGAGACCTGTGATGGTAATGCCGCGACGGAGTTGTCCTTCGGTTTCTGATGCAGGAGACTTTGCCACTTCCCCGACACCACGTATGCTGCCGATGTCATTGACGATTAAGGCGATGTAGCAGATGAAGACCGAGAGGATGACACCGGGTGCGGCGATCGGGGAGAACAGCAGCCCTTCGGTAAGGGGAACCGTTTCCTGTGTTCCAAACGAGAGTGCGGTTCCCGGAAAACAGATGAGAGCTGCAATTGTTCCGAATATGAGTACCCACAGCATCAGTGTTGCCCGCCAGAATCCTTTGAGGCGATGATTACAGGCGAAGATCAGGATAAGCAGTACAAATGCGAAGATCAGTTTCCCTGCCATGCTTCCCGGCTGATCCGGGTTGGCGATAAGGGTTGCAAAGGTGGGGACGAGCGTTAAGGGGATTAAGGTAAGTACAGTTCCGATTACGCGTGGGGTGAAGAGTTTTGCAATTCTCTTTAGGAGACTGGTACGGGCGATTACGATGCCAACCGCACCGCAGAGCACAAGGGCAGTGGAGAATGCTGCCGGTGCAAAGTCGGTTGCGGCAACTGCTGCGGTCAGCAGAATGGCGGACGGCCCGTAGATTGCGGGGAGCCGATGACCGAAGATTACCTGCAGTATTACTGCAATGCCGGTGATGACAAGAAGTTTCTGAGCATACCAGACGGCCTCCGCCGGTGTTGCGTTGTAAAGCCCTGCTACAACGTTTGCAAAGATGATGACAAATGCTGCGGAGCAGATGGTCCACATGAGACCGGAGGTTACCATCTCCTTTGCGGGAACGCGGTCATTGACGTTGTAGCGGAAGCTCATGTATGCGAATTAGTTTTTGCCGCGGAGTGTTATAAGGGCACGTGTCAGGAGGTTTTGTTTCTGAGAATTTCCGGAGATTTTTCCTGATGTTTTGATCTTGATCCAGTGTGGGGGCACTTTCACTACGCGCGGTTGGATGTTTATATACCCACATGTCGTATTTTATTTTGTAACACCCCTCGAGACAGCGGTCCTCTGACAGTACCCGCGGTTTTGGTCCTTCACGAGTCCCTGCCTCCCCTACTCTTTTCGCAGGAATTTGACAGAAGGTTGTGTTTGGTGCGGGGTACTGTCTGGTTGTGCGTAAGGACTGCGGTCTTGAGGCTGTTATGTTTCAAAGTGTCATGTTTTTTGGGTTGGTCTGCGGAAGTATTTGTGTGCAGAGCAGATCATTTTCGGCCTCGCGTTTGGATGCTGCCCAGTACAGTCCGACGCACGGGACATATATAATACAGTGTGGGATTGAGTGCTGCGGGAGGTTTGATCTTTCCCGCCTTGCATCAGCCGTGTTTCGGGTAGTAACGGCGCTTCCACTTCTCTCTTCCCGGTATGTGTGTGAGAACGGGGTTCCGGTACGGTGGGAGCTTACAGGAGATCTGCCGGAGATGGTGACGGTGAGGTATCGATCCCTTCCCGAAGAGGCGGCTCTGCCGCACCGGATGGAAGGGAGACCACCGCTTCGTGTGATCATCTGCCGCATGCGGGATCATGATGATCTGCTCGTCGTTATGGATCATGTTGCCACAGATGCCCGGGGAATGTTTGTTGTTCTCTCCCTTCTTGCGGATGCGTATGCTGGAAGGGAATTTTCAGTACCAGATCAGCCTGAGAGCCGAGGTATTGAAAAACTGTTTGAGCAGGTTTCTCCTGATGTTCTCCGGGCCGCAGCAGAACGATCACGGCAGGAGGTCGGTTTGTATTATCCGTGGACATCTCCGTTTACCAGAGCAGGTGCCCATGGTTCGCTTCGTATTGTTCACAGAGTGATCTCTTCCGAGGATTTTCTCCGGATACATGCAGCTGCTCACAGTTTTGGTGCAACAGTTCAGGATATCCTGCTCGCAGCATTTTCGTACGCTCTTCAGACACTGGGCTCCTCTGATCCCGTCCCCCTTGAGTCGGTGATGGATCTGCGTCCTGTTTTTGGTCCCGGGGCATCGGGATGGGTTGGGAATTTTTCGGCAAACTACCGGCTTACACTTTCCTGTAGAGACGGCCTGCGGGAAACTGTATTACAATCTGCGGCCTTCGGCAGATCCTTCAAGGCGAATCATCCCGAGGTTATGTGTGCCCTCCGGTTTCTGGATTCATCAGTCCGCCGGGAGATGGACATTCTTCTGCCGGAGGATATGCCTGGCCTGGATCTCCGCTGTCCGTTTCTTTCCAATGTTGGTGTTATCCCGTCCTCGGTCGGTTCGTTTGGAGATGGTATTACAGTCTCTGCGGTGTGGATCGTGACAGATTTTGTCTCAGGACGTTATCCGTCCCTCGTTGCGGGGACCTGGAACGGCAGTCTGCATCTTTCCGCAGCCGTTGCTTTTGCTGATACTTCTGTGGACCGGATTTTTGATCAGATGATCTCTTCACTTTTTTCTCTTGTGGACCTGAAAGAGGGGCACATCTCTGAATAAGGGCACTTTCAGTACGCGTGGTCGGGAGTATATATATCCCCAAAACGTATTCTGTTTTGTAACACCCCAAGGAGTTGCGGACCTCTGACAGTACCCGAGGTTTGGTCCTTCATGAGTCCCCTCCATTCTCTTTTCTTAGGTGAGTCTGTCCTTTGAAATTACTTTAATCTGAGGTACTGCACTCCTTTGGAAGGGAATATTTGGAAAAATAATTTTAGAGACTTCAGTACTTCCCGATACTCTATATATTCTCCATACAAACAAATCAAGTAACGCCGGCACAAATACTGCCGAGGAGATCCGAATGCTGGAAATCTACCGATCCGCTGACGCTTCACCAATTCCGTCCAGAATCGACACCATTCAAAGCGGCTGCTGGGTTCGCATGATACATCCAACCGAAGACGAGATCGCCTACGTCTGTACAACACTGTCCATTCCCCGGGAAGACATCATAACCCTGCTTGATGACGAAGAAAGTCCGCGTATTGAACACGATGATGGTCGGACTCTTATCATCGTGGACACACCGTACGTGGACACTGACGACACTGACCCGAATGTATCACATCCCGCAAAAACAACCGGCACCACGAGCTACACCACAGTTCCGGCTGGCTTTATCGTCATGCAGGACACCATTATTACCGTCTCTCTTCGGACAAACCCGGTTCTCCAGACCTTCATCGATGGAAAAGTAAAAAATTTTTCCACGGTGAAAAAAACCAGATTCCTTCTTCAGTTTCTCTACCGCAACGCTCGGCTCTTCGTTCAGCATCTTCGTCAGATCGACAACCTGACCAGTACTATTGAACACACACTCTACAAATCCACCAGAAACGAAGAGCTCATCGAGATGCTTCGTATCTCAAAATCCCTTGTCTATATCACAAACGCCCTGAAGGCGAACGAAGCGGTACTAGAAAAATTGTACCGGTTCCCAACGCCGTCTGTCCGGATGTATGAAGAGGACGAGGATCTTCTCGAGGACACCATCATCGAAAACCGGCAGGCACTCGAAATGGCCCAGACCTATAGCAGCACCCTTGGCCATATTATGGACACCTGTGCCTCCATGATCAACAACAACGTCAACAGCATCATGAAGCTGTTCACCGTTGTAACCATTCTCCTGACCATCCCGACGATGATCGCAAGCTTCCTCGGCATGAACGTTATCATCCCTGGATATCTCTCTGAAAATCCGTTCGCATTTCATCTTCTCATCGTCGGATCACTCAGCATCTCCGCAACTCTTTTGTGGTTGCTGTTCCGGAGAAAAATTATCTGAAAAATTCTGAAAAAATATTTTGATGGGAAAATGATCCTAAGTTTTTTCGAATACTACAGTATCAGCAATTCCTGATCCGGTTACTGTCGGAACACGAACAATCCCCAGTTGATGTACTCACGTCCGTAGGCGAGATACTCGTCCTGAATCTGTTCGAGATAGGCTGCAAGCTCATCGGCTGCCGGTTCGTTCTCGTGCAGATCAATGTATGCAAGGGCACTGTTCCAGATGGCGGATTCGTATGCGTCCCATTCATCTGCCGATGCGGTGATCATTCCGGTGAGAGTAAACCCGAGCTCCCGTGCAGTTACCGCAAGTTCGTAGGCGGTCGGGACTTCGGTCCACTCACGGGCA
>JAHLFR010000024.1 GCA_018883755.1 Candidatus Methanocorpusculum faecipullorum
GATGTGGACTTCGTGTACATGCACGTTGAAGCAACCGACGAAGCAGGCCACCTCGGATCCGTCGAGGAAAAGATCAAAGCAATCGAACGGCTCGACGAAGCAGTCGGCTACATCCTTGACAACTTCGACGGCTGCATCATGCTGATGCCGGACCACCCGACCCCGATCGCAAAGAAAACCCACACCCGCGACCCCGTTCCCTTTGCAGTCCTCGGCCTGGGAAAAGCGGACGACGTCGCGGCATACACCGAAAAAGAGATCGCCGCAAAAGGATCCTACGGCATGGTCAAATCAACCGACCTGCTCAAAACGATCTTCTCAGAAAACTAATCTTTTTTTCACCGGCAGATGCAAAAAAAGAAACAGGCCGGGATTTACTCCTCAGAATCCTGAACAAGTGCACGCAGCTGCCCGAGGTACTTCATCGTCTTTTCCCGGTCATCATGCTCAGCATAAAACAGCACAATCATTTTCAGAAGCTCTGCCAGCTTCTCGGAAAACGTCTCCGGATCCTCCCGAACCAGCTCCTCATAGAAAGACAGTGCCCGGAGATAATACATCTCGGCATCTTCCGGATCATCCGTCTCCGCATACAAAAACCCAAGCCTCTCCAGAGTAGATGCCAGACTCTGCATATATCCCTCGGCATTCGCCTCAAACAACTCCTGCTGAATGGAAAGAGCCCGCAGACAACACTCCTTCGCCTGTTCATACCTCTCGTACCCGGCATAAAACGTACCAAGATTCGTCAGCGTTACTGCCAGATCCGACTTGTTCACCTCATCATCGTCTGCACACCTCTCCTGAATGGCAATTCCCTGACGATACAACTCCTCTGCCTTCTCCAGATCCTCCTGGGTTGCATAAAACGTCGCGAGGTTGGTTAACGCCCGTGCAAGATTCGGCAGCCCTGTCTCCGGATTCTCTTCTGCCAGCCTCTCGTACTGATCCCTCCCCCGGAGAAGATACCGCTCCGCATCATCGGCCCTTCCCTGGCAGTTGTAGATGTTTCCTATGTTATTCAGAATCCGTGCCAGATACTGGGAGTACTCCGCGGGATCTTCTGCTGCAAGCTCCTCATACAGATCGCATGCCTGAAGATAGTACTTTTCCATCTCCTCCTCCTCGTCAAGAAACAGGTAAACCCTCGCAAGGTTCTCCACAGTCATAGCCAGAGATCCTTTGAACCTCTCCAGATCCTCCTCTGCAAGCATCTGATACAAAGAAACGGCCTGCAAAATATACGGCACTGCATGTTCTGTACGATTACTGTATACGTAGAAGACACCGGTGCTGTTCAGTACCTCTGCAAGCACTGATCTAAACATCTGCGGGTTCTCCTCTGCAAGTTCCATATAATGAGATACTGCCTGAAGATAGTACGGCTCTGCATCTGCCGAACGGTGCTCTTCTGCATAGAACTCTCCCAGATTATACAATGCCGCTGCCAGATCGGCCTTGTGCTCACGTGGATTTTGTTGTACAAGCTCCCGGCAGCGGGAGACCTCCTCAAGCAGCTGCTGCTCATCGGAACTTTGGGTCATGTTTTGATCCATAAAACCTCCGGTATACTCTAACGTGTATGCGGAACGGGTAAATATAAATATGGATAATTCCCGGATTATCCCAAAAAAAGTTAGGTAACCATCTCGCCGTGCTGGGTCAGATCCAGACCGATATACTCCTCATCCTCCGAGACCCGCAGACCAATCGTCTTGTCCACAACCCAGGCAAGAGCATACGTAACCGCAAACGCAAACGCAGCCGTAACCACCGCATCCAGAATCTGTACACCGAGGAGATACGCATTTCCTTCCAGCAGTCCAGACACACCGCCGACCGAAGCCGCGGCAAAAATACCGCAGGCGATCGTTCCCCAGAAACCGCCGACACCGTGCACAGCCCAGGCATCAAGACTCTCATCAAAGGAACGTTTCACTCTCCAGAGCAGAGCATAGTAACACAGAACACCGGCAACCACACCGATCACTAGAGCAGCCCACATATCCACAAACGCCGCAGCCGGCGTAATTGCTCCCAGTCCCGCGATCGTTCCCGAAATAAAACCAAGCGAACTCGGCTTTCCGTGCCGCCAGTTTACAATCATCCAAGAGATCGTACCCGCAGCTGCAGAAAGCAGTGTTACCATTATTGCATGAATTGCGGTCTCGTTCACCGCAAGGGCACTGCCCCCGTTAAAGCCCATCCAGCCAAACAGCAGCAGACCGCCTGCAAAAAACGTCATCGGAATATTCTGCGGATTCAAACTGTGCACTCCAAAACCGGAACGTTTCCCGATATAGATTGCCAGTGCCAGAGCACCAAAACCGGCACTGATATGCACAACCGTTCCGCCTGCATAATCCAAAGCACCCAGCTGTGCCAGCCAGCCGCCGCCCCACAGCCAGTGTGCAAGCGGATCATACACCAGCGTCGTCCACAACACGCCGAACACCAGAAACGCCCCGAACCTGATACGCTCCGCAACACCGGAGACGATAATCGCCAGCGTCAGACCTGCAAACGTCATCTGAAACGCAGCAAACAGCAGATCGGGAATTTCCAGCCCCCGCAGTGTCTCAAACCCGACACCCGCAAAACCGAGATGTTCAAGTCCGCCGATTATCCCGAGCTGTGTAGTTCCGAACGCCAGCGAGTACCCAAGCAAAAACCACTGGATAATTACCAGCATCAGTGATGCAAACACGAGCATCAGAACCGACAGAAAATTCTTCTTTCGTACCATGCCCCCGTAGAACAGACCGAGGGCCGGAGTCATAAGCAGTACAAGTGCAGTGGATGCCAAAACCCAGGCAACAGATCCGGTGTCAATCATGGTTTGATAACCTGCCTCATCTTTCCCGATCCGGACAGAGTATCTGAAGTTCAAGCACTCAAATCCCCGTCTGCCCGAACCACAGATTTTGCACTGATAGTATGTGCGTTTCAAGTATAAATAATAAGACAATGTTTAGCATGGCACATGTTGACATACATTATCTTATTGACGATTACTTTTATCCGGCATCATATCCCATAGGAAAGGTAGCTATGTATGAGGGAACTGGAGTGGAGATGAGCAGCTGGGTGATCCTCGGCATTGTCATCATCGGCTGTCTTATTTTGATTGCGGTCATCTCCCGGATAGAGAAAAAATACAACAAACGGCTCATCAGTCCGCGGCAGGAGATGATTCTGGAGAACGCCAAAGAACGTGCCCAGGAGGTTTTTGCAGAGGAGAAAACGCCTGAGTTTGTGGTTGGGCAGGTGTACCAGATGGAGGACGGAACCCTTGCCAAGTACGCCGAGGACGGAAAGTTCTACAAGATCAAAACCAAATAACCCACAACAACAATGAAAAAAGTAAAGATAACCGTCTTGAAAACAACATTCGATGAAGAGCTTGCCCGCGAGTATGGGGTTTTTGGTCTCGGTCCCTGTCCGATGATGCAAGCAGGACAGGTGTTTTATGCAGACTACGCAAAACCCACTGGCTTCTGTGACGAGGCATGGAAAGCGATCTATCAGTATGTTTTTGCACTCGCCCACGGTGCAGGATCGGATCTCTTTTACTTTAAGGACTGGATCAAAACTCCGGGCGTAGCAGTATGCAGCTGTAATGACGGTCTTCGGCCTGTTATCTTCAAACTTGAGGCAACCGGCGAGGAGTCGGAACCTGAGTATGAACCGGTATGCTGACCGGAAAAAAAAGATTTTTTTTAGTAATGGGTTCCTGAAACGGACCATGCTCCATCAGCGGTGACTGCGACAAGGCAGACCGTTGTTTTGCCGCCGTTCGGATTTTTGAGCAGATAGTTATAGTCGGTAACACCTGCGGGGATGACAACACTTCCCGCAATACTGCCGTCTGGCTGGTAGAAGACCACGGTAGCCGGCCCTTCCCCGGCGTTTGACATGGTGAGCATCTGATCACCGGTGACTGCATAATACGGCGTTACTTCATCACCCGTTCCGCTGATGGAGGTGAACGGCTCCGGGTTTCTCGGCAGCGGCTGGGTAACCTCAAAGCCCCATTCCCCGGCGGTGTTGACATTTAAGGTGTAGGATCCGGCAATTGTTACCGGATAGACCTTCTGGGTCTTGGCAGCCCCGGTGTCCGAGTCGATTGTCCCGGCAGAGATGCCGTTTGCATACAGGGTTGCAGTGATGCGGTCCGAACCAAGATAGTATCCGTTAAAGACGGCAACTCCTTTTTCGAGGGTGAAAGGAGACGAGGTCATGGTGTTTGCGCCGGTGATGAACATGATGCCATTTGACCGGTAATCGTTGAATGAACTGACATTGACATTGTACGGTCCGTTGACGGTCAGGGTCCAGGTGCCTGAGGCAATGACATCAAAGGTGTAGTATCCGGCCTCTTCCACTTCAAATGCCGTCTCTCCTTCGTAGGCTCCCAGTTCGTTGAAGAGCATGTCCTGATGTTTGCCGCCTTTGGAGAGCCAGACAATGAAGTTGCCGGATCCGTAGTTTTTGGCACTCACCCGGGAGACGCCGGTGTCAAGCCATATCTGCCAGGTCTCCATGGAACCGGACCCGTCGATCTTGTGGCTGGGCATCTGGGTCTGTGCGGGTTTTGGCGTTGCGGTTGCGACCGGGGTTGTTGTACTTGTCGGTGATGCGGTCGGCAGTACCTGTTCAGGCGTGGGCGTCGGTGTTGTATCCGTATCCTGATGGAACTGCACACATCCTGCCGAAAGAATGACTGCGGTAACTGTCAGAAGAACCGCGGTGAGGAGGAGGAGTTTTCGCATACCGGTATCTTTGACGCCGGATATGATAATGGTTCGGAAACTGACCGGTCCGGCGAATGTTTAAGGGGTCTGCGGACACACTACGATAGAGAGAATGCAGCTTTTTCCAAACATCGAGACGGCAGTGGTTACCGAGGGCTTTCTGATCATGATGACAATTCTCGGTTATTTCCTGCTGAGCGGATCTGTTGCCGAGACCGGCGACTCAACGCCGCTGGATGTTTTTATTATTGTCATGGCGGTGCTGGTGTCCGTTCCGCCGCTGTGGATTCTGCGGCAGTATCAGGGAAGGTAAGGACGCGGGGTCGGCAGAGATTTCATTGGAGATTTGCTTCTCCAGGCATCTTCAGCTTCGCGGGTGAGCCTGTAGTGGGTGTGAATGCCGTCAAAGATAGTTATGAGGAGATCCTCCTCAAGAAACCGCTGGAGATACCAGTCACAGGCGGAGGGGCTGAGATGCAGGAGTTTGGCGAGTTCGCGTCTGGTGATGCCTGGATGCTGCCGGATGGCGGTGAGTGCCTGTGCTTCATGTTCCCGCGAGAGAATGATGCAAATTTTTCGTTCGGTTTCAGTATAGGATGTTCCTGCGGCGAAGTAGTACGGGCGTTCCTGATACTGGTAAGAGGTTATCTGTTTTTTCTGCATTCTGTGGAGGTAGTGACGGAGGGTGCTGCGGGGCATGCCTAGTGCGTCAGCGATCTGTTGCTGAGAACTGCCGGGATGTTCCCGGAGGAAAGAAAGAATCAGTTCAGGTCTGCCGTTCTCCTGCCGGTTTTCCCAGCTGTCCTTCCGGCGGTAGAGTACGAGGAATGCAAGGCCGAGAGCGGAGATGAAGAGGGTGATGAGGTGTGCGGTGATGGGGGGAATGTACGCCATTGGTTCAGTTATGAGTTGCCGGAGAATTTCTTTTGGTGGCAGTTCCCAGAGTTGAACAGTTTTTATTTCAGTCCCGTCATAGATGGGTTCAATTTGTTCATCAACTACCTCAAATGCATATTTGTTATGTTCCAGTGGTTTGGAGGGGGCAGTGGGATCATGATTGAATCCATAAATCTCCCCTCCCTCTGAGAAAAAAAGTACAGCTGCCGCGCTGAACAGAACGAGTATCGCAAGTAGTACAATACCGATCTCCCGCAACAGTTCTCTTTCCATAGTTAGTAGCTATTGATAGTCAAGGTAGATGACTGTGTTCCTGAAACCTGATCCCCGGTCACACCAAATATCCAAAGTTGATTGAGGTCATCTGTGGATATTACGGTCCTGAGTGATATTTTTCCATCAAATTTTCCATCGGTGTTATCGTGTATCTTAATTGAATTGCTATCAGGAGGATAAATGTACAAAGCCAGATAGTTTCCGGATGCTGCCCGGTCCCAAGTGAGAGAGACCTCAAACTGTTGTCCGTTTATTGGGGTGTAGGCATAGCGATCTGTATCTCCCTGAAGAACATCACCATTCACCGAGGATGCCCATGAACTCATAACCTGATCATCCGTCAGGATCTCAAACGAGACCTGCTGTTCGACGACGGCAGCATTTGCCGAGCCTGTGAAGGCAATCAAAATGATTGCCGCAGTGAATCTCTTTTTGAGATGCTTCATGAACCAGTGTCTTTTCAGGATCCGTTATAAATTCATTGACCAAAGTCTCAGGCACCCCTCTCGCGATCTCTCTTTTTGTTCATTGGTGACCTTGGGAAATGCGGTAGGTATGGGACTTTGGTCAATGAATTTATATATCAACATATTTTTAAAATGGAGTTCGAACTCACATGAACAAGAAAAAAATAATATCACTCATAGTTGTCCTGCTGGCAATTATCCTCATCCTTCTTGCCGTCTGCACCCTCTCCAGCCCGCATGAAGGAGGAATCAACCTGCTGCCGCTCAACTCTCCTCCCGGAGAAAACACCGTCATTGTTCCTGTAACAGAAGAAGACCTCGACCGGCACCCTGCCCTTAGAATTGCACTGGAAACCTCCGAACCCATCGTCATTTCCAAAAACCCCATCCACATCCTCCAGTTCGGGGAACGATGTATCACCATAGCGGAGGCACGGGAAATTGAAAACAAATTCAGCTTCATGTATATGGACAACGATACCTCCTCACTGAAATACCGGTACATTCTCTGGAACAATACCTATTATCAGGTTCAATCCTACAGAGTCTGAAGATGTCACATACCATCCTTCCCGCAACCATCCATTGCGGTCCACAACAGCCGAACAACCGCAGAAAAACCAAAAAAAAGTGATTATGAGAGATACAGAGACGTTATGCTTCCGAGCACTCTTCCGCTGAATCCTCCTCAGCCTCGGCAGCAGCACGGGCAAGCATCGCCTTTTCCAGCTTCTGCACCTTTGCCGAAAGCGACGGGCTTGCAGAATGATTGTCTCAGAGAATTTCATTTTCAGATACTTCATTCACGCTTGTTTTCATGTGATATCATATATGTTTATTGACAAAAATGCTTTACCTCTTCCTACCTGCAAACGATTCTTTTCAGCGGTTTTGACGAGATGGTGGGGTAGAACACTTTGGTCAATGAATTAATAGTAGAGTAGGGAGATAGTATCCTTTATCCCGGGGATGTTGACGATATGGTATCAGAAGGTATCACATTGCAGACTTTTGGAATGAAGTGTCCATTGTAAAGGTCTGCTAGTCATGGAGACTGACTATGAAGAAAACAAAAAATTTATGGTATACAGGTAAAACCGCCAAGCTACTGTTCCTTGCAGTACTTCTTGCATGTACAGTAATTGTCCCAGTATCAGCCGAGGATACCCCTGCTTTGTTTACACCACTGGAAATCCAGGAAATTATGACCGCAGGATTGGTTTTCTCCGATGTGTTTAATGATTCCCTCTACAATTCTCTTGATGACAGTGCCAAAGCAGATTATATGGCAACAGTACTTGTGTGTTTGTCCGAACCAGCGAACAGAACTGCTGTGTCAATGAACAATGTTCCTGGATTACTGTCCACAACTATGAACCAGCAAGCACAGATTCTGTATCAATCACGGACTAACCATATTTTGCAGCAATATATTCCTTCGATGTACTCTACACCGCTCATTAATCGTGAGTCGATCTATTATAATGTAGATACGAAGACGTTTACGTTTAGATACAGCAGTGGAGTTCTTGCAATGGTAAAACTGGTTAAGGATGAGTGTTGTAATGAAGCAAACGAATCGATCTCATTTACAAAAATACAGACATCGACATTGCCCGATGAACTGCTTTCAGATGATACACAGATACGGGCAGTATCTGGTGATAAAGCATTATTGATTTATGATATAGATACAACAGGTAGTAGATTATACAACCTCGAGTATGTTAGGGATTTCTTATTAGAAAATAATCCTCCAGTTACTAGTATCATCAAACAAAACCCAACTGTTCCTGAATATAGAACATTGTTATCAGCAACTGTGGTGTCTAGTGGTTATCGCGCAGTCATTATTTCATCTCATGGAGATGTTTATTCTCTGAATCTCTTTACTAATTATCCAAGTGTTACTCTTTGTGAAACTACCAACGATGTGAAACTTGATCTATACTCAGAAGATTTGCTTCAGAATCGTGTCGGAATAGTTCACCAACCAGAGGAAGCTGATAGATTTTCCCTTTTGCCAAGTTTCTTTGAGTATTATTACAGTGGTAATAAACTGAATGGAGCATATGTACACTTAGGAATATGCAAAGGATTCGGTGATGGTTTATTTGTCGACAACACCCTTGCATCTAAATTTACTGCGTCTGGTGCAAGTGTGGTTACAGGATATCATAAGGAAGTATTTATTCCATATGATCATGGTATGATTAAAAGTATTTCGAGAAATCTTGCCAATGGTAGCTCATTAGAATCATCTGTAAATAGTGCAAAGGCAGTTCATGGAGATACAGGACCAAACGGAGAATACATCATAGTATACGGTACTGGAGGATGGATGCTTTAATCATAACCCATATATATATTTTAATTTGTTCTATTGTGGTAATGGAAATACAGATAGCTGAGAGTAAATGATCCAAAATGTCCCGTTGTGAAACCCTCAAACTTATTGCAGTTTACGCAGTCCTGATCGCAGTCATCTGTCTCGCTATATTTGCTGTCATTCAGGACATCAACGAACAAAGGACTACTCCTGATATTTCCTTATCACGTCTGGGAATTCCGGAGAAGGACGGTCTTTCCATCGTTTCCCACGGGGTGGAAATCACTACGGAACAAGAAGAGGAAGTCATCAGCATGGTAGAGGAGTTTGTGCAGGAAAATTATGATGGTTGGTATGCCATGGGATATATTCAAGTACGGGAGGCAGCCACGCATGGGGTTGCAATCGAGATCAGCTATAACCCCGCATGGGAACTTACCTACCAGTCTTTTGATGAAACACATCGGCCAAACGCCACTGTACTTATTGACCGGATCTATGTAACCATTCCTGATTTACCGGATAAGCGGAATAAACTGTACTATTATGTTTCCCCTGTTTGTGATGGAGATCTGGATCATACTATTCTCCTGCCAATTGAGAAGGCGAATGAACTTCTGGAACTCATCGGTGAAGACCCAATACCACCATGGAAAGCGTCCCTGATACACCTTCTATCCTGAGAAAACACCTCTCTATTTCCTTCGTCCCCAAATTCTGGATTCGGATAAAACTTTCCGGCAGAAAAACTCTGCAAAAAAGGGTGATTATGAGAGATTACAAAAATTATTCTTTTGCAGGTTGCGTATCGGCAACCTCCTCCTCAGCCTCGGCAGCAGCACGGGCAAGCATCGCCTTTTCCAGCTTCTGCACCTTTGCCGAAAGTGACGGAACCGTCAGAACCGTTGTATCCCGCTCCGCCGGAGGATTCAGCCGTACCGCATTCTCATACGCCGCAACATCGGACACAACATCGGTCGGCAGATTCTCGGTCTTCTGCAAAATCTCCAGCATCTCATTACTGAAGTACGTATCCAGCACAATCTTTCTCTTCGTCATGTGCGACAGCTCGCCGACAAACCGGCAGATCTGATCCAGCTCAAACGGCGTAATCTGGCGTGCGAACTCGTACTCCTCAATTCTCTGAAGTGTCCGAACGATCGGCTCAACCGCCTCGGGCGTCACCACAAACACCGTACACCGCTCGGACGAAAACACCAGCTCCGCAAGCTGTGCGGCAACCGTGTTCGGCACCACAAGATACGCCTCACCGCGGACACCGTCCTCCTTTGCTGCCTCAAACAGCAGCTCCGCCTCTCCAGAAACCCGGGAAGCAAACTCTTCGGCCTCCGCAGACGATGCAGGTGCCGCCGTATTAAAGAACACATAACTGCTGTTGACCAGAACCGCAAACTCAGGAGATCCCTCACCGCGGTAGGTCTCCGCCGTCCTCAGATCCAGATGCAGCTCGGAACAGACCCGCTCCAGAAGCTCACCGACACGATCATGATGTTCCGCAAAGATCTCCTGCATCCGCTGCTCGGCTTCCTCCTCCTCCGCCTTCCGCTCCTCGGCAAGCTTTGACGAAAGAGCACTCAGACGCTCGGCCTCTGCCGCAAGCACTGCATACTTCGTATCGCGTTCCTCGATATAGGAATCGATCTCCGCCTGCCGTGCGGCAATCTCCTTTCCGGCAGCATCAAGCTCCCGGCGCAGGGCATCAATCTCCGCCTCACGCGACAGATACTGCTCACGAAAGGTCCTTGCCTGCTCATTATCCGCAAGATGCGCCGACCGCTCCGTGGCAAGATCCCCGGCAAGAGCATCACGTTCGCGGGACAGCTCCTCAAACTGAGACTGAAGAGCTGCAAGCTCCGTCCGGCAGGAACTCTCTGCGGCTTTCCACTTCCCGGCAGAACGCTCATGCTCGGCAGCGGTCACCGTCAGGCCTGAAAGCTTTCCCTCAAGAAGACTCTTCTCCTTTGAAAGCCGATCCGCATCCGCATTGCGTGCCTCGTACTTGGACGTCATCTCACTTATCCGGGTGTTCAGCCCATCAATAATAGCCTCCCGGGACGTGGCAAGACTCTCGGTATCTGCGAGCCTCTTCTCAGTCTGGGCAATATGCTCCACAAGATCGGTATACTCCGCCTCGGCAACTGACGCTGCGTCACAGATCTTCTTCCAGGAAAACAGACGGGTTCCCGCACCCGCACCGCGGACCGTTCCGAAGAATGCACCAAGATTATCCGAATCGCTCATAATCAATCAGGCAACTATATGTGCCTTCTATCTGATAATACATTCGCATCCCCCAATTCGGAGATCAAACCAAAAAAACGGAAAATATTTTCACGGGTTCTGGATCTTTTCATAGACCGCGAACCGTGCAACCGTCCGGACGGCGGATGCCACCTGCGAAGGAGTGATCACCTGCACCGAACAGAGCGATGAGGCATACAGACACTTCGTCAGATACAGCATACACTCATTCGGCACAACCACAAACGCCTCCTTACGGCATCCGCTGGGACCAACGGTCTCGGCAAGTTTCCGTGCAGCATCGCGGACAAGCGTGTCAGCCTCCCGCAGCTCCTCATACGAAGCCGGGGCAAAAGCCAGAAACATCACACGGTGACCGCTGACCTCGGCAACAAATGCGTGATGTTCACATGCGGGAGCTGTTCCGGTTACATCCGCAATACAGGAACAGGTCTCATCACCGTGTCCTTTCCACTCCTCCAGGATCTCCCTCGTAATGGCAGAGTAGGAAGCAAGTGTCTGCTGCTTTGCCGAGAGATCCGCCTCAAGCGAACTCTTTGTATCCTCCAGATGCCCGATCTCTTGAACAAGCCGTGCCTGCTCCTCCTTCAGCTCATCCTCCCGCTGCCGGAACTCGGAGTCCGCCTGAACCGAAGCAAAGCCCATCCGGTTAATCTCGGTAAGCATCTGCTTTTTGACATCCTTTAACACATTCAGCTCATCCGTCAGCTGCTCAATCTCCTCTTCACGGGCATCAAGCGTCGTCTTGAGACGGTGAATCTCGGTAAGATCACACTCACGCTGGTACTTCCAGGAGTCCACCGTCCGGGTCAGCTCATGAATGGTCGGAACGAACAGGCGGCTCCGCTCCTCAAAATCCGCATTCAGATCATCGATCTCCTTGGCATGGAGATACTTGAGCTGGACAATGGCTTCCTCGGAAGCAGACAGTTTGTCCAGTACATCATTTTTCTCGTGCAGAAGGGTGGTGTATTCTGCTGCAAGCCGGGTGTAGCGTTCGGTCTTTTCGGAAAGATCCGCTTCCTTTCGGGCAAACGCCGCTTCCAGCTCGGCAGACCGCTCCTGTGTTGCCGAAAGATCCGCCTCCAGCCGGGAGATCCTGCTGCTCTGATCGGCAAGGGTTTTCTTCTGCTCCTCGATTGTTTGCTGATTACTGGCCCGCTCCTCCTCCCAGGATTTGGTACTGGATATGCAGTGGTTTTCGAGCTCTTCATGCGCGGAGGTTTCCTTTGCAAGCCTCTCCGCTATCTGTGCGGATTCTGCCGTCGCCAGGTTGTATTTGGCAGTAAGCTCGCTTATTTCGCGTCTGAGCTGTTCAATAGCGGTATTGGCTGCCGAGAGGGACTCCGCAAGCTCCTGATATTCATTTTCCGCGGAGGTTATCTCGGATTGAACTTTACCCCAGGAAAACAGCCGTTCTGTAACGCTGCTGCCGGATATGATCCGGTAACGGTTCGAACTCTCTGCACTCCTTTTCTCAACCATAGGATCCCCTGCTCTATGTAGATCATCATCCGACAGGAAGATAAATGTTCGGGTTTATCCTATGTTCCGGATTTTTCAAAAGAGGCCTTGTGTTCCGCTTCCAGTTTGAGAAGTTCTTTTTTGATCAAAATGTCAGGTGTAAACCCTCCCAGGCTTCCGTCTGCTGCAACAACACGGTGACAGGGAATGAGAAGTGCGGTCGGATTATGTGCCATGGCATTGCCGACAACCCGGGGATGTGTATCCGCAGCAAGGGCAATATCCCGGTACGTACGGGTTTCCCCGTATGGAATCTCCGCAACGGCCCGGTAGATGCGGGCATACGTGGTGGTTCCGGCAGCGACGGCTGAGGTGAACGGAGCAAACGAATCGGATTTTCCCGCAAGATAACGGGTGAACTGCACGGGAACATCACCTACCGGAGCGGATCTGACAAACTGCACCTGATGGACAATCGTTTTGTCCCAGGAGACGATGAGCCGCCAGAGACCGAACTTACAGGAACCGGTTTGCATAGAACTGGATCACTTCCATTTTGCGAGAATGCCAGGAAGGGTGTCTGCGTCGCACTCTTTTATCTCCTCCCGCATCCAGGGAGGAAGACCGGAAAAGATCTCAGGATCCAAAAACCGCTCCTCGCCAAGGAGGAGAACACCCCTGTCCGTCTCGGTGCGGAGCACACGGCCGAGAGCCTGCATTGCTTTGTTCATGGCCGGAAGCGTATAGGCGATGAACTCACCTTCTGCACCGAACTTTCTGCGGAAGTAGCTGTTTACCATCCTCCGCACCTGGGTAAAGGGGGCAAGGGGAAGACCGACGACCATGGCCGCGGTCAGCTGATCGCCGCGGTAGTCAAGCCCTTCACTCCATTTTCCACCGCAGACAGCAAACATGATCCCGGACTTACGGCGGGCGGGAAGAGAGATGAACTCTTTGAGGGCGAGATTTGCCTCCTCGGTCTCGCGGGGCTCGATGAAAATCTGTTTTGTACGGATTTTTCCGTCACACAGTTTTGCATACTGGGTCTGGAGCTGGTAGGAGGGGAAGTAAACGGCGATGTTTCCGGGAAGCTTTGCAAAGCTGAGAATAGTTGCAACAACTGCCTCCGTATTTTCCCTGCTCTGCCGTCGTGAAAATGCGGTGGTGATGTCGCGGCTTGCAAGAACGAGCCGGTTTTCTTTCGGGAAGGAGTTTGGCAG
>JAHLFR010000025.1 GCA_018883755.1 Candidatus Methanocorpusculum faecipullorum
AAGTCCCCAGAGACACAGATCAATAAGCCAGCCGAAGAGTGTGACCACGGCAAGCTGTAAGAGCTGTATCGGTTGAAACTGCCTCCGCATGATGAGGATCTCCCCGACAAGCAGAATGGCGTTGATGAGAATGGTTGCGGTACCTACACTCATCTCAGACATCAGGCTGACAACATAGGGTACGCTGGAGATAGGAGATGTTCCAAGATCTGCTTTGATGGAGAGGGCAACACCCACTGCCATGACACCCAGTGCAATGCAGAGGAGGAGGGTACGTTTGAGAATGGATCTTCGTGTTGGTGTAAGCATTGCGGATTTCGCCCGTTGTGTGGTAGAAATATTTGTGGTTTGGGAATTTACGTGTTGTTTCTCCAAAACCTACCCATCCCACGGAGAGTATCATTCCTCTGCCGCGTCCAAGCTACCCATCTGAGAAAAAACACGTGATTTACGAAAGTGAGCTTCACCGGATTAGGGTGTGAAGCAGTTCCCCAATAACACCCCGTTTCAGATCAATTGCCCGTGCCTGACACATCTCATGGCAGCAGTAACAGCGGATACAGCGGGCAAGATCAAACTCTGCCTTCCCTTTTGTAAGCCGAATCGCCTTTTTCGGGCAGATACGAACACACTGTCCGCACCCGATGCACCGTTCCTGTATCACACGCGGTGCCGGTGCATATACTCTTCCTGCCTTCTGCATCCGGGTAAGAATCATCCTGCGGAGCCGGGTATTCCTCTGTGGTCCGGCATATGTTGCAGGCAGAACAAAATTCTGTACCGGCACAATCGTGTCTCCTCTCTCCTCTACCGTATCCAGCAGACCACGCCTTCGTGCCGCAGCAGTTGTTGCAATCTGATCCGGATCCATCCCGATCAACCGCTGTGCAGAATAATCCAATCCGTACACCGAATTAGATGCCAGTACATACCCGCAGAACTTTGGATCACCCCCCATCGGTCCGTTCCCTTCCATTCCGACCACCGCGTCCATTATCACAAAATCCACACCGATCAGCTCGTTTAAATCCACCAGCATCTCCGAAAAATCCTGTTGATCCACGAACCGCGAGTGAAACACCGGCTTGTCCAGACCGGGTACCACCCCGAATGTGTTTTTCACTGCGCCGGAGAACTTTGTAAACATATGCGTCTTCAGCTTACAAACGGAGATTATCACATCCGCATTCTGGGCAGGAGTAATAACGGTAAACCGTTTCATTACTGTACCGTTTGGACACGGGACCTCCGCAGATCCGGTGTCAAACGAAAGTTCTGCTCCAGTCTCTTCTGCCACAGCCGCCATCCCGGACCGTTCATAAATACGCCGGAGAGTCTTTGGCGTGTACAAATGTCCCGCCCCCGGACTGTCTGCAATAATCGGTTGCCCTCCTGCATCCAGAACCATCCGGCACACTGCACGCACAATTTCGGGATGTGCCGTCACCGATGAGTCAGCTCCCAGATCCGACAACAGGTTCGGTTTGATCAAAACACGTTTTCCCCGAACCGGCGGAAGCCCTCCTGCGGCATTTACTGCTTTTTCAACCGCTGTCAAAACCGCATCACGATCGTACGAACCACAGCACGCCACACCAACAACCGTCATTGCAGTTCTCCCCGTTTTTGTTCACGTACCAGAACCGACAGAACCACTGCAAGTACTCCAAGCACTATCCCTGAAAGAATTGTGAAATGGAATCCTGCGAGAAATGTTGCAACCGGCAGATCCGCAAACGCCACAATCGTTCCGTCGGGGGACGTTGCAAATGTAAAGATCGTTGCATACAGTGCCGTTCCGATGACACTCCCAAGATAGATGCAGACCGCCATCAGAGACGAACCGGTTCCACGCTCTCCTTCCGGCGCAGTCTCGACAATCCTGCTTGCCGCAGGTCCGCCTGCAAGACCCCAGAGAATACCCATCAGCACTAGGGCACAAAGCAGCGGGACAATTCCCATCTCCGGCAGAATCACTGCATAGATCAGATTGAACAGCACCAGAACCACGCAGGCACCGATCGAAAAACTCCGGCGTTCCGTACGATCCGACCATTTGCCGATCGGAATCCCGAGGACTGCGGTTAACGCGGGAGGTATCAGCAGATAGATCCCGCTTACTGCTGTGTCAAACTCCATTCCTGTACTGAGATAGAACGGCAGAAGATACAGTACTCCCATATACACCACATTGATGATCAGAAATGCCACGACAACCGCTGAAAACTGCCATGCGGCAAATACCCTGATGTTAATCAGCGGTGTTGGTGTTCTCAGCTCCCGGAACACAAACAGTACCGCAAACACAATGCAGAGGACAGTGCATGCCAGTATCTGCGGGTTGGATACGCCAAGATGCGGCAGCCGTTCCAGTGCATAAATGCCAAAGGTCATCATGCCAAACAGTAGTGCCGCTCCTGTGAGATCGAACGGCTTCTTCTCGGCCGTACCGTCCTTGGGAATTACCCGCAGTGCAAACGGGACTGCTGCAATCCCGATGGGGATGTTGATCAAAAAGATCCAGTGCCAGGAGAGGTAATGCGTGAGAATCCCGCCGAGCGCAGGACCCGCGGCAAATCCGATCGAGCTTGCCATCGTGAGAACTCCGAGAGCAAGACCGAGCATTCTTGCTGGAAGACATTTGACGCAGAGCATAGGAGCAGCCGCGGCGATCATGGCCGCACCGATTCCCTGAAACATTCGTGCGCCAAGGAGACAGTACAGATCCGGGGAGAGGCCACAGGCAGCTGACCCTGCGGTGAAGATGACGAATCCGCCGAGGAAGATCTTGCGGATGTGACCGCGGTCGGCGAGTTTTCCGAACACCAGCAGAAACCCTGCCATCATCAGCAGGTAGGTGATGACAACCCAGGCGATGGTTCCGGTGTCGGTACCGAAGTCTGCGGCAATGACCGGCAGAACCACATTGACGATGGATCCGTCAAGGCCGTCCATGACGACACCGATCGCAACGGCGGTGAGGAGAAGTTTCTGGTAAAGCGGGTTTTCAATGATATTCATAGGAGGTGACCACCGGATTTTTGAGATGTAGTGCTGCCTGCATCATCATATATCTTTTCGTCAGTACTCCAAGAAAAAAAGGTTAGTCGGTTTTTGCAATCTGCTGCATGCGTTCGATGCCATGGATTTCCCGGATAACGTCTGCAACTTCGGGAGGCACGCACTCTTCCCATGCTTCTCCTGCGACCATGCGGGCACGGATGGCGGTACCCGAG
>JAHLFR010000026.1 GCA_018883755.1 Candidatus Methanocorpusculum faecipullorum
TGTGGACGACACCGTTAAAGCACTCACCATCGATGGAGTTACTCCTTCAGTTGCTACGGTCCTTGACGGAACCTATACCATCAACCGTCCGCTCCTGATGATCACCGACGGTGAGGCGACCGGCCTTGCAAAGAGCTACCTTGACTTTATCCTCTCTGCAGAAGGTCAGCAGATCTTAAGCGACAATGGATTTGTCCCTGTCAGCGGCGGCAGCACTACTGTAACCCCAACCTCTGCCGTAACCTCCGGTACCATCTCGGTTGCCGGATCCACGACTGTTCTTCCGGTGGCTCAGGCTGTGGCAGAAGTGTACATGGACGAACATCTGTCTGCTGATATTCAGATCAGCGGAGGAGGCTCCGGTGTTGGTGTAACCTCGGTCTCTTCCGGAACCGCGGACATCGGTATGCTGTCCCGTGACCTGAAAGATTCTGAGAAAGAAGGACACGACTTCAAAGAATATGTCATCGGACGTGACGGGATCGCACTGATCGTTCACCCGACAAATACCGTTACTGAGCTGACCCTTTCCCAGGTTAAAGACATCTATCAGGGTACAATCACCAACTGGAAAGAGGTTGGCGGCTCCGACAGTGAGATTGTTCTTGTCGGTCGTGACAGTGCCTCCGGTACTCGGGAGTTCTTCACTGAGTTTGTCTTAAATGATGAAGATGCTGCAAAGACGATGCAGGAACTCAACTCCAACGGCGCAGTTCAGCAGAGTGTTGCCCAGACCCCTGGTGCAATCGGTTATGTCTCTCTTGAGTATGTGGACGACACCGTTAAAGCACTCACCATCGATGGAGTTACTCCTTCAGTTGCTACGGTCCTTGACGGAACCTATACCATCAACCGCCCGCTTCTGATGATCACCGACGGTGAACCGACCGGCCTTGCAAAGAGTTATCTTGACTTTATCCTCTCTGCAGAAGGTCAGCAGATCTTAAGTGACAACGGATTTGTTCCGGTCGCATAAGACTCACACAATCTTTTTTTGAGGAAACAATGACAGAACCCACACATACCGCAGCTCATACCCGTCTGTTGCGGGAAAAAATAATCAAATCCATCTGGCTTCTCACAGCATTGATTTCTGCTGCTGCCGTTGTCTTCATCCTCGGATATCTGATCTATACTGCTCTTCCTGCATTTATGGAAGTGGGTATTCCGGGATTTTTGTTCAACACCGAGTGGAACCCGACCGGATCAGATCCCTCTTATGGTGTAGCTGCCTTAATTGTTGATACTCTGCTTGTCACAATTGGAGCACTGATCTTTGCTGTGCCGCTGGGAATTGCCAGTGCAGTATATCTTTCCTATCTTGCCCCGTCCAGGATTCGTGACACCGTCAAGCCCATCATCGAACTCCTTGCCGGCATCCCGTCTGTCGTGTACGGTTTCTTTGGTATGGTTGTTCTTTGCAGTTTCCTGCGGACGACCCTCGATATTCCGAGCGGTTTTTCCTGGCTTGCTGCATCAATCATTCTTGGTATTATGGCTCTGCCGACGATCGTTTCTGTGTCGGAAGATGCACTTTTTGCTGTTCCTAAGGACTATAAGGAGGCTTCCCTTGGTCTTGGTACCACATACTGGCATACCATCTCCCGTGTTCTGCTTCCGGCCGCAGCGTCCGGTATCTCCGCTGCTGTTGTTCTTGGAATGGGTCGTGCAATCGGCGAAACAATGGCCGTCATGATGGTTGCCGGAAATGCCGCGATCATTCCGGATCCTATCTGGAACGTCCTGTCACCGGTCCGAACTCTGACAGCAACCCTTGGTATTGAGATGGCTGAGGTTGCAACCGGCAGTATGCACTACTATGCACTCTTTGGTGTGGCAGTTATTCTGCTGATTATTGCACTTCTGGTAAACATTGCCTCTTCATGGATCATCAAGCGTACCCAGACGCCCCGATCTTCAGATTCTCGGCTTTCTGCTCAAAGCAGAAAATGGCTGAAGTACATCCTCGCGGCTGTTTTGTGCGTGTTGTTCTTCTGTTTCCTTGTTGCAGCCCTTGGCGTTTTCCTTGCGGTGATCGTTGCAGTACTGCTTGCGGTGTGGTACTTCGGGCGTGCAAAAATTTCCAGCAGTCTTGCCGAAAGATGTTCGTTTGGTGTCATTTATCTCTGTACCGGTGTTGTTATCCTGACCCTTGCAATTATTCTCTGGGATATCTTCTCCAATGGTATTCCTGCAATAAGCTGGGAGTTCCTGACGGCGAGTCCCAGTGATCTTGGCCGTTCGGGAGGGATTTATCCGGCAATTATCGGTACGCTTCAGCTGGTGGGCGGTGCAATTCTTGTTGCACTTCCGATCGGTATTGGTGCTGCGATTTACCTGATTGAGTACTCTAGGGAAAATCTGCTGACCCGTGCACTGCGGACCGGAAATGATCTCTTAAACGGAACCCCGTCGATTGTGTTTGGTCTGTTTGGGTTTGCCTTCTTTGTGATCTATCTTAACTGGGGTATCTGTATGCTCGCCGGTCAGATCTGTCTTGCTTTGATGATTCTGCCGACGATTGTCAGAACCACGGAGGAAGCCCTTAAATCCGTTCCAAACTCGCTTCGCGAGGCATCGCTTGGTCTTGGTGCGACCAAATGGCAGACGATCAAAAAAGTTGTTCTGCCGTCCGCTGCTCCGGGTATTTTAACCGGTGCAATTCTTTCCATCGGCAGAGCCGCTGGTGAGACAGCTCCGATTATGTTTACTGCGGTGGTGTTTACCAAACGGTTCGTCACGATGGATGTCTTTGATCCGGTGATGGCACTTCCGTTCCATCTGTATGTTCTTTCGACCAGTGTTCCGGGTGCAACCGCACAGCAATATGGTACTGCTGTTGTGCTGATTGTTCTTGTGATGCTCATCTATCTTGCGGCGATTCTTCTCCGCAGACACTTCCAACAGAAACTCCTGAGATAAATTATGACAAGCGTTATTCATACTCATCATCTGAACCTTTCGTATGGTTCTAAACAGGCTCTCTTTGACGTGGACTTCCCGTTTGAAGAAAAAAAGGTTACAGCCCTTATTGGTCCTTCCGGTTGCGGGAAGTCAACACTTCTCCGCTGTTTCAACCGGATGAATGATCTGATCCCATCCTGTAAGATCACCGGAGAGATTCTTTTCCGGGGAGAAAATATTCTCAATGCGGATCCGGTTGAGCTGCGGAAACAGATCGGGATGGTGTTTCAGCGGCCGAATCCGTTCCCGAAGTCGATCTATGACAATATTGCGTATGGTCCCCGTGCTCACGGTGAACGGGATGCGGGAAAGCTTGATGCAATTGTGGAGAAGAGTCTGAAGGGGGCCGCCCTCTGGGATGAGGTAAAGGATAGACTGCATGACTCGGCTCTGGGTCTTTCCGGTGGTCAGCAGCAGCGGCTTTGTATTGCCCGGACTCTTGCGGTGAGTCCTGAGATTATTCTGATGGATGAGCCGTGTTCTGCTCTGGATCCAATTGCAACGTCCAAGATTGAGACGCTGATTACGGAGTTGAAGAAAAATTACACCGTTATTATTGTTACCCACAATATGCAGCAGGCCGCACGTGTCAGTGATACGACAGGATTTATGTATCTTGGTAAGCTTGTTGAGGTGGACGATACGAAAAAGATCTTTTCGAATCCTTCCGAGGAACTTACCGAACGTTATGTTACCGGGAGGTTTGGTTAAATGAACGAGTATTTTCATCTGGAACTTGGTTCCTATAAGGATCAGGTGAACTGGTACGGCCGGTTTGCCTTAGGTATGCTGAAGAACTCCCTAATGGCGTTTGAGACGGTTGACCGTGAGATTGCGGCCGATGTTGTCCGGCAGAAAGAGTATATTGCAAGCCAGTATGATCTGCTTAATGAACGCGGTGTTCTGCTGATTGCGCTGAACCAGCCGATGGCGACGGATCTCCGCATTATTGCATGCAGTCTGGATATGATTACGTCCTCTGAGCGTGTGGGTCGCTATGGTAAGGATATCGGCGAGCTTGTTGTGCAGTTTACGGACCGCGAGCATGTTGCTCCGATTGCAAAGCAGCTGACCGGAATGGGGGATCTGACCAGTTCCATGCTGGAGATTGTGTACAACAGCTTTGCAGCGGGGGAGACTGATCCGCTTTCTTCACTTTCTGATATGGAGGAGTCGGTTGACGGGATGTATGATGTTATCTATGACGACTGTGTTGCGGCGATGGAACAGGATGTTTCGGTTGTTCCGCAGTGCAGTGCGTATCATATGATCAACCGGTATCTGGAACGTTGTGCTGATCACGCCTGCCGGATGGGGGAGAAGGTGTATTATATGCAGACCGGAAAGCGTGTGTCAATTGATGGTATCAGCCGGATGGGCTGATTCCTTTTTGATTTTTTTGGTGCTGCCTTTTGAAAAAGAGGGGGTTAGTGTTTTCTTCTGATGAGAAGGGCTAAAACCCCGAATCCGATGAGAATTATGCCAATGAGGGCCATTGTCGGATACTGTTTGATCAGGTCGGTGAAAACTTCGGATGCTTTTGGTTCCTCTGTAAGGGTGAAGCTGATTTCGTAGGTTGTACCGGCTTCGAATGTAATCTTCTGTTCATCACTGAGGTACCCTTCTTTTTTGAGGGTGACTACATGGGTTCCCGGGGTGATGTCGGTCTGGGTTATCGGGGTGAATCCTTTGTAGTTGTTGTCAATAAAGAGGTTGGCACCGGACGGGCTGGAAGAGGCGATGAGTGTTGCAACAGTGGGGGTTGGTTTCGGCGTGGGTGTTACAGTTGGTACCGGGGTTTTTGTTGCGGTCGGTACGGCTGTCTGGGTTTCAGTGGGCGTTACGGTTATGGTCTGTGTGGGTGTTGGAGTTACAGCTGCGGAACCGATTGTGGTTTTCTTTTCGTACGAGGAGATGACGATGTCGCCGCTGGTACTTTCTTCTGCGCTGAGGAGGGTGAGTTCTTTTCCAATTGTATCTGCGGGGACTGTTCCTGTCAGTGTGATGGTTACGAGGATTTCATGGGAGTAGGAGAGGATGAATCCGTTTATGGTGTAGTATTTTGAGGAGCTTGTTACTGTGGTAAGGGGAGTTCCTTCTGCATGGGTAATCTCACAGTGCCACTGCGGGTCGGTAAGGTCGGTGGTGAGATAGAGGCGGTGATCTGCCGGATTTTCCCGCAGGATAGTGAGAGTTAGTTCTGCTGTTACGGTGTCTCCAGGCATCAGTGTTTCTGACGGGGTAATTGTTGCATCCGTGTTGGCATGCCAGGCTGCGGCGGGTGAGCAGCAGCATGCGGCAAGCAGCAACAGGATGAGAATACACAGAGGTTGTTTTCCGGAGTTCATCTATGGTGTCACCTGCTTTTGTTGTATTTGCTCCTTTTTTCGTCCGTGAAGCTATATATTTTCTGACCGGAAAGCTGACGGTTTTCCGGAGGTACGCCTTCATATCATCCAGAGCCACTTTGGTCTGGTTCTAGGATATGCTGTACACTTTTCTCTCCTATTTATGGGGGTGTTACTGTAGGCTTTCCCTCTTTGTCAAGTAATGGTGTAAATCCTGCCGCATTTCCATTTCTATGAAACACATAATTTACACCGGTTTCTGTGTCAACCCAGATTTCAACTACATCAATCGCTCCCTGCTGGTATATTTTCTTAAAACGTTCCATACGCATTCCTCCTCAATTACGATTTGTTGTACTCTATCTCTATCGCTGATTTTTCCAATCTGGTTTTTGTATCCTTTAATCCCACCAGAAGTACCAGACCTTTGACTGCCGCAACACATCGGCCAGGGCGCCCACCGTTGCGTCCTCCGGTCCCTGATCCAGAACATCGGGACAGAAACCATACTGCTCTACGGCTGCCTCCATTGCCTTCTCCGTGGGAACGGGAGCCGGAAGGCTAAATTCCAGTTCATCATGGGTCATGGCAGCAGGCACCGCGCCATACTTCTCGAACCAGTACTTCGCCACTGCCATCAGCTCCGGCATATCTGGGCAGTCGTTCCAGTTTCCGAAGGGCAGGTATGCGAAGATCTCCCAGGGATTCTTCACCGGGATCTTGGCCAGGATGAGAGGATAGGTCATGCCGGTGTCAGAATTCCAGTAGCAGGAGAAACGGTCATTATCATAGCCGCCCTCCATCTCGCCCAGGACTTCCTCATCCCAGTCCATATCGTCATCCTCGGCTTCTTCCTTGCGCTGACCGGTCAATTCCTCCAGAACTGTCTTTCCATCCTTGATCGGGGAGGCCAGCATCTTCTTACGGTACTCCGTTACGGTGTTGGGGTCAAATTCATAGCAGTCCGCATCGTGCTCCGGGTCGGAGTTCATCACAAGGCACTCCCACAAGGTTTCGTCATCTGCCTTGATCAGCACCGGCACAAAACCCTCATGCTCACTGTCCCGCTTGGCGTAGCTGTATGCCGACATGATAGGATCGTCATCTTTCATGGATGGGAAATACGTACACTCACATTCCAGGTACTCCATCATGGCCTTCGCAAGGTCAGAGGGTTCGAGTGTCTCCTCGTTAAAATCCTGTCCCTCCCAGTTGACAAAGCGTTTGTCGATCACCTTTGCCATGGTTTGATAGTACTCCTCGTCAAAGGGAACAAACAGATAGGCCTCATCCTGAATCTCGTCCGAGTAGTTTCTCTCTAGGCCGATGTATGCAATGGCATAGTTGTCAATGTCACTTGGATAGTATGGAGCATCATTTTCGCCGTAGTAGTACCGGGAGAAAGCCCGTCCCTTATCATTGAAGTAGGTACGCAGCAGAATGCCTTCTAGTTCCTCCCAGATGAAAGACCGCAGATCGGTAGCTGAGGGTTCGCTCTTTACTCTCTGTACCATATCCCCGTACTTTTCCCTGAACCAGTCACTCATCAGATCATGTTCCATGCACCAGCGCAGGTAGATGGCCATGTGGCTTACCGAGGCGTTCTTTTCCACCGGCAGATTCTTTTCCTGAATCGTCTCCAGATGGTAACTTCCGTCATCCATCACCAGATCCTCAAAATCCTCCGCATCGAAATCATCTACATCTACCGCCATCAGATCAGGGCGATCAGCGTGTACGATGAAGTCAGCCGCACTACCCATCTTCTCCAGCAGATCCTCGGCGCTGTGGTCCAGTTTGTACTCCAGTTCGCTTCGGTGAAGCGGAATTATCTGGTAGAAGTTTACCTCATCGCCGTCCGGCAGTGTACATATCTCGCCGCCTTCTGGCACCTGGGCCGGATTGGTAAGCATGGCGGCACAGAGTTCTGTATTATCCGCGAATGGTCCCTGGTTATCCAGCGTGTGTCCCCATCCCAGCCAGGTGTCGCTGTTGATCGGCAGTCGTGCAAGGGATTTCAAGAGCCGGATCGGCCAGTACCACTCTTCATCTTGGAGATTTTCCTGCAGGAGCTGCCAGTCCGGCGGCAGAGAGATGGCAAGTTCCGCACGTTCCAGTTTCAGTTCTTTCAGTTCCTCTGGAACATTCATCCGGTGTGCTCCCATACCCATCGTGACTAGAGTGTAGTAGTTTCTCTCCTCTGTCGGTGGGATCAGGCAGATATCCAGATGAATATCCAGAGAAACCAGCTCATGCCAGACACTCTCGAATTTTCCAAAGTACTTCTCGATATGCTGCTCAACAGCCTCCATCTCTTCCATGGAGTAATACTCAACCGTTATCTGTTCCTGTTCGCCGTCCTTTTCCTCTGTGTTTTCATCACTTGTGATCTTGACTGGTGTGCCGTCCTCGTCCAGCAGAACCTGGAAGTATCCCTCCTCGTCCTCATTGTGTTTGTATATGAGTGTGACCTCATAATCCAGACCAAATCGTACCGCAGTGAGGTTTCCCTCTCCATTGGGCGCGGTCATCCAGGCTCCGCTATCCAGTTGTTCCTTCTGTGTCCTGAGCCAGTCGGGTTTTAGTTTGGAAACACCTGCCTCATTCATCAGAAAGATCAGTTCAATCTCCTGTCCGGAGATGTGGTAGTGGAAACGGCAGTAGGGATCGTTTTTGGTGTAGTCTGAAGGGTCCGGACGGAAAAGCTGGTTAAAGTACTCCAAACCTGCTTCACTGGTGGTGATACAGGATATGCTGAGCTGTTTTTCGTCAGCATCTGTGTCGATCCCTTCCTGGAGTTTGCGGTCCGCATCAGGGTTGATCCAATGATACTCCATTTGTTCCAGGGTTGCTCCTGCCTTAATCTCATTTTGAAGGGTGAGGAACTCATAGTCTCCCGGTTCGAGCATAAGGCCGTGTTCTGCTGCTTCCAGTGCTCCGTCTTTGTCACCAAAGTGGCTGCGCAGTTTGCCTACCTGAAGCCAGATCCAGGGATAGTCCGGCTCTTCCTTGGCACCCAGTTCCGCGTATTTGTGTGCTTCTTCCAGCCTGCCGCAGTATGTCAGTGCCACGGAGTAGCGGTAGTACCAGGTTCCGCATCCTTTGGCATTTTGTTCTGAATCTGGCATCCACTGGGCTGCTCGGTAGTAATACTCGTACTTATCCATGTTGTTGCAGGCAAAGGAGTACCAGAGGGCTATCTGCAGATCCTGTCGGGCATCTTCTTCGGTAAATTTGTTGTTGTCTACTCCTTTTTTGATGAAGGTATGGAGATAGTCAAGCATTCGGAGATAGTAGCCTGAGACTTCGTCCGTGAAGGAGTCCATGGTGTCAATGTCTTTTTGTGAGAGCAGAGAGCCGGTGTCTTCATGTACTGCTGGTCCGCTGTCATTTTCATCCTCCGTTTTGTCTACGAGCCGTATGGTCCCAACCTCACGGCGGAATACATGGAAGCTTGCCCAGGACAGGTCTGATTCCTGGAAAAATTCCGCGGCTGCATTCAGTACTGCATGAAGATCCCAGGCGATGAAGTCCACGTAGCCTGTGTAAATTCCTGTAGCCCCTCCGATCAGTGTCAGCGCATCGTCTCCTGCCTGTTCCATTAATGTCTCTTCCAGTTTGTCCCGGAAGTCGAAGATCTTCTGGCTGCGATCCTCTCCGTCAAAGCCGTCTAACGGGTAGCAGAGGAATCCGGCAACTATGCCGTCGGCGTGGAGAATATCCATTCCGTCATCATCAGCACTCATGTACTGGTTGATAAGCGGAGGGCAGCAGGTGGATCCTGCGATCACGTCCATGCGCCAGTCGGCGTCGGGGTCTTCGTCCGGTTTCAACTGGTAGCCGACGTAGTGGTCCAGGTACTCCTGCGGGTCCAGGTAAAGGGTGAATCCCATGCTTTCCAGTGCTTCCGGGAGTTTGGAGAGGGAAACGGACGGTTCTTCTTTGGGAGTATCCACGACGTCAAAGGTGTCGATGTACCGCATGTTAGGTATCTCGCCGATTGTCTGATCGGTGAGAGTGGAGAGCATCCACCATACGCGTCCTTCCTCATTTTTAAGGAGAGGCAGGAGTTTTTCACAGTAGACGGTCAGTCCGATACTTTGTTCGTCCTGCTTTTCCGTCCAGACTTGGACATCGTCGCCGGATACTTCCCACTCTCCTGAGCGGAGTATGAGGTTTTGTGTCGGCTGGCGGCCTACTATGATGTTCCAGTGTTCCGAAACTGCGGCAGGGGCATGACGGAGGAAGTAGATCAGTTCAAAGAGTTTGATTTTGTTTCCTTCAGGAGTTAGGATGATCTCGTACTTCTGGCCGTTGAAGCCCATTTCAAAGGCGATGTCTTCAAAGGCGAGGTGCAGGATCTCACTGCATTTTGCAATCAGTTCTTCACCACGTTCGTTGTTTTTGTCCTCATCCATGATGCGGCGGAGTTCTTCTTCTCCCCGTTCAAAGGCGTTCCAGGATTCGGCTGTGCGCTGGCGGAAGTTTTTCCTGAACTTTGGAAGACAAAGGATATCACGGCAGCTTTGAATGAGTTCTTCCGTATCACGATCGCCTGGTCGTGCCTCTAATGCTTTTTTGAAGTAGTGAAGGGCACGTCCTTCCTGATCTAAGTAGTAGTAGGCATAGGCCATCCGGAAGTTCCAGTAGTGGTCACCTTTGAAGTACTCCTCATGGGGTTTTAGGAGGGAGATGGCCTTTAGGTACAGTTCACGATCGTCTGGGTCTGCGATGTTGTTGTAGGCACGGGCAAGTTCGCTGTCCATCTCCGGTGTTCGTTCCTCGGCGGGAACTGCTTCAATGGCGTCGATGATCTTTTGATACTCGTTGTTGTTATTCCAAATCTGACACTGTTTTAGTAGATCCATATTTCGTTCCTCCTCGATTTCCAGTTCTTGACCGGTTGGAACACACAATTTTCATTCCCACAAATACGGAGCCGTAAGGAGCGTTTAGCAGTGGTCTGATCTCTGGGTCTTTTCTGTTGTTTTCGGTTCTGCGGCCGTTTGTATTTGGATGGATCCTCCTCCTGACCCTGGACATATCCCAGGCCGAACACTGCATCTCTCTATGTTTTCTCTTCTGTCCGGGCTCTATATATGCCTGACGAAGCAGAGAGGCAGCTTCGTTTTTTACCACATCATCACTCGTCATATGCCGGAAAAATCTCGGAAAACCTCCTAAGGATTCATCTTTTTCCATGTCATATACTTACACTACAGCATGCCATCTGTTCTCTTCATCTGTACCTACAACTCCGTCCGGTCCCAGACAGCAGAAGGAGTCTGCAGGATACTTCACCCGGACTGGAACATCCTCTCTGCGGGAATAGCACGGGGAACCATCTCCCCTCGTGTCATACGTATTCTGGAAGAAGCGGGTCTTGACTGCTCCGGCATGTACGCAAAACATCTCACCGACCTGCCGGATCAGGAGTATGACGCAATCATTGTTCTCTGCGAAAACGCCTGGCAGGCTCGCGAGCATCTCCCGAAGACAAAACAACTGATCTATCACCAGGTCCAGTCTCCCGAACCATGGATCGGTGACGATGAGCTTGCCGACTATCGCAGACTGCGGGATGAACTGACTGACTGGATGAAAAAAACGCTTCATCCCCTCCCCTGACCACATATTATATTCTCCCAAAACACACTATACTAACGTGAAGTGGGCTATTCTCGGCGGAGGCTTAACCGGTGTTACACTTGCCCGTCTCCTGAAGGAACGCGGGGACGACGTAACTGTTTTTGAAAAAGAAGCAAAAATCGGAGGACTCTGCCAATCGGAAACACGCAACGGATTTACCTTTGATATTGGCGGATCACACATCATCTTCTCCCGGGACACCGAGGTCCTTGCGTTCATGCAGAACGTCCTCGCGGAAAACCGCGACACCCGGAACCGCAATACCAAAATCTACTACAAACAGAAATACATCAAATATCCCTTTGAAAACGGTCTTGCGGATCTCCCGAAAGACGACCTTTTCTTCTGTATCAATGAATACATCAAAAATCTCGTTGCGGTCGAA
>JAHLFR010000027.1 GCA_018883755.1 Candidatus Methanocorpusculum faecipullorum
TGGGATCGGGTTGAAAAGTAATTTTCACGTCCCGTACGGGCACCAGTGCTTCATTCCCAGCAGTGCTGCTGTTCCGGCCCATTCCGGTCCGAGCAGCAGAATCTCTTTTCCAAGAGATCGTGCTTCCTCAACCTCTTCCAGACAATCATCAGTCAGAAGCGCATCACCGGTTGCGATCACAAGATCTGCCTCCTCGACAAATAGTGTCTGGCGAACCCCGGGAATATCATCACCAATCACATAGACCTGCTGTCCTACACAGCGGGCGACCAACTCTTCCAGACAGTCATCAAAGTTCACCGTAGGACACGGCGCAAGCTTACGGGTCAACATCAGAAAACCCGCCGCCGTAGTCAGTGCACCTGCCGCCGCCGCTCGTGTTTTCTCTGACTTTAGCGGGGCATCGAACAGATGCTCAAGAAGCATCCGTGCCGAGAACGGCTCTGGGGAGCTGATCTCCGCAACCCGTCCGCCATACTCAACACCCAGACATCTGCCGCGACAATAGCGGCAGACATGATGTGCTGGCAGGGGCGCATACCGCAAATCCCCGTCCTCACATCCGGCACCTGTTGAAACCTCACGCAGGCGCACAATCGCATCATGCAAAATCATACTCTTCCTTCCTCCTCAATTAAAACAACCCGAGCAGGAGCCGCATCAGCTCCAGCAATTTTCAGCGGCAGTGCAACCATGTTGTACTGACCGTCCGGTACATCCGTAAAATCCAGCAGCTCAATCACTACAACATCTGCTGCCAGGAGAATGCGGTGAACCGAATCATTACCAATCGACGGGGTATCACACCCGACAACCTCTATTCCTGATTCTACGAGGGAACACGCCTCTTTCTCTGAAAGTTGCGGGTATGCAGAATCTCCCTCCTTGTATCCTGACCTGAGTAGTACCGCAGGTGCTGTTCCTGATATCTGTTCACCAAAGGGAAGCAGCTCGGCAGTTGTAATGAACGTACTGAGTGGCTGTTTGTCTATCCCAGCTCCCCCAGAAAAATAGTGTGCGGGGGCATCAATATGTGTCCCTGTATGTGTCCCAAACGACAGCGCGGAAATGTAGGACTCCCCTGAGCGCAGAGGTGTCATGCTGAATTCCGGATCGCCTGGATACACATACATCCCGGGCGCAAGCGTCCGGCTCACGTCATATATTCTCATCAGAATCCGTGATCTGCGGAATCAATCGCGTCATCTATCTGCTTCTGCAGTGCATCCGGCAGACCCTCAATGCGCACATCAAGGAATCCGCGGATGATCGTTGCAGTTGCCTCCTCCTCAGAAAGACCGCGCGCCATAAGGTACTCAATCTCATCGCGGGCAATCTTTCCGACCGCTGCCTCATGAGAGAGCTCCACATCCACCACACGCCCGTCAATCTCCGGGATTGCATGCATGATTCCGTCCTTCAGAATCAGACCGCGGCACTCAATGTGTCCCTTTGTCTGCGGAGCTTCACCAACGATTGCTCCGCGGGAGATAATCGTACCGCCGTTTGTAATCGCACGGGTGATCAACTCAGCGCTTGTCTCCGGGGCTTCCAGAACGGCACGCGAACCCGCATCAATGTGTGATCCGGGCCCTGCCACAATCACGCTGGAGAAACGGGCGACCGCTCCCTTCCCGCGGAGATGTGCGGTAGGATACATCTGCACCATCTTGGTTGGCTTCATGCAGACATAGTTTGAGATGAACGTTCCTCCCTCTTCAACAACAGAGGCTGTCCGCGGAAACACCTCGATCTCCTCACCCCATGTGTGGATCATGGTTGAGGTCACCTTTGCGTTCTTGCCGACGTAGATCTCATTGATACCGTAGTGTGCACCCTCTTTCGTCTTCATAGAACTGGCACATCCGGCAATCAGATGGACCTCGGCCCCTTCCTCGGCAATTACAATATTATGCACTGCCTGAATGGCGTCCCCGGCAAGGAACATACAACTTTGCAGGGGGAAGGTGGTCTTGGCACCCTTGCGGGCGATGATTACATAGCCGCGCTGGGGATGATCGGCAACGTACTGCGTGTACTGATCTTTGTCTTTTGGTACAACATTCCAGCAGTAGTCTGCCAGCCATGCATACTTCTCCAGTGCTTTGTCGATCATCATGACCTCAACGCCCTCGGCATTTGAGCCTGCGTGGAGAACATGGTCATTAACAAGAAGGAAACTGCCGGCACGTCCCTCCATGGAATCTGTCTGAATGCCTGTCAGTGCCAGCCGCTCTTTATCCTCGGTGCTGATGGAGTCAAATCCTTTCATTTCTGACATGCGATACACTCCTTGTAACCGGATGTCTTTACACTCCGGAGAATTTCACGCGGGTTTCCGCTGCACCGCATCACGCCGTCGATCAGGACGTGGCCGACATCGGCTTCTATGTAGTCGAGGATGTAGCCGGTGTGCGTGATAATGAGGCCGGACTTGGTGCGGTTAATCATGTGCTGATCTTTTTCCAGCAGGCTTGCCGCAGCGTTTCCGAGCAGTGCCATGTTCTCGACATCAACACCGCTTTCCGGCTCGTCCAGCATGACGAAAGAGGGGTTCTGCACCATGAGTTGGAGGATTTCACTGCGTTTGATCTCGCCGCCGGAGAATCCGGCATTGACATCACGATCGAGGAACTTTGTCATATGCATGCGTTCCGCCAGCGAAGGGATACGCTCCTCGTCTATCTTGGTTGTTGCGGTCAGAAACTTACCAAGTTTCAGGCCGGAGATAGTGGGGGGACGCTGAAACATAATACCCATACCAAGCTGAGCCCGTTCGTGCACTGGTTTTTCGGTGACATCAACGCCGTTAAAAAGTATTTTGCCGCTGGTGACCTGGGAACTGCCAAATCCCATGATGGTACGCAGAAGGGTGGTTTTTCCCGAGCCGTTCGGTCCGAGAAGTACGTGGGTCTCACCATCGTTAATTTTGAGATTAACGCCGTGAAGGACTTCACGCCCGCCAACTTCCACATGAAGATTGCTGATCTCAAGCATGGAAAATCTGCTATGTAATTTGTTGTGGAGGGTTGTAAAGATACGTGTTTGATTACGTTTTCCAGATGGGAGGGCACTTTCAGTACGCGCGGTCCGGGGTTTATATCCCTCCATTCTGATGATTGATCATGACAAGCATCGCATTAACCTCAATGGCAGAACGTGCTGCGCAGTATACTGTAATTCAGCGCAAGAATCAGTTATCCAAGCTCTGCTGGTATGCTGCGGGAACTCCAGGCAACATGATTCCGTCTCTGAAGGATCCGACCTACCTTATTGCGTAAGATCAAGAGCATCCGCAAGCCCCGGGAGTATTTTCCAGGGAGCTACTACACCGTCGGGAAGCACTCCGTCAAACTTGCCGGTGAGAACGAGAACACCCCGCACGGATACAGTGGCTGCACCGCCGATGTCCGAACGCGGATCATCACCTATCATGACCACTTCTTCCGGAGGGAGGCCAAGGGAAGAGAGTGCCGCCTGGAAAAATGCTGCGGATGGTTTTCCCAGCAGTATGGCGGATGTGTCTGCGGCAAACTCGAGAGCTGCTACGAATGCACCTGCCGAGAGCAGAAGCCCGTCACTTCCTTTGAAGTAGCGATCGTGTTCAAGGGCAAGCAGTTCAGCATGGTTACGCATCAATACACGGAAGCCTGCAACAAACATCTCATACCCCAGCACATCGCTCAGGTCGCCGATCAGAACGTGTGACGCGTTTGGATCTGCGGGATTAATTCCAGCGTCTGTAAGCTCCTTTGCGGCGTCGGGACTTCCAAGCAGCCAGCATGAGGTAGCTCCTGCTTGCCGGAGATAGGCGATTGCGGCAGTAAGGGGGGTAAAGATCCATTCAACCGGGATGTCCACGCCGAATCGTGCAAGACGTGCCTGAATGGTTTCCCTGCTCCGGTGCGTGTTGTTGGAAACGAACCGGAAAGGAATGCCGCGCCGTTTTAACTCCTGCAGAGCGGGAACCGCGCCTGGAATCGGCTCGCCGTTGATATACACAACACCATCTAAATCGATCAAAAACCCCGAAACCGTCATATGAGTATCAATATTGGAGAGAGAATGAAAAAATGATGCAGGTAGAGCAGGGATTCATTTCGGCCCTCTCCCTCAAGGAACATACTGTACACCATGGGGTTGATCTGGCAGGAGTTGAAGTGACAACCGCGGACGGATGCTGCTTTACAATTGAGTCCGAACATCCTCTGCCGGAGTTTTTTGTATCCGAGGAAAGACTTCGCGAACGGCTGATGCACGAGCTGACACTTGTGCATGGGATTGGAGGGATGCGCGAGCAGATATGCCGCAGACGCGGGATACAGACGCTTACTGATCTCCAGCGTACCAACTGGAAGGTTGAGGCGCGGGAGGTTGCAGATATTCTTCTGAATGGTACTCCGCGAGATATTATCCAGCTGTTTCGGGAAAAAGGACGCGGTGCCGACCCGCTTCTGGTTGGACTCGGGGCGGCAGTGCCAAAGGAGGATCTGCTGTTCTTTGATATTGAGACGCTTGGTATGGTGCACTCGCCTATCATCCTTTTCGGATGCGGCGTATGTGATGGACAAACCCTTCGGGTTACTCAGTATCTGCTTCGCGACATTGGCGAGGAGATCGCAGCACTCGAACTCGTCGCGGATATGATACGTACCCATCCAGCTCTTGTCACCTACAACGGGAGATCGTTTGATCTGCCGTTTACCAACAGTCGCCTCTCGTATTATGGAGAGCGGGAGTGCTGGCCTGCATTGCACTTTGATCTGTTACACACGTCAAGACGCCTGTTCCGTTCGGATCTGCCAGACTGCTGTCTTGGAACGGTGGAAAGACAGATCCTCGGGTTTGGCCGTACTGAGGACCTTCCAGGTTATCTTGTTCCTGTCTATTATCAGAGGTATCTGCGTACTGGTGATACCTCTCCTCTCAAGCAGATCGTTGATCACAACCGGAGCGATGTTACCACCCTTGCCCTGTTACTTGCAAAACAAACGGAGATGATGTATGGATCCTGAGATGTACACACGCGTGTTCCCGGCCAGGGATGCAGTATACAAAGAGCCGGAAACGTTACCGTCTCCGGTGATTTGCACATATTTGAAAAGTCGCAATATTCGTCTCTACACTCATCAGGCAGACTCCTATGATGCGGTCATGCGGGGTGCAAATATAATCCTCACCACTCCGACCGCCTCAGGAAAAACTCTTGCATACACTCTGCCGGTTCTGGAAAAACTGATGCAGAACCGTGATGCTACTGCGCTGTTCATCTATCCTACCAAGGCTCTGGCCCGTGATCAGCTCGGTGTTCTGCAAGAACTCGACATGGATCTTGTTGCCAAAACCCGCCCTGCAATCTACGACGGTGACACTCCCCGCGATGCCAGGGCAAAAATCCGCAGCAGTTCCCGGATTATTCTCACCAACATGTATGAACTGCATCAGATTCTTGCATGGAGAATGAAGTGGGGTGACTTCTGGGCGAATCTCTCCTTTGTCATTATCGACGAGGCACACCGGTACCGGGGGATATTTGGGTCGCATATTGCCCTTCTTTTACGGAGGCTGCGGCGCATCTGTAATTATTATGACGCCCACCCGCAGTTTATTCTCTCCTCCGCAACCATCGGTGATGCCCCGTCGTTTGCCGAAACTCTCACTGGTGTTGCAGCTGTTGAGATTGCAAACGATGGCTCTCCCCGGGCGCAACAGACTTTTCGGTTGTACAATCCGTGGTGTTCGGGAAAAAGCAGCCTTTCTGCAACTGCTGATCTCATCCAGGATCAGATCCGGAGCGGTATGCAGACCCTCTGCTTTACCAAATCCAGAAATATGGCAGAGATCACAGCACTTCGCTGCCGTGAGAGTCTGCCAGGCAGCAGCATCTCCTCTTACCGGGGAGGCTATCGTCCGAACGAACGGAGAGTCATTGAGAATGATCTCAAAAAGGGAGATATTGCTGGCGTTATCAGTACCAATGCCCTGGAACTCGGTATTGATGTTGGCGGTCTTGACTCGGTGATCATCTGCGGCTTTCCGGGAACCATGATGTCTGTTCGTCAGCAGGCGGGACGGGCTGGACGCGGAGGAAAAGATGCCCTTATCACCTTTATTGCAAATCTCAACCCGCTGGATCAGTACTTCATGCGGTGTCCTGATGCTTTCTTTGACGCACCGCATGAGCGCCCAATTCTTGATCTTGAAAATCCCTATCTTTTACGGGAGCATATTCTCTGTGCCGCTGCCGAATTACCCTATCGGACGGAACGGGATGGTGAGTACTTCGGACCACTTGCCGCTGAGATTGTCCGTAGTCTGAAAGAGGAGCATCTTCTTGCAAGCACACCCAAAGGGTATGTGTACTGCGGCACCGAACCTCCTGCCCAGCAGGTATCCCTTTCCGGACGAATGTCTGGAACCTGCACAGTCATGCACGGGAACCGTGTGCTGGAAACAATGGACACATCACAGATGTTTCGGGAGGCCTATCCGGGAGCGGTTCTCTATCATCAGGGCGAGCGTTATCGTGTGGAGGAGGTTGACCGGAAGAATCTCATTGTGCATGTCAAAAACATCACGGAAAATTACCATACCCGACCATTCTATACCACTGACGTCCGTGTCCTTTCCTGCGAAAAAATCTACCGTCACGGATCACTCCTTGTTTATTACGGTTCGGTTTCCGTTTGTTCACAGATGATCGGTTACTCTGTTCTTGAGTATGATCAGATAGTTTCCACCCACTCCCTTGACGTTCCCCCGCTATCCTTCACCACCAAAGCCTGCTGGTTCGTTCCGGAGTGCGGCAATGAGATCCATCCTTCTGAGATTGCCGGATCTCTACATGGTACAGAACATGCCCTGATTGCTGCGACGCCGGTACATGTCCTCTGTGACAGATCAGATATTGGCGGCGTATCAACCCCCTTCCATCCTGATGTGGGGGATGCTGCCATCTTTATCTATGACGGCGTACCGGGAGGTGTTGGCCTTGCTGAAAAAGCTGCTTCGGTGTTTCCGGAGATACTCCGTCTTGCATGGGAGATGGTATCTTCTTGTTCTTGTGACTCCGGTTGTCCTGCCTGTATCCACTCGCCCAAATGCGGGAATAACAACCAGCCGTTAAGCAAATCCGGAACCATCTCTCTGCTCTCCTCCCTCGTAAATGAGCTGGATAGCCGAAAACCCATGAGTATATATACGTAAAATGAGAATTGTAACTACGGTATAATCATGAAAATTGAGAAAGTAGGTGTTTCCTCCGCTGCATTAGTGTTTGGTGGTATCTTCGCCGTTCTTGGTGCAATTGGCGGATTCCTTGAGGGTATCTCAGGAATGTTTGAGCTTTCCTTTAAGATTGGAATTATTCAGGGTCTGGGCGTCGGTGTTCTGGAAACAATTATGCTGATCGTTATGTATGCAGTGATCGGTCTCATCGTCGGTCTGATTGTCGGTGCGATCTGTGCGTGGGCATTCAACCACTCCTCCAGACTCTTTGGCGGCATCGAGATCACGGTTAAGGAATAAATATTCCTGAAAAATCTTTTTTGAAAATTTGTTATTGTTGTATTCTCTCTGAAAAAAAGGTATAATTAGAGAATCTTTGAGGTCACTGTCAAGAAGACCGGGCCGCGAAGATCGAGTTTCTTCTTGTTGTCGGTCACATACCGCATTGCATACTCCTCAATCTTCAGATTCACGTCGCTTGGGTGTTTGGACATCTTTATCTGCACAGAGGTTCCCTCACCAAGCCGTGCTGCCTCCTCAATTCTTGCCACTGCAAGGTTTGCTGCGGCATACAGGAAGGAGATGCCGGTCGGAACCCCCTCTGCCCTTATCTCGGCAAACTTTTCGGTGTCCGGAACGCCGAGGATTGCGCCGTTTCTCACAAACACCTCGTTCATCGCAGCAGGTCCGAGCAGGCGCGAGTTTTCTTCCGGTTCTGCGACCGAGATTTCCACGGTCTTTCCAAATAATTCTCCAGTCCATGCGGGGAACTCGCAGGGTGACGGGTCATTTGCGTGTGGTGCTGCGGTAGCAATGATTGCCGCAACCGCTCTGCGGCCCTCGAGTGTTTGCGGCTCTTCACGCAGGCCGACGGCTTTTGCAAGTTCTGTGTCCGAGTAGGTTGGCGGGTAGAGCTGTGCGAAAGAGAGTTTCCGGACATCTTCTGCCTGTGTCAGGACCATTGCCAGTCGTTCAACTCCCATACCAAGGTTCATTACCGGTACGCCGACACCATATTCTGCAAGAGCTGCTGGTGAGTAGAGACCGAATGTTGCAACCTCCACCCAGCCGTGAACCGGGTGTTTTCCGTACACCTCGGTCTGGGTTTCGGGCATGTAGTATTTGGAGCGTTTTTCATCAGGCTGGAACCGGAACTCGGTGAATCCGAATGCGGAGAGCAGACCTTCCGCAACGGCTTTTCCTTCATCGACGGTGACGTCTTCTCCTGCAACGATACAGGAGGCGGAGTGATAGGTTCTCAGGTGGGTTGCGTCCTCTTCCTGTTCGCGGCGGAAGCAGCGGTCAACGGAGAACATGCGGATCGGAAGCGGGCGTTTATCCCACATCTGGGAAAGGGAGAGGAACCAGCCGCTGGTCATGTGGGAACGCAGGGTTGTGCGTGAGGATTCGGGTGCAAGTTCCTTGAACTCGGGGAAGACGGTGTCAAGGATATGTACGACGACTCCGTCGTCCACGCCGAGGGCGACGGACATTTCGTGTGTGAGATCGTCACCGTCGAACTTTCCTTTTTTGTAGCCGTGCAAGCATTTCATGAGTTTTTCGCCGGTTGCTTCATCCACAGGACTTCCGGTGATGGCGGCAATTGCGTCGAGGCGTTCACGGGAGATGCCGACATTCGGGCGCGGGAGGCCGCCGACGTAGTAGACACGGTCGAGGACGGCTGCTGCTTCCGGGCCGAACTGGCGGTAAACGTCCTGTTCGTCGATGAAGACGGGTACCATTGCTTCGTCAAAGCCCATGGAGAGGTAGGCTGCCCGGAGGCGGGCGATGGTGTCAAAGATCGGGTGGACTTTTGCCCGGCGGTACGTGTAGCGCGGGTAGATGCCTGCGGATGCGGGCGGGGTGATGACGGAGGGTCCTGCGTGCCAGGCTCCTTCGAAGTCGGTTTTTCTGCGCTGTCTGAACTCTTCTATATCGAATTTCATGGTTTTCTCACAAGACATACGACCCGGCTGGGTACGTTTTCATCGAGTATCTGATAGTCTGCATACTGTGCGACGGCACGGGCGAAGGTTCGGATCTCGTCCATGGCGGGTACAGCAGTTTCTGGTAATCTCATTCGACTGTATCCAAGATACATGTATCCTTTGATCTCGACGAAGCGGGGTGATGCTTTTTTGATGAGGGAGGCGATGCCCTCGGGGTTGTGGTCGTTGTATCCTTTGACGAGGGTTGTCCGGATAGCGGTGCGGACTCCTTCATCTTCTTTGTTTTGCAGGAGGGAGAGGGAGGTCTGAATGTTTTCCCACATGGCGGCGGGATTCCCCATTGGGCGGCAGAGTTCGGTGTATCCGTTGAGGCCCTGTCTCTTATACACATCTGACGCTGC
>JAHLFR010000028.1 GCA_018883755.1 Candidatus Methanocorpusculum faecipullorum
CTGCTGCTCGGACCGGAATGGGCCGGAACAGCAGCACTGCTGGGAATGAAGCACTGGTGCCCGTACGGGACGTGAAAATTACTTTTCAACCCGATCCCATTGCTGAATATTCCTTCTTTTTACGAGACCAACTAGCAGATAAACCTGGTTAAGGATGAAGCTGCTGAGAAGATTATCCGGTTTTATGAAGGATACGAACAAAACGACAATCCCTGCCAAAAGGAGAGAAACTCCACACACAGGCGAGCAAAAGAAACAACCTGTCAATAACAAAACTGCGGAAGCCACGAATAAAATTGGAGAATGCAGTAGCATCCACCTACGCATTGGGAAAATCTGTTTCCAAAACACAGAACGTTTTTCATGATATGTAGTACAAAACAGACGAGTACTGTTCACTAGACCATCGGCACGACGTACCTTCTGGTGATACTGGGCGCGAAATGAGATCGGCTGCAGTTCGTATGCTATCGCATCTGAAGCATACACCGCACGATACCCATTTGCAATACAGGTCAATGCAAGATTTGCATCATCAGCACCGATTGTCTCCTCAATATAGGGGACAGCAGTTTTTTTGAAAGCAATCAGCGGTCCGTTAAAGTTGTAGGTCGAGTCACGCTGGCTGTCATATTCACACATCTTTCCATACACAGACCGGTATGCACCTTCAGAACCGGTTACGTCCTGTGACGATCCAACCGGAATCAGATCGGCACAAACAGCACCTATCTCTGCATCCTGTAACCGTCCTACCAGTTTTTTAAGTGCATCAGGTCTTGTGGTAATATCTGCATCGGTGAAGACAACGATCTCATCTGAAATCAGGGAGAGAACAAAATTTTGACATTTTATTTTGCCAAGACGTTCTTTGGGCTCAAGGACGGTTGCCTTTATCGGACGGCCGTCCAAGGCAGTCTTTGCAGCATAACCAGTTGATGGATCAGCACCATCATTTACTATGTACAGCGTGATCTTATCCAGTGGATATTCTGCATGGAAGATATCCTCAATACGGGTTCTAACGAGTTCTCCCTCCTGGTAAGCATTCACTACCACACTTATGGAAGGATACTCAGATAATTCTGGGGAACTGGAGAACGAAATTTTGCGAATCTTTCGAATGTAGAAAAAATACGGATATGCCGCAACAAATCCAACACAGAACCCCCCTATTATCAAAATAACAGCTGCGGCAGATATCATATTACTAATTATTGTTAATCGGTTGGAGGAAATGATTGTTCCGCTACATACCCAAGATAATTGAATGTATATCAGTACAGAGCAGAACACCCCATCACAAAGAACCATTTTGAAAAGGGCAATATACAATGTATTTATGTCTATTTCTGATCTACATCTACTAAATCAGAACCACCAAGAAAAATATATTATTGAGACATCCTTAATATAAGGATGCTTAAATATAATACGATATCTGACTGACAAATACCGAGCTTGCTAAACCCAAATCAATGAGTTCTCCCTCCCACCATGTTACTGAAATAGACTATCTGCGCTGTTTTGCGATTCTTGCAGTTATCTATATTCACACTGCGGCAGCAACTACGAGAGTAGATGAAATACCAAATCTAGATCTGTTTCCAGTAATTTATTTGGAAAATCTCGCACAATTTGCAGTACCCCTTTTCATTTGTATATCAGGATTCGTCTTATACTTATCATACAAACCATCAGAAGGAGTTAGATCGTTCTACAGGAAAAGATACATGAGGATAATACCCCCATATCTGCTCTTTTCCGCTGTATACCTCATAGCAAACATATTCAAAACTAGGTTTTCAGAGGGGATCTGGAACATACCTTCATCTGCAGATGTCATATCATCCTATATGTTTGCAGAATCGAACCCTCACATGTGGTTTTTCCTCATAATTATTGAATTATATCTTATTTATCCGATACTTGAGCGAATATACAATTACATTCTAAAATTGAAAATAGAGGGGCCATTTATCATAACCGCTTTACTCCTACAATTACTCTGGAATACATATTCATCAGATATGAGTGTAGTCATAGATGGAATGTCCCACCCATTAACAAATAAAATATTTCTCTGCATGATATTTTATTTTGTACTTGGCATCTGCATAAGCAATCACTATGATCAAGTCAGGCACTTCCTGAAAACATCATGGATGTGTATAATATCTGTTATAACAGGATTGCTTTGTGTAATCGTACCTCTCCAACTCTCAGTTACAAATATAGAAAATAGTGCAATTGGGGTGATAGGATACTGTACTGTTGCGATTTTCGTATTATTCTCATTAGGAATTTATCTGGCGGACAACTCAAAATGCACCTTGTTCGTTACAATAGGTGTATATTCATTTGGGATTTATCTGATACACCCACTAATACAAGGGTTTTTTGGATACATAATCTTCCCCGTGATTGGAATTAATCCAAGTATGTACCTATATTATCTTCTCGTGTTTATTTCCACATCCATAATTAGCATCCTAGGAGTATATCTGATTCAAAAACTTCCATATCATCGTTATATTATTGGCTGACTAAAAGGTAAAAGATAGTAACGTATTGAACGAATAAACGGCATTCCAGGGGCACCAGTATGTTTCCACAACAACTAAAATAGGATAATAAAGGAAATATATATGATCATGAACCTTTGGGATAACAAACGATACCGTTATGGAATTCTAGGGGGGTTAGTATTTATCCTCACAATACTCGCCTTCTGGATTCGTATACTGCCGTTTCCAGACCTTGCCGGAACCGGCAATATGATCGCAGGCCCTGACGCCTGGTATAATCTACGGCTAATAGAGGTGGCACTTGAAAATAATCTTGGCTACATTTTCTTTGAGCCAATGACATTGTACCCCGAGGCAATGAACAATACATGGGGTCCCCTGTTTACTTGGATTGCAACGGCAGTTGTGGCAATCACCGGGGCCGGAACACGACCTGAGATAATTGATGCAGCAGGCTGGGTCCCAGCCCTGTTGGGTGCAGCAATGGTTCCGGTTATGTACTGGCTTGGCGCAAGAATTGGCAACTGGAAAACAGGTCTCGTCTCAGCACTGTTCATTGCGGTAATCGGCGGACAGTATCTGTCACGATCCCTGTACGGGCATCTGGATCACCACATCGCCGAAACATTGTTCTCAACACTGTTCTGTCTCCTGTATGTTGTAGCCCTATACTCCCTCAAAGATCATGAAATAAACTTCAAGAAATACACAACCATGAAAATACCAGTAGTATATGGAGTCATCTGTGGGGTATCCTATCTACTCGGGCTTCTAACCATGTTTACCATGGTTGTCTTTGGGCTGTTTGTTGCAATCTTTACACTGATCCAGTTCATCATTGACCACCGCTCAGGAAAATCAACAGAGTATCTCCTTATTCTGAATGTGGCTACATTTGCAGTTGTGGTCATCGGCATGCTGATTTATGGAATTCAGGATATGAGCTTCAGCTTCTACTCCTACTCCCTTGGTGTGCTTTGTGCCCACCTTGGAGTGATTGCAGGAACAATTGTTCTCTATATCATATCCACAATTCTGGTAAAGAAACAGATGCCATGGTATTACTACCCGGCCGTTCTTGCAATATTGGCTATTATTGTCGCAGGCATTACAGCAGTCGCAGCACCATCTCTCTTCAACACAGCAATTGGATCTCTCAGCGGCTTCTTTGCCACAAGCGCAGCCCAGTCCACAATCGCCGAGATGGCCGCATGGACAATTGATGGTGCGGTCAGCTCCTTTGGATGGGGCCTTCTCTTAGCTGCTGGGGGATTCATCTACCTTCTCTACCGTGTGTGGAAGCATGAGGAGCCGGGAGCACTCTTTGTTCTGATCTGGTCGGCACTGATGATCTTTGCCACCATGCAGCACGTGCGCTGGGAGTACTATGTTGCTGCAAACATCGCCCTGCTCGCCGCAGTGTTTGTTGGATGGGCAATCACCTTTGCTGAAAAAGACATTCTTCAGATGGCAGGAGGTAAAAAATCAGAGGATAGTGATAGCACCTCTACAAAGAAAGGTAAAAAAGCGGCAGCAAAGTCATCCTCAGGACCAGATATGCTGAAAGTCGGAACCTGTGTTATTGTCGTACTGATTGCCCTTGTCTTTGTAGGAACCTCTGCAGCAACAGCAGTGCAGACCGGTGAAAGCTACGGGAAGTACGGCGGAACCGAAGCAGACTGGATCTCGGAGTGTACCTGGATGCTCACAGGAACACCGGAGACGGGAGTTGACTACCTCACAATCTATGACGGCGATGAGTTTGAGTACCCGTCCGAAGCCTACGGTGTTATGTCATGGTGGGACTATGGTCATTATATTACCACAATTGCTGAACGCATTCCAAACAGCAACCCGTTCCAGGCAGGAGTGGCCGGAGAATACGGTGCTGCAGCAGTGTTAACCAGTACAAACGAGTCCGCAGTAGTAGAAAAACTTGACTACCTTGGAACCCGCTATGTGATGACCGACTACCAGATGGCAGGTGCCAAGTTCGGTGCAATGGCAATCTGGAATGATTCTGTCGCACAGCTTACACCGTATTACTACACATTCCTGCAGAACAGCAACGGTAATCTCCAGATGGTACAGGCGTACACACCCGAGTACTACAACACACTGACCGTCAAACTCCAGTACTACGATGGATCCATGACCGAACCGGGAGAGGTTGCAGTAGTTGAGACAGACTCTTCAGCAAACTATGGTTATCCGGTTATCACCAATGTACGGGGATATGCAACAGCAGAAGAGGCACAGGCAGCAGCAGACGCATTCAACGCAAACGCATCTGCAACAAAGCACGCATATGTAATTGCAAACCCATCCAGCACAGCAACAGCATATCTGCCAAGTACAACCGTTCCGGCACTGCAGCACTTCCGCTTAGTGCACGAATCCCCGAATTATGTGCTGGCCAACAGCCAGTACACAAACCAGCCGGTGGAAGGCGGAACCGCGTGGGTCAAGAGCTTTGAGTACGTGCAGGGTGCCGTTATCAAAGGAGAAGGCACCATTGAGGTGAACGTAACTACCAACAACGGCAGAACCTTTACCTACCGTCAGGAAAGTATTGACGGACAGTTCATTGTCCCGTACTCAACCTACGGCAGTTCATACGATGTGAAGACGACAGGGCCCTATACCATCGTAGAAACCGGTGAGACGTTTGAGGTCTCTGAAGAGGCCGTAATGCAGGGTCTTACCATCAACTAAACCGGAAATCTGGTTTTCTTTCCAGATCCACTTTTTTCAGACACTAAGATATCCAATCCACATCTTTATACTCCGGCACCATCCAACATAGTAGCATGAGCACTCCTGCAATCGGGCAAACGGTGCGATACGGCAGAACAGGAACAGTCGGGAAGATCGTGGCATTCGTTGAGGAGAACGGATTCACCTTTGCAGAGCTTGACAGTACCGGCCTGTACTATCGTGTTGACCAGCTCACTACTATCAGTGAGGTTGCCCACAAAGAGACCAGGACTCGTGACTTCAAAAAGGATCTTGAGGAGGAACAAAAGAGATTCCGCGAGATGAACGAGTCAGCCTGGCAGAATACCGATCAGAGTTGTGAAGGCGGAGGATAACATCCCCTCCTTTTTGAAAAATCAGTTTACCGGGATGGTCGTCAGTTTGACCGACTCAACACCCTTCAGCGCCATCAGTTTTTCTGCAACTTCCTTCAGTTTTGCGCCGTCGCCGCGGACGAGAATCACTTCAAGACACCTTTCATCATTCACATGGGCATGTAGGGTGGACTGGATGGTATCACGGTTTTCATGCTGAATCTCGGTGATCGTCTGCATCAGCCCGCGGTGGTCGTGATCATAGACCATGGTAATCACTCCCTGCCGTTCCCCCTTGACATCGGACATCCACTCATAATAGGTGATGTAACTGCGGATGGCGTCGCGAATACCCTCTGAGCGGGAAGAGTAGCCGCGAAGTCCGATAATTCCGTCAAATTTATCCAGAAGATTCTGCGGAAGAGATATGCCGATGCGTGAAAGCTCCGAGTCTCCTACCATAATATAGTATTATATCAGGCTGTTCCTTTATTACTCTTATTACATAATCTTATGCAGAGCGAGAGTTTGTCATACGAAGTCTGTTGTCCGTTTGCAAAGAAGACGGGAGAGGACTACCACACAAATATATCTGTTTGGAGGTCGATTATATAGGGTTGAGGAGGTTTTGGTTTCTTTGCATGATCCTACAATACCAAACGTGAATATCGGCGTGGTAGGCCACGTTGACCACGGAAAGACCACCCTGGTCAGTCAGCTTACCGGCTCATGGACCGACCGCCACAGTGAGGAACTGAAGCGCGGGATCTCCATCCGCCTCGGATATGCTGATGCGACGTTTTACAAGTGCCCCAAATGTGAGGGGGCAGATTCCTGGTCTAATGCAGACACCTGTCCGATCTGCGGAGAAAAACTCGAACCGGTGAGATCAGTTTCCTTTGTGGATGCTCCCGGACATGAAACGCTGATGGCAACAATGCTCTCGGGCTCTGCCATCATGGACGGAGCAATGCTGGTCATTGCCGCAAATGAGCCGTGCCCGCAACCGCAGACCAAAGAACACCTGATGGCCCTGGAGCTGACCGGTATCAAAAACATCGTCATTGTGCAGAATAAGATTGATGTCGTACCCCAGAAACAGGCAATTGAAAACTACAAACAGATCAAGGCATTCGTGAAGGGAACAGTTGCAGAAAATGCGCCAATCATTCCGGTTTCCGCACAGAAAAAGATCAACTTCGGAGTCTTGATTGATGCGCTGAACACCACCATTCCAGACACAGAGCGGGATGCTGATGTTCCGCCGATTATGCTGATCGCCCGATCCTTTGATGTAAACAGGCCTGGAAGTTCCTGGAGAGAGATCAAGGGAGGAGTTATTGGCGGATCTTTAATCCGCGGGGTCTTCCGTGAGGGAGATGATATTGAGATTCGGCCCGGGAGACAGTACATGTCCGAGAACAAGGCAAAATGGGAGCCGATTACAACCAAAATTACCTCCATGAACAAGGCATCCCACAAAGTTCCGGTTGCAACCCCGGGAGGTCTGTCTGCCATTGGTACAAAGCTTGATCCGGCGATCACAAAAAGTGATACACTGGTGGGTCAGGTTGCCGGTGCAATAGGTTCTCTTCCCCCGGTCTGGGACAAACTGAAGTTTGACATGACCTTAATGGATCGCGTCGTAGGATCTGCATCAGAACAGCGCATTGAGCCACTGCGGTTGAAAGAACCCCTGATGCTGTCAGTTGGAACAGCGGTTACAGTGGGTATTGTCATGGCGGCAAAGAAAAACCAGGCAGAGGTTATCCTCAAGCGGCCTGTTTGTGCGGAGCTTGGATCCCGCATTGCAATCAGCCGGCAGGTCGGTGGCAGATGGCGTCTGATCGGCATGGGCATTCTGACCGAGTAAACGTCGTTCTGGATACGAACGCGCTGATGATGCCAGCTCAGTTCGGCGTGGATCTGTTTGAGGGTCTGCGCGAGCTTCTTGGTGGCTACAACGCACTTGTGCCTGCCGAGGTGGTGTACGAGCTGCGCGGTCTTGCACAGGGACGTGGGAACAATGCGGCGGCGGCACGGTTTGGTCTAACTGTTGCGGCGCGCTGCACAGTTCTTCCCCCATTGGAAGAGGAGGTCCCTGTGGATGACAAAGTGATCCGAACCGCAGAGATGTTTAATGCTGTTGTAGTGACCAATGATAAAAAGCTGAAAGACCGCCTGCTCAGTCTCCGCATTCCGGTTGTTGTACTCCGGTCACGATCACGACTTGAGCTGATGGGAAAATAATTCGACGAGGAGCCAAGGATATGTATTATAAATTAAAATTAAACGATAAAGTCAGAGTCCCGCCAGAACGCATGGGTGAGGATCTGAACACAGTAATTCTTGATGTACTGCAGGAGCAGTTCGAGGGTAGTGTTGACAAAGAGATGGGTATCTTCATCGCCGTCACGGGTGTAGACCGTGTTGGTGACGGTGAGATCATCTACAGCGACGGCGGTGTGTACTATGACGTGGACTTTGAAGCAGTTGTACTTCGCCTGACACTTCAGGAGATCGTTGAGGGTATTGTGGTAGAGACGACAAGCTTTGGCGCGTTCATCTCGCTTGGACCCATTGATGCAATGCTGCACATGAGTCAGATCACTGATGAGTACATCGATTATGATGAAAAGAACTCACGTCTTGTCTGCAAAGACACGGGAAGAACAATTGCGGTTGGCGATAGAGTGCGCGCCCGTGTAGTGGCTCTCTCCCTGAACGAACGTGAGCCGCGTGAGTCAAAGATCGGACTTACCATGCGTCAGCCAGGTCTTGGAACCCTTGCATGGATTGAGGATGAGCGCAACCGCGAAAAGGCGGAGAAGGAGCGGAAGTAATGGCACCGAAGCGGACACAGAAAAAACTCCTGCAGGCATGCCGTACCTGCCATAAGGTCCTGGAAGCCGATAAAACGGTCTGCCCGGAGTGTCAGGGTAATGCTCTTACCACAGAATGGTTTGGGTATCTGGTCATTATTGACTCCCGTCACTCGGATGTTGCAAAGAAGATGAACATCGAATACAACGGCCGTTACGCGCTTAAGGTTCGATAATGCTTGTTCTCCCGTCGGAACACCGGGGGCTGTTCAAACAACCCTTTGGTACCCTTTTTCCAGAATTTTCTGATATTGTCCCGCAGATATCCGGACGAATCGTTTGTACGGTGGGAGATGTGGTAACACACTCTGCCCTCACACGAGACATTACTCCCGCGATAGGTGTTATTGACGGATTTACCATGCGCTCTCCCTATCTTGCAATGCCGGAGATTGCGCAGCATGTACTGCGGGTCAAAAACCCGGCGGGAACGATTACCGAGGAGTTGGTCGCCGCCCTTGATGAAGCGGTGAGATCCATGCCGTGCATGATTCTGGTGGACGGTGAAGAGGATCTCGCGGTTTTGCCGCTGATAGAACGTCTGCCCGATGATGCACTGATTCTTTACGGCCAGCCGAATGAAGGGGTTGTGGTCTGTGAGGTAACACCCGTACTGCGGCAGCATGCGAAGGAACTGTTGTCCTATTTTGAGTCTGTGTGAGTAAATCCTTTGAGAAAATAGGGCGGGAAGCAGTCAAACATCTGGGAAACAGATGAGTCCCGCACGAAGAGGTTTTCGAAGATAACACCAGTATTAAATATACTGCATTCCAATAATTGTGGGATATCGATGGAGATTAAGATCACCTCTAATACCAGAAACGAGCTTTTAAGCCGTAACGAGGTTGCATTCACCGCCACATATGACGGCGCAACCCCTGCCCGTGCAGATATCGGAGCAAAAATCGCAGCCATGCAGAACACCCCGGTGGAAAACCTCATCCTCTCTCCGCTGAAAGGACGGTTCGGAGCAAGAGCAGTCACCGGTGTTGCACGCATTTACGATACGCCGGAAGCACTGAAAGCAACTGAGCGCGAGTACCTGATTGCCCGCGGCCAGCCGAAAGCAGCTGAGGAGGAGTAAGATTATGGCAGCAAAGAAGGCAGCAAAAGAGCCGCAGAAGCGCAGCGCGCTCTACTCCGTTGACGGACAGGGAAAAGCAACCACCACGCACCGCCACTGCCCACGTTGCGGCCCGGGTGTATTCATGGGCGAGCACAAGGACCGTTTCGCCTGCGGAAAGTGCGGATATACTGAGTTTAAGCAATAAAATACATTATTATGCCCGAAACAAGGGTTCTTGGCATTGAAGGGACAGCTTGGAACTTCAGTGCCGCTGTTTTTGATGAGGATCTGGTTTGTCTTCACTCCTCACCATATGTGCCTCCGCATGGAGGAATTCATCCACGCGAAGCTGCCCAGCACCATGCAGCAGTTGCCGCAGAGGTGATAGGAAAGGTTCTTGCAGAAGCCGGAGATGACATCGACGGTGTGGCATTTTCCATCGGACCAGGTCTTGGTCCGTCACTCCGAACGGTTGCAACCGCGGCGCGTTCTCTTGCCCTGAAGTACGATGTACCGTTAATCGGTGTGAATCATTGTGTCGCACATGTGGAGATCGGCCGTTGGTACACGAAATTCTCTGATCCTATTGTGTTGTATGCGTCAGGAGCAAACACGCAGGTACTCGGCTTCCTGAACGGCCGTTACCGTATTTTCGGTGAGACGCTGGACATCGGCCTTGGGAACGCACTGGACAAGTTTGCCCGCAGCCATGATCTCCCGCACCCAGGAGGCCCAATCATTGAAGAGATGGCAAAGAAAGGGTCCTACATTCCGCTTCCCTACACGGTAAAGGGAATGGACCTTGCCTTCTCCGGCCTCATGAGTGCCGCAAAGGATGCAACAGCGCGCGGAGAGTCCATGGAGGATGTCTGTTACAGCTTCCAGGAAACAGCATTTGCAATGTGTGTCGAAGTAACAGAGCGGGCACTTGCCCATACCGGAAAGGATGAGGTAATTCTGGTTGGCGGGGTAGGTGCAAACAGCCGTCTGCAACAGATGCTTCAAACAATGTGTGAAGAACGCGGTGCAAAGTTCATGGCACCACCCCGCGTGTACATGGGGGACAATGGTGCGATGATCGCCTATACCGGGAAAGTGATGCTGGAAGCGGGTTCAACCATCCCGATCGATCAGTCATTTGTAAATCCCGGTTACCGGTCGGATCAGGTGGAAGTTACCTGGCGGAGTGACGCGGGAGAACTGTTTGCACCCGGCCAGTCCGAGATTACGGAACGCGGTGCAGAAGCCACAGTGGATCTAACCGGAACAGATGCGATCAAGACAAGACACTCGAAAGGATACCGTGTCCCTGCGCTGGATGCACATCTGATTACTGAACGTACACGCGCAGAGGCGCGGTGTATTGCAACTGCACGACGCAGCGGAGTTCCGGTTCCGGTGATCCGCGATCTCTACGAAAGTGCAATTGTGATGGAAAAGCTGACAGGAGATGTGCTGAAGTATGTTATCAGTAGTGATTATGCCTATGCAGCCGGAGAGTCCGTTGGTAAACTGCACAAAGCAGGAATCGTCCATGGAGATCTGACCACCTCTAATATGATCTGGAGAAACGGCCGCGTGTATCTGCTGGACTTCGGACTTGCACAGATGACGGATGAGATCGAGCCGCGCGGTGTGGATCTGCATGTTTTGTTCCAGACACTGGAGAGTACAACCTCAGCACCAGCTGAACTGAAACAGGCATTTTGTGAAGGGTACCGATCGGTGTTCCCCGAAGCTGATGCAGTTATCAAACGTGAACAGGAGATTGAACTGCGGGGAAGATATCTGTGATCACAGTTGTTACCGGCAACAAAAACAAGGCTGCTGAGGTTGCCGCATTTTTTGCCGGAATCACAGATGTGACACACATTGCCTTTGACTGTGTCGAGCCCCAGGCAGACTCCGTGGAAGACATTGCCAGGGCAAAAGCAGAACAGGCATATGCGGCACTTGGTGTTCCGTTGATCGTGGATGATACCGGACTCTTCATCGATGCTCTTTCCGGATTTCCCGGACCTTATGCTGCATATGTGCAGGACACCGTTGGGAATACAGGCATACTGCGGCTGATGGAGGGAAAAGAGGATCGGGATGCACACTTTACAACTGCAGTAGCCTATGCAGATGCTGCGGGAATCCAGGTCTTTTCCGGAAGAGTTGACGGAGTCATCACAACCGAGGAGCGCGGAAACGAGGGGTTTGGCTACGATCCCATCTTTTCCGTGGGTGGAAAAACACTTGCAGAGATGACATTGGCAGAAAAGAATTCCCTCTCACACCGGGCACGTGCCCTTGCAGCGTTCCGCGACTGGTATGTCGGGTCCGCATGAGCGTAATTGTTAATATCATTCAGCACCCACAATATAGAACTCAATATAGGGGTTATTCATACATGAGATTCCCAGAAGCAGAGGCAAGACTTCTTAATGTGAAAGTTTGCATGAAATGCAACGCACGTAACGCTATCCGCGCAACCACCTGCCGCAAGTGCGGCTCCACTTCGCTCCGCCCGAAGAACAAGGAACGGAAAGCATAAGCGGCTCAGTGTGTCCGCGCGGCCTCATGTATACAGGGGCGCGGCATTACCGCACCGATTTTTTTTCATTTTTAAAAAAGTTAGACGGAGTAGTAGGTTACGCGTTTTCCCTTTTCGCGGTACTCACCCGCATAGGTGTCAAGGTTGCGTTTGTACCCGATACGATCCACAAATCCAAGGTTTTTCAGTTCATTACGCACGCGCATAACATCCTCCTCATCCGACCAGTCGGGGGTGAAAACATAGATGACTTTGCGGTCATCGCGTGAGTCCTCATTTTCCTTTGCCGTGCTCACCTTTGCGCCAATGCCCAGCGTTCCGGCAGCAGTTGCGTCGCGCACCTTCTGCCATGCAGCATCCACCTCTTCGGGTGCAAGAAAGATCAGCCACTTTCCCGCATCCTCTGCACCAGTTGCACCAGGATGAACATCTGGGCTGTCCTGCTGAATCCAGTAGGACTTGGTAGTTTTCGTTGGAATAATTCCCTCGCCTGCTGCATATAACCCGGCAATATCCGTAGCTGTTCCAAGCATTGCAAGAGCAGGTGCAAGCGGAGGATACTCTTCACAAAATGCAGTGAGAAGTGTTTCACAGCGTACAGACAGATCTGTACCTGCTTCAATCTCACGATACAAACAGGTCCCCTCCTTTTCCAACTGCTGTTCCATAAAGATGGTGAACATCCCAAACGCCAGATCGGTCAGCTCCTCAGACATGATCTCATCCCCGGACTCAGGGGCGCGCTCCTCAGACATAGATATTGAAATATTGTATCAGAACCATTTTAGATTTCGCATCCAGGACACGAAACATATTATCTCCCGCGTCTCTATTAATATCTACAATGATATGGAAGCGTGACTACGGCCTCCTTGCCCGCCAGATGGTGGCGTGGCTGGTTATGGGCCTTATCTACGTTGTACTCTTCTCAGTGATCGCGTGGTGGCTGGCAGGAACCGGCATGTTCGGAACCTCCTACCTCTATCTGATCATTGGAATGGCAGCAGTAATGGCACTGATCCAGTATTTCCTTTCAGATAAACTGGTACTGATGTCAACCAGGGCAAAGGTTGTGTCAGAGGATGAAGAGCCAAAGCTGTATGCAATGGTGAAAAAACTCGCTGATGAAGCAGATCTCCCGATGCCGCGGGTGGCAATCATGCCGTCCCCGGTACCAAACGCATTTGCAACCGGTAGAAGCCCGAAGCATGCTGTTGTGGCAGTTACCCAGGCAATCCGCGGAGTACTCACCGATGAGGAGCTGGAAGCAGTTCTTGCTCACGAGCTTGCGCATGTCAAAAACCGTGATATGCTGACGATGACCATCGGCAGTTTCCTGGTTTCCATTGCAGCAATGATCATCAACAATGCTTTCATTATGGCACTCCTCAGCAGCAACCGTGACAGCGAAAACGGTGGAGGAATTATTGTCTTCATCGTGGCAATGGTCGTGGTTGTTATCGTGTACATTGTGGGAACACTCGTAACGATGGCCATTTCCCGGTACCGGGAGTTTGCAGCAGATCGCGGCAGTGCTTACATCACCCGCAATCCAGATGCACTGATCAGCGCACTGAAAAAGATCTCCGGTAAAATGGATACAGTACCTCCCGACAAGAAACGCGAGGTTTCTGCCAACAATGCCTTCTACATCATCCCCGCAATATCCGGCGAATCAGTGATGGAGTTAATCTCCACGCATCCGACCCTTGAGAAACGTATCGCAAACCTGGAAAAGGTTAAGCAGGAGATGCAGGGATACTAATCCCTGATTTTCTTCTTCTGAGTACTTCGGCAGATTTAATAACTTCAAAGTGAAACATATGTGACGCAAAGGCACTGATGGTCTAGAGGTATGACTTTGGCCTTCCAAGCCAATAGCCCGGGTTCGAATCCCGGTCGGTGCACTCCCTTTTTGTGGGTTTTCTTGGATTCGTGGTCTAGTGGTATGACGTCGCCTTCACACGGCGAAGGTCAGGAGTTCGAATCTCCTCGGATCCACTCATTTTTAGTATATTTATTTAGAATAACAAAGAATCTCAAAAAGAGATCTCTGGAAAAAGAGAGAAGAAGAGATCATCACTGATAGTATTTGACCAGTGATTCAAAGAGCTGCATCATGAACTGATCCGGCACGTTTTTGTACAGCCCCTCACCCACACGTTCCGAGTGCCCCATCTTACCAAGGACTCTTCCGTCCGGTGAGGTGATTGCCTCAACCGCCAGCATTGAGTTGTTCGGATTGAAGTGAATGTCAGATGTGGGATTATCCGCAAGATCGACATACTGGGTTGCTACCTGACCGTTTGCGATCAGGCTTCGAAGAACTTCTTCATCTGCAAGGAAGCGTCCTTCTCCATGCGAAATGGGAACGGCAAAGACATCATCCACATTCACGCATGCAAACCACGGTGACTTCACGGATGCAATGCGTGTCCGCACAATCCGCGACTGATGGCGTCCGATGGTGTTGAAGGTGAGGGTTGGCGAGTGTTCATCCACATCCACAATCTCACCATACGGCACAAGACCCAGCTTAATCAGCGCCTGGAACCCGTTGCAGATACCGCACATCAATCCATCGCGATTCTTCAGAAGATCATGCACCGCGTCCTTGATCTTTGCATTGCGGAAGAACGCCGTGATGAATTTACCCGAGCCGTCGGGTTCATCACCACCTGAGAAACCTCCGGGAATGAAGATTGCATGCGAACGGCGGATAGCATCCGCCACGCGATCCACGGACTCAGCGGTGTCCTGAGCAGTCATGTTGTTGATGATAACAATTTCTGGAATCGCACCGGCACGCGAGACAGCTTTAGCACTGTCGTACTCGCAGTTTGTACCCGGGAAGACCGGAATGAGTACACGGGGATGGGCAACACGGACACGGGGTTTTGCAGTGTTTCGTTCGGTATAGGAGATCTTCTCAATTACACCATCTCCCTGGGAGATGTTGCAGGCAAATACCGGTTCAAGTTTTGCCTCATAGGCATCCTGAATCTCATCGAGCGAAACTGTTTCAGAACCGAAACGGAGCTCATAGGCATCGGTAGTTCTGCCAAGCAGAACTCCCACGTCCGTATCATCGGCAAGCTCAAGGATGAATGACCCATACCGGTAGCCGAAAATATCGCCCATCCCAATGGATGCGTCATAGGCAAAACCTATCTTATTCCCAAGACCCATCTTCAGAACACCTTCCGCAACCCCGCCATACGTTGGAGTCCAGCAGGAAAGCACCCGGCCCTCGCGCATCAGACCTGTCACCTGTGAAAAGACGGAAAGCAGGGAGTCTGTTGTCGGAAGATCATCCTCATAAATTGGAGAGAGCAGGATCACACGGTGATCTGACCCCTTAAACTCATTTGAGATGATATGCGGGATCTTCTCCGTGGTCACGGCAAACGAGATCAGTGTTGGAGGTACGTTGAGTTGCTCAAAGGATCCGCTCATTGAGTCTTTGCCACCGATAGCGCCGATACTAAGTCCCATCTGTGCTTTGAGTGCACCAAGGAGAGCAGCAGCGGGTTTTCCCCAACGCTGTGCATCAGAACCGAGCTTTTCGAAGTACTCCTGGAAGGAAAGATACACATCCGAAAACTCGGCACCGGTAGCAACCAGCTTGGATACGCTTTCAACTACTGCAAGATATGCCCCGTGATAAGGACTCTTCTCCAGAATCTGCGGGTTGCATCCCCATGCCATCAGAGAACAGTCATCGGTATCACCAAACTCAACGGAAATCTTGGTGACCATTGCCTGCACCGGTGTCTGCTGGTATTTTCCGCCGAACGGCATCAGCACGGCTCCGGCACCAATCGTTGAATCAAACCGCTCGGAGAGTCCGCGCTTGGAACAGACATTCAGATCCTCTGCAAGATTCCGGTAGTTCTCTGCGAAGTCCCCGGAGATCTCGCGGGAAAACGGCTGCGGATCTGCCATCTCCACATCAGTGTGCTTTTGAACACCGTTTGATGCAAGGAACTCACGTGAGATGTCAACAATCTTGTCCCCGTTCCAGACCATCACCAGACGCGGTTCGGCGGTGACCTCTGCCACAATCGTAGCCTCAAGATTTTCCGCATGTGCAAGCGAGATAAATTTCTGAGCATCTGCAGCCGCAACAACAACGGCCATGCGCTCCTGCGACTCACTAATTGCAAGCTCCGTTCCGTCCAGACCATCATACTTTTTGGGGACCGCATTAAGATTGATCAAGACACCATCGGCAAGTTCTCCAATAGCGACAGAAACGCCACCGGCACCAAAATCATTACAGCGTTTGATCAAAACTGCGGCATCGTGATTACGGAACAGCCGCTGGATCTTCCGCTCTTCAGGTGCATTTCCTTTCTGCACCTCAGCACCGCAGGACTCAAGAGATGCCGCGGTGTGAGACTTGGATGAACCTGTTGCTCCGCCGCACCCGTCACGTCCGGTTCTACCTCCGAGGAGAATCACCACATCTCCTGCGGCAGGAACTTCACGGCGCACATTGTTGGCCGGTGCAGCACCAATAACGGCACCAACCTCCATTCGTTTTGCGATGTAACCAGGATGATAAAGTTCATCCACCATACCGGTGGCTAGACCTATCTGGTTTCCATAGGAGCTGTAACCGGCAGCAGCAGTGGTAACGATTTTCTTCTGCGGAAGTTTTCCGGGAAGTGTGTCACTGATTGGGGCAAGCGGGTTTCCGGCACCGGTCAACCGCATCGCAGCATACACGTAGGCCCTTCCAGAGAGCGGATCACGAATTGCACCGCCGATACAGGTTGCTGCCCCTCCAAACGGCTCGATCTCAGTAGGATGATTGTGTGTCTCGTTTTTGAACAAAAGCAGCCAGTCCTCATCTTTCCCATCAACAGAGACAGTAATCTTCACAGTACAGGCGTTGACCTCCTCGGACTCATCGAGCTTGCCAAGCTTACCCTGGCTCCGCAGATATTTGACAGCAATTGTTCCAATATCCATCAGGTTGACAGGTTTTGTTCTGCCGATAGACTGCCGGACTGCAAGATAATCGTCAAAGGCTTTCTGCAGGAGAGGACTTTCGGTCCGGACACTATCAATAGTGGTAAGGAATGTTGTGTGGCGGCAATGATCCGACCAGTAGGTATCAATCATCCTAATCTCGGTAATAGTCGGATCACGATTCTCACTAAGGAAGTACTTCTGACAGAAGGCGAGATCTGCTGTGTCCATGGCAAGACCGTAACGTGCGGAAAAGTCGGCGAGACCTGCGGCATCAAGCTCACGGAACCCCTCAAGCACAGCAACCTTTGCAGGAGCAGCACAACTCATCACAAGAGTTGTCGGCATCGCAAGATCGGCTTCACGGCTTTCGATCGGGTTAATAACATATTTTTTGACCCTATCAAGCACCTCATCCGAGATGTTTCCGCCAAGAACATAGACGCGGGCCGTACGGACAATGGGACGTTCTTTCTGGGAAATAAGCTGAATACACTGTGCAGCACTGTCAGCACGCTGATCAAACTGGCCCGGCAGATACTCAACGGCAAACATCCGCTCATCCTCTGCGAGAGCGGGAGTGTCTGTGACAATATCAATCTGCGGCTCAGAAAACACAGTGCTCTTTGCATACGCAAAAAGGTCGGCATCGATGTTATCGACATCGTAGCGGTTGATGATTCGGAGCGAGGAAACTCCCTGCACTCCCGGCAGAGTGGAAAGCTCACGGAGGAGCGCATGCGATTCATTTGCAAGAGCAGGTTTCTTCTCGACAAATACTCTGAAAACCATTGTAAAATCCCTACCTGTCAGCCCGGTTAGCTGTATAGTATATAGGAGGAATGGGTTTTTTAGTTTGCTGTACTGTGAGAGGAACAAATTACAAAAAAGTACAAAGTAAAAAGATCACTTCTCCCTGTCCGGGGAGAGGCTGCCGCACATGTTCTCATGCGGGCAACAGGAGACACGGATGGCTTTACCGTTCACTAGTGCATCAGCAATCTTTCTCCGCGCTTCATGAAGATCACGCCATGCGGTTTTGCGGGACACACCAAGCATACCCGCTGCCTCCTCCTGGGAGAGATTATCCAGATCAACAAGCTTCAGGACCGCAATCTCTTCAGGAAACACAACAACCGATGTCACGGTTTCCTGACGGTGGGGACAGATTGGGGCATAACAACCGGAGGCACCATCAAGATCGATGCACCGTTTCACCCGCGGTCGGCCGCATCTTCCTTTTGGACATTCACTGGGATTTTCCGGCATGCTATCTTTCCTGTATCATTTTTTTCTCTGTCGCGTAAAAGTAGTTTTGTCCGTCAACAAAGACTGCTTAAATTACTCATATGCGCCAAAGTATATAATAGACCCTGATAAAATACTATGAGAGTATTTTCCGGCAGCCGAAACTGCCTGCCGGTATTCGAGGTAGTGTGCAAATGACGACGCCATTTATCACCATTGAAAATCTCTGCATCGATTTTCCCGCAGATGCAGACAATCCGGCAGGCGAGCAGGTCAGGATTCTTAATGATATCAATCTGGAAATAGCTGAAGGAGAGATTGTCGGTGTGATCGGCAGATCCGGCTGCGGGAAAACGGTTCTGATTCACCTGTTGAGAGGAATTGAACAGCCGCCTACCGCAGGAAGGATCATCTATCATATTTCCCGCTGTCCTGCATGCGGCAGGATTGAGTTCCGCAGCAGTGCAGGCAAGAAGTGTCCGGCCTGCGGTGCAGTGCTTGAAGCACAGGATGTGGACTTCTGGGCTCCGGAGAACGCTGCCATTAAGACAAAGATCATGGCAAGGACTTCGCTGATGTTTCAACGGACATTTGCCCTCTACGGTGATGACCGGGTAATTGAAAATGTTCTGCGGGCACTGGATGATATTGATTACCCCGCAGAGAAGGCGATCAACCGTGCGGCTGATCTGATTGACGAGGTCAGGCTGACACACCGTATGATGCATGTAGCACGTGATCTTTCCGGTGGGGAAAAGCAGCGTGTTGTTCTTGCCCGTCAACTGGCACGCGAACCGCTATTCCTCTGTGCAGATGAACCAACCGGAACACTTGATCCCAAGACAGCGACGATCGTGCATGGTCTTCTAAAGCATGCAGCAAAGAGCACAAACATGGGTATGGTGATCACTTCTCACTTTTCGCAGGTGCTGGAGGATGTCTGCGATCGTGCAGTGCTTCTGGATGACGGAGTAATCACAAAGATCGGTGAGCCTGCCGAGATTGTTGCAGAGTTCATGAAGGACTGTGAGGATGATCTGGAGTACAGCGATCAGGAGATCGGAAATCCGATCGTGAGGGCAGACAAGCTGTACAAGAAGTTCATCGCAGTGGATCGCGGCGTCATCAAAGCAGTGGACAACATCACATTTGAGATCAATGAGCGGGAGATCTTTGGTGTCATTGGTGTATCAGGCGGCGGAAAAACAACGCTTTCAAAGATGATTGCAGGCCTGTATGAACCAACTGCGGGAAAACTGGATGTGCGGATTGGTGACGAATGGATCGATATGACAAAACCAGGGTACCAGTTCCGCGGTCGGGCTAAACAGTACATAGGTCTGCTGCATCAGGAGTATGATCTCTATCCGCACAGGACGATCATCGACAATCTGACCGATGCAATCGGCCTCGAGTTTCCAAAGGAGCTGGCAGTCCGTAAGGCGATCATTACACTGCGGATGGCAGGTTTTACCGAGAAGAAGGCAAAGGACGTGCTGAACCGCTACCCGTCAAGTTTGTCGGCAGGAGAGAAGCATCGTGTGGCACTGGCACAGGTTCTCATCCGTGAACCGAGAATTATTCTTCTTGACGAACCGACCGGTACCATGGATCCAATCACGAAGGTGGATGTGAAGCACTCGATCATTCACGCACGCGAGGAGATGGATGAGACGTTCATCATCGTGTCGCATGATATGGAGTTCGTCCGTGATGTCTGCGATCGCTGCATGTTCATCCGCGGCGGAAAGATCATCGATATTGGTCCAACGCATGAGGTGCTTGCAAAACTTTCCGAGCAGGAGATCTCAACGATGGCCAAGGCAGTTGCAGAGGAACGTGCCGGCGCTGAGCAGTAACTATCCTGAAAAATATTTTTTTTGAAAAAAATTATCCAGAGCAGACCCAGCGATCGTAGATCGGGTCACGATCGTTTTCCCAGATCTCAAGGTCGCGGTCAACACCTTTTGCCCACTCACGGACCCAGTGTGCTTCCTCCTCGGTTGCAACCGTGATGAGTGTCTCGGCGGTGATCCCAGCAAGCTCCTCAACAATCGGCTGCCAGAGGTTCTGCGTGTAGACATACATCTGGCCGAACATGATACCAAGGCCGCGTTCCGCATCCGGCAGATATGCAGATGCGACAGTTCCATCAATGCAGATGGTGTCCTCAGGAGCAAGACGTCCGGATGCAAGACCCAGTGCGAGCAGGGCAGGATCGTTGTCATAGGCAATCGGGCGACCACCCATCTCGCGGATAATCATGGAACCGATACCTGATCCTGCACATGCATCAAGACAGAGACCCGGAGCGGATGCTCCCCAGACTTCATGCAGGAGATCCCGAACCTTTTCGATTCTGTCAGGCGGGAGATCTTCCCGTGCAGGGGCAATTTCCTCACGAAGTATCTGTGAAAAATGCGCACGCACGGCGTCATCAATTGCGGCACGCGGCTCCTGATACAGGTCTCCGTCCGCAGCAGTAAAGAGCGCGAACTCCTGTTCCATCGGACTGCGGAAGTTCCATGAAGTTCCGACCCACTCATCGCCCGCACGGACCGCAAACAGCACTGGATTCTCCTCCTCATCAATCAGCATCCGGGCACCCCCTGGCGTTGGTTCGGCCTCACAGATCAGAATACCAGGCTCGCCGTTGTTCACAAGTGATGCATAATCAGGTTCAAGGAAGCGGAGAGAGTCCAGCTCCAGCATCTCTGCAACAGATTTCATTCTTTTTTACCCTCAAACCGTCCGATGGTCAGACCACCCGGAGAACGGATGATACCACTTACCAGTGCATCCTCATGCAGCCAGACTTTGTCTCCGGAGACATCACCAAGGATATCGGCACCACGCTCGATCCTGATATTCTGACCAATAACATCACCGTGGACCGCGGTACGTTCACCGATCTTGACACGGCGGGTTGCGTGAATACCACCAAAGAGGGTCACATCATTTTTCAGGGTAATAGCCCGAGCTTTGATGTTTCCGTGAAGACGACAGTTTGCACCAACTTCCATTGGGGTGGAAACGGAGAAGTAACGGAGATCCAGCGTGGTGCGCGGAGGAAGAACGAGCGGTTCAGAGTTTGCTTCTGATATGATGGCATTGACAGTCTTCTCCACCTCTTCTTCATTGTCAAGGTGAAGCATCGTCATGACATAGAGGAGAAGATAGAGGATGACAGGCATCGGGTTTCTGATACTGATGTCACCGAACGCTTTGAACTCTTTATCGATGGTGACGTTGTCACCGATGTCAAGGTTTCCGCCGACGGTCAGCTTCCCGTGCACTTTGACACCTTCTCCGAGATAGGCGTCACCGTTGCAGATGACAGTTCCATTGATTTCGCAGAAGTTGTCAATGCGAAGATCGCCTTCAGCAACAACATCTCCGGTCAGATTGCAGAACTCACAGACGACCACATCGTTTCCGTACAGCCCAAACCCGATGTCGCAGTGATCACCGACCAGAATATCATTTTTTGTCTTGAGAATGCGTTCCTGCAGTTCGGTTTTGTCCGGCAGAATACATTTTTTAAAGAGTTCGGCGGTTGCCATAGTGGCAACGGCAGAGGCATCCTCGCTGCGCTGTGGTTCTTCGGCGGGAAGTTCCTCTGTTTCTGCTGCGGAAGACGGAGAAACATCACGTATCTGTTCCACCTCTTCTGCAGGGATCTCCTCCGCTTCAATCAAGACATTCTCAGGTATCGGCTCTGCAACGATGACCCGTTTTTTTCCCTCTGCCATACTCCACCCTATGTATATATCTAATAATCGTTATGCGCCGTACTTATGGGTTTTGTCGATGAGGTCTAAAAGGATCGGCATCAGATCACCGCCGCGAATACGACAAAGTGCACCAGCGGCACAGGATATCTCATCATAAGAGGAGACCTGATCGATCCGTGCTCCGTCTCCGTGAATAATCAGCGGAACGGGATCAGCACTGTGCTCTTTGATGGTACACGGGGTTGAGTGATCACCACAGACAACAATCAGCAACTCCGGCATCTCCATGAGGGGGCAGAGCTCCTTATCGATCTTTTCCAGAAACTCCTTTTTCTCCATTGCTTTTCCGTCATGTCCATACTCGTCGGCATTTTTGATGTTGAAGAGTACAAAGTCCTGTGTTTCAAATTCACGCTTGACTAGCGAAACCTGTTCCGCAAGCGGGGTATCAGGTTTTACCGGAATACGGCGGAGACCAACTGAACTGCCGATTCCTGCAATGAGGGCTGCTGCGGCTACCACACTTCCGGAGAGTTCGTGGCGCTCCTCAAACGGTTCGTACACTCCCATCGCTCCGGCACCACGAATCAGGACAACGTTTGCCGGGTTTTGCCCATCCGCTTTGCGTGCAAGGTTGACCGGATGATTCTTGAGGATCTCCTCGGCCTGACGGCAAAATTCGTTACAGACTTCGGCGGTGAACTTTGCTTCGGGTGTATCCTCGCCTTCCGGGTGAATACGTTTGGGAGGAATACCTGTTGCTTTGGGATCATTGCTGGAAACTGCAGCAGATAGCCCTGCCCCTTTCAGGGCAAGAGCGGCACGGTGCCCGGTTCCCGGCTCGAACTCAATGGTGACACCGTACTTGCTGAGGTCAACACCATCACGGATTGCGGCAGATATCTCAGTGGTGTCAGAGATTCTTCCGGCACGCCTGTCGATAACATTCCCGGCATCATCAAGGGTTGCATAGTTTGCACGGAATCCTATCATGCCCGGCTCCATCTGAATACCGCAGCCAGCAGCCTCAAGAGGACCGCGGCCGGTGTAGTACTTCTGTGGCGGATAGCCAAGCAGGCTTAAGTGCGAGGTATCTGATCCTGCACGGACACCGGGTGCAACCGGATCCATGATTCCGCAGATACCCGTTCGTGCAAGTTCATCAAGGTTCGGGATGTTTGCTGCCTGAAGCGGGGTTTTGCCGCCGAGACAATCACATGGACGGTCACCCACACCGTCAATGATGAGAAGGAGAATTTTAGATGCTGTCATTACCTGATAGATTGGACGGGTAAGACTAAGTGTATTGTGCTTTTAGAAAAATCTACAGTAAAAACAGTAGCGAGGAATGGATTTGAACCATTGGTCTACGGGTTATGAGCCCGTCGGGATCTCCTGACTACCCCACCTCGCTTCTTTAAGAGGTATAATATGTATGACGAATTCACATAAATAAATTCCGATATGTATCTTGCATATCCTCATTAGGTTGTTTTTCCCATATTCAGGTATGGAAGATGAAGAGTTGGAACAGCTGCGAAAGAAACGGTTTGAACAGCTGGCAGCAAAGATACCACCACCGGAAGGGTGGCCGGTCATAGAACTGACTGAGTACAACTTCAATGAGGTAACACTTGGTCGGCCAAAGGTGGTGATTGATTTCTGGGCCGAGTGGTGCGGGCCATGCCGGTATTTCAGTCCGATATTTGAGGAGATGTCAGTTGAGTATCCCGAAGTACAGTTCTGTAAATGCGATACCGATCGTAATCACGGGATTGCAAAACAACTTGGCATTACCAGTATTCCGCGGGTACTGTATGTTATAAACGGAACTGCGGTGCGGCTGCATGTGGGTGCAATGTCTGCGGAGAAGTTTCGCGAGGAGTTGAACGCAGTGTTCCGATCCAATGACACTGTTTGAGTCCTTTCACCCAAGTCTGCAGGAGGTTCTGCTTTCGGGTCTGGGATGGAATGGGTTGCGACCGGTTCAGGAGGAGACATACCGGGCGGTTGCCGGAGGCGCAGATGTGGTGGTACTTGCGCCGACAGCTGGGGGAAAAACAGAGTCGGCATTCATTCCGGTGATTGATGCTCTGCTGAAGACAGGT
>JAHLFR010000029.1 GCA_018883755.1 Candidatus Methanocorpusculum faecipullorum
ACGGCTGATGCGGGTGCTCCGGCGGTTCATGGACCTCTCCCGCAGCTTCGGCACCACCGAGTTCGTCGCCATGGCAACCTCCGCCATGCGTGAGGCCGTCAACGCCCAGGAGATCGTCGAACAGATCCAGACCGAACTCGGCCTGGAGATCCAGATCATCAGCGGCAAAGAAGAGGCACGGCTGATCCATCTCGGCGTCGCCGCAGGTATCAGCATCGGGGACGAACAGGCACTTTTCATCGACATCGGCGGCGGATCCACGGAGCTGATCGTCGGCGGCCAGTACACGTATGCAGCACTTGAAAGCATGCGGCTTGGGGCAATCCGGGTCACCAACCAGTGTATCAAACCGGGATTTTCCGGAGCCCTGCCCCCAAAACGGCAGACAAAGATGATGAACCGCATCATGACGGTGGCACTCCCCGCACTTCAGCGGATCTCCGAAATCCCCTTCACCCGCTGCATCGGCAGCTCCGGCACCATCATCAACCTGGCAGAGATCGCACAAAAACTTTACCACCCGCAGGACACCGCAGCAAAACCCGGACTCCAGACCGCAGACCTGGAGAACCTCTTCCCCTACCTTTGTTCCCTGACCCTGGAAGAACGGCGGAAAGTCCCGGGCATCAACCCCGACCGTGCCGACATCATCCTTGCGGGAGCGGCGATTCTTCTCACCGTCATGAAGACCCTCAAAATACCGGCGATCGAGATCAGCGACCGGGGTCTGCGGGAAGGTATCTTAATGGACTACCTTGCCGAGATGCCCGGCACCCCGCAGTCCCAGCAGATGCCGGTAAAAGAGGCAAGCATCCTCCAGCTCGGAAGATCCTGCCGTCTTGAGGAGAAACATGCAAAACAGGTGCAGGAGATAACGCTCAAACTGTTCGACTCGGCAAAAGCGTGCGGTCTGCACAACTACGGGGCATGGGAACGCGAACTTCTGGCGCAGGCAGCCTGGCTGCACGACGTCGGTGACTTCATCTCCTTCGTCGGCCACCACCAGCACGGCGAGTACATCATCCGCAACACCGAACTGCTCGGCTTTGACCGGCGGGAGATTCTGATCCTTGCAAAGGTTGTCCGCTACCACCGCAAGAAACTCCCCGGCAGAAAAGACCCGGAGTTCGGCAGTCTCTCACCCGCCGACCGTGACCGTGTGCGCACAATGGCGATTTTTCTCCGGTGCGCCGAACTTCTCAGCCGCAGTCATGCCGACGCCGTTGCCGACGCAGGCTACGTCTGCAAAAAGGGTGACGCGGTCGAACTGCACGTAGTCCCCGCACCCGGAGCAGATCTGACGCTGGAACTGACCAGTCTGCTGCCGGAAGCAGTACTTTTTACAAAAGTGTTCGGCAGAAAACTGATCCTGCCGCACTAAATCCGCAGGACTGCATCCTCCTGTATCCGGGGATCTGTCCCATCCACAATCAGATAGAATATAAACGCCGCAATCCAACATTACAGTTAAGAAATGGACGAGGAAGTTCACACAGTCAATACCAATACTACGCGGAAAGGGTCAAAAGTCGCAGATATATCGCCGGAAGCCCTGGAATACAGCGATCTCAACGAAAAATACGCCCAGGTCTCTGAAGAGGCTCGGCTGCTTCGCAAAGAGAACGAGTTCCTCAATAAACAGATACGTGCAGCCCGTGCCGAAAACGAGTCTCTGCGGACCGACAACAACCAGATCCGCATGGACAACGCACAGCTGAAAAAGGAAAACTCCCAGCTCAAACGCCTGCCGCTGTTCGTTGCCGTCGTACTGGAAAAACTTCCGGGACGCGAACTCTACCTGCGCCAGCAGGGCAACAACCAGGAGTATGTCACCTCCGCAAGCGAGGAGATCTATAAAGAGGTCAAGGCAGGAACAAAGGTTGCCGTAAACAACACGCTGTCGGTCGTAAAGATCCTCGGCAGCACCATCGACGCCCGGGTCAAGGTCATGGAGCTTGACACAAAGCCTGCGATCACCTTCGACGACATCGGCGGCTTAAAGGATGAGATCCTGGAGGTCCGCGAGGCGGTCGAGTTCCCGCTGACGCATCCCGAGTCCTTTGAGCGGTTCGGCGTGATTCCGCCGAAAGGTGTGCTCCTCTACGGTCCGCCGGGAACCGGTAAGACGCTGATTGCAAAGGCGGTCGCCAACAATGCAGGTGTTCCCTTCCTCCGGATGGCAGGATCCGAGCTTGTCCACAAGTACATCGGTGAAGGCGCACAGCTGGTCCGTGACCTGTTCCAGATGGCACGCGACATGGCAGCGGCCAACGGCGGCGTTGTTGTGTTCATCGATGAGATCGACGCCGTCGGCAGCATGCGTACCAACGACGGGACCTCAGGCTCCGCAGAGGTGCAGCGGACGCTGATGCAGCTGCTTGCGGAGATGGACGGGTTCAACAACCGCGGAAACATCCGCATCATGGCCGCAACCAACCGTCCCGACATGCTGGACGCAGCACTCCTCCGCCCCGGACGGTTCGACCGGCTGATCAAGATCCCGGCGCCCGACGCTGATGCAAGAATGCAGGTCCTCCGCGTCCACACCCGCAAGATGGAGGAGGCAGGATCCATCTCCGGCATCGACTACGAGCTGCTCGTGCATCTGACCGAGGGTCTGACCGGTGCGGAGATCGAGGCCATCTGCCGCGAGGCGGGAATGCTTGCCATCCGCGAGGGTGCAGATGTCATCAACGAGGACCGGTTCATCGCCGCAATCCGCAAGGTCCGCCACCAGGACAAAGATGATGAACGTGCGGACATAATGTATCTGTAAAGATGCTGTTGATCTGTATCGGAAAACCGGGCGTGGATCTCTACCGGACACTGTCCGACTCGGAGACCAGCCGTCATATTTTACGTTTTTATCACCCAAAAGAACGCAATGCGGGAATCTCGGTCGAGGTCTCGACGGTTTCAAGCGGGCTTGCACTGCTCAGCGAACTGCGCTGGTACATCATGCGTTACATGCAGGAGACCCTCATCGAGGACACCGAGCACGGCGTATTTCTCACCCAGAAGCTCGCCCATGCAGCCTACGACTCGCGGTCCGTAACCCTTTCGCCCGCATGGGAGACGCGTTACCGGATCTGCGTCACCGATACAGGCGAGGTACTCCGTCTGCCGGAAGGCGTTCCCGAACCGGACAACACCGAGGACACCTACGCGGTCTGGGGACTGCCCGAGGAACATCCCTGAATCTTTTTTTCAAAAAACAGTGCCGGATCAGAGTGAGTGCTGCCGCACCGCCGCAAACTCGCGTTCCAGCACGGCAAGCTCCTCACGCGTATTAATATTGAATGCAAGACCCGGCTCGTCCAGGAGAAGACAGTACTCCTCCTGCACAGAGCCGATCAGACCGCCGGTCAGAATGTTCACCGCACACGGGGTTGCCGCAACGCCGCAGACCGTCTCCCGGTATCGCGGCTGCATCCCGAACGCCTCGCACCGGCTGACCGGCACCCAGGCTGAACAGGCCGGAAGCCCTGACTCCGCATGGGCGTCACGGATCCGGCAGATCACATCCCGCGTCAGACAGGGGATGTCGGCGGCCGAGGTAAACAGCGGGCCTTCGACACCGGTCATCTCCACCGCCTCGGTGAGGTCCTCCACATATCCGGTTCCCGCGGTGTCCAGATACTCAACCCCGTTGGCCCTGCACCAGTTCCGGGTAAACGGTGTCTTGTACGAGGTCACCACCACCGGCTCGCACCCTGCATCACAGAACGCGTCCAGCACCCAGGCGATCATCGGCCGCTCATGCACCATCACCAGTGCCTTTTCGCCGAGCCGCAGCCGCGAGCCTTCACCGCCCGCAAGGATCAGCGCAAGCATGCAGCCAGCGCCTCCAGCACCCGGATGTTGCGGTCGCGGGTCTCCACCGAGACACGAATGCTCGAAGGAAGACCAAATGATGTGCAGTCCCGCACCAGAACACCCTGATCGATCATCGCACGGGTGACCACGGCTGCATCGCGGGGCAGATGAATCAGGATGTAATTGACCGAGGACGGTTCAAAGGACAGACCCAGCTCCCGCAGACGTTCATAATACCACTCGCGTTCGGCGGCGATCTTTTGAGCAGAGTTGCGCAGTTCATGATATTTGGCAAACGCAAGCTTTGCGTAGTACTCGGCAAACGCATTGATCGTCCACGGGCTGCGTGCCGTCTCGATTTTGCGGATCAGATCCGGCGAACCGAACCCGAACCCGAAGCGGATGCCGGGGACGGCAAACGACTTCGTCAGTGACCGCATCACAAACAGCTGATCCGATCTGACATCGGTAATGGAGTCCTCCGGTTCTGACAGATCCATAAAGGCCTCGTCCACAAACAGCTGTGTTCCCGCCGCAGAACACCGGTCAAGTTCTGCAAGCATCACCCCGCGGGGCAGCAGTCTGCCGGTCGGGTTGTTCGGGTTGCACAAGAACCGCACCGCAGGAACCCGTGCGGCAAGCTCCTCGGCACGCAGCACCTCAGCCCCTGCAAGCTGCGCCGAAAGCCCGTACTCCGCAAACGTCGGCGGGTCGATCTGCGCGACATCCCCCGGGCGAAGCATGGTATGACAGTAGACGCGGATCAGTTCGGCGGATCCGTTTCCCAGGCAGATTTCCTCAGGATCCCGCGAAAACACCCGTGCAATGCACTCTTTTAACTCGGCATAACTGTCGTCCGGATACACGGACAGGTCCGCGCAGGAGAAGTCCGCCGAAACCTGCGGCACAAACGGGTTCATGCTTGCGCTCACGTCAAGAAAGTCATGACCGAAAACACGCCTGAGCTCCTGCACCTTACCCCCGTGAACTGCCTTTTCCGGAAAATGTCCTGCCATACTGCCTTCTTCCTGATACCTACTATTCACACCCCGGACATAAATAAAGTGCAGAAAGGAAAGATTTCCCGGTTAACCCGAACTGCAGAGTATCCATATCTATATATACCAAGAGATGCAATTATGATTTGTCCAAAATTAGGACGTCAGTCGAGTGTCTTACAATTGTCAGACAAGTGTCGGACAGGTGGCTGACAATTGTCTGAATGGAGTTACAATGGACAGAATCACCATCCGCTTACCGCCGCAGCAGGTAGATCTGCTCGAGAAGCTCGTGGAAACAGGGGAGTTTCCCACCGTATCGGAAGCCGTCAGATATGCAGTAAGAGAGTTTCTCGCAGGAAGATCAGAGCGGATTCTTCGTGAAAGTGAACAAGTATCCACATTCGACGTACGACTCTAAAGTTAAAATTCATTGGGGTGTGAAAAATGCAGAGCATCATTAACGAGGCATTAAAAAATTCAGAACTTGAGAAGGGAATGCAGAAGACCTCCATCGTTGACGACGACGACATGCTCGGACAGCCGAGAATTGTCATTGTCGGATGCGGTGGTGCCGGAAACAACACCATCAACCGTCTCCACAACATGAGAGTGGCAGGATCGGAGACTATCGCCATTAACACCGACAAACAGCACCTTGACATGATCCAGGCCGACAAGCGTGTTCTCATCGGCAAATCCCTGACCCGCGGATTAGGTGCCGGAGGATTCCCGGATGTCGGCCGCCGTGCAGCCGAGATGGCCCGCCCGACTCTTGAAGAGATTCTGAAAGACGCCGACCTCGTTTTCGTTACCGCCGGTATGGGCGGAGGAACCGGAACCGGATCCGCACCGGTCGTTGCCCAGATTGCAAAAGAGCATGGCGCAATTGTTGTCGCCATGGTCAGCTATCCGTTCCAGGTTGAGCGTGCAAGAATGCTCAAAGCAGAAGACGGTCTGGAAGCAATGCGCCAGGCAGCCGACTCCGTCATTGTCCTGGACAACAACAGACTCAAGAACTTCGTCCCGAACCTCCCGCTCGGCCAGGCCTTCTCCGTGATGGACCAGATCATTGCAGAAACCGTCAAAGGCATCTCCGAGACCATCACCGAACCTTCCTTGATCAACATCGACTACGCTGACGTCCGCGCCATCATGAGCAAGGGCGGCCTTGCCGTCATGCTTGTCGGCGAATCCAAACAGCAGAACAAAGCAGAGAGCGTTATCCGCGACTGTCTCGCACACCCGCTTCTTGACATCGACTTCAGAGGCGCAACCGGCGGTCTGATCCACATCACCGGCGGCAACGACTTAACGCTCCACGACGCAGAAGAGATTGCACAGCAGCTCACCTACGAGCTTGACCCGCACGCAGATGTCATCTGGGGTGCACGCGTCCGCAAGGACTTTGAGGGCAAAGTCTCCGTCATGGCAATCATGACCGGTATCCAGAGCCCGCAGATCCTCGGCGGCCACGCAGTAAACACCGCACGATCCTCCCGCTCGGAAGGAAGCATCTACGGATTCCAGTCCTCCTCACCAGCCAGCCAGTCCTCAAACAACACCGCAACCGCCCGCAGCGGTTCATCCTTCGACTGGATCATGTAAGGCTGCCAGCCCATAGTTACACCGGTTTCATACATTACACCACACACAGGTTGGTCCGGGACAAAACCACACCACACTACACCACACCAAAACTCCCGGAACCACCCCTCAGGATACAAAGAACGGACAATACCAATACAATACCAATACTCACACGGGGACGGACACAGGGCACAGATGTCCGCCCTCAAAACCCCAACCCGCCGCAGGGTTGGAACTTGTGTCATTTGATTTTCCTCAGATTTTCGATATGTTTAAATCAGCATAGCGCTATTTATTATAGGAAAGTCGTATATCTGCAGAGCAGAAGCAAAAGGCATACGGCAAAAAGTACAGGAGGTTGAATACCATTCGTTCGCTTGAAATTTTAGATTCGTTTTTGTCTCATTCTTCATGCAGCTTTGTATTTGATTTCGTGTCCGGTTCCGTATGCACATCCCCGCTCTGATCTGACAGACGACTACTCAGGAAAGGTAAGAACGTTGACCGAAGATCTTGTCGAAAAGAGAAAAACACTCCTTGAAGAGTCCGAAGAACACAAAGCAAAACGCAACGAGTTAAACGCGCAGGCAAGCCAGTTTGCACGCGAGAGAAACGAGTTGAACAATGCAACCCGTCAGTATGTTGAGGATGCACAGAAGAACAAAGAACTTCGTGACCAGTACAACAACGACGTCCAGGCTCTGAAAGAACAGCGCAATGAGTTAAACGACAAGGCAAATGCACTCTTTGAGGAGATTGACGCACTCAGAGGCGATGCAGGTTCCGGCGCAGCCGCTGCAAGCCATGAGAAGAAGGCATCCGTAAAGGACATCCTCCGTCAGATTGAGTCTCTTGAAGAGAGACAGCAGACTGAGGTCATGACGACGGAGAAGGAGCGCGAGCTTGTTGACAAGATCAAGCAGCTCCGTGCCGAAGTCAAAGAGCAGGAAGTTGAGCACGAGCAGAACAAGGAAGTTCGCAGCCGCCTTATCGAGGCCCGCGAATACCGCAAGCAGGCATCCGCACTCCACGCAGATGTGACCGAGAAGGCAGAGCTTGCCCAGAAGCACCACGACCTGATGGTTGAGTGCTACCGCAAAGCCGACAAGTCACGCGAGGGTGCAGACGCAAAACACAAACAGTTTGTCGAGGCTCAGGAAGCAGCAGATGCAGAGCACAAAGCATTCCTTGAGTGCCAGAAGAACCTCCGCGACTACGACAAAGTCCTGACCGGCATGCGTTCCAAGCAGAAGAAGGTCAAGACCGTCAAGGAGAACAAGTCTGCACGCAAGGAAGCAGAGACCATCTTCAACGCTTTCAAGAGCGGCGAGAAGCTGACGACCGAGGACCTGTTAAAGCTCCAGCGGTCGAAGCTTATCTAAATCCATATTTTTTTCTGTTTTGCGGGACGACCGGTCCCGGTGTTACAACGCTGTTTTGTGCAAAAGTTGGGCGTATGTCTGACATTTGTCTCCCACAGGTATATTATCAAAGAACTCGCAAACGTATAGTCAATGACTGCCGGACGGACTCTGATTCTCAGCGTTGATCGTGACGATGACATCGGATATAAAGCAGGAGTGATGAGCCCTGCCGTTGGGAGAGAGGCCTGTCTGGATGCAGCAACGCGGCTCGGAATTGCGGACCCCGAAGACTCGGACACAAACGCAATCTTCCAGGCCATCAAGACCTACGACGAACTTGCCGCCAAAGGTGCGGACGTCGAGGTTGCGGTGATCGGCGGAAACCACATGAATATGCTGGAAGGTGACCGCAGGATTGCGGAGCTTTTGGAGAAGGTGGTTGCCGAGACCGGAGTGGAGAACTGTATTCTGATCTCGGACGGTGCGGAGGATGAGTTTATCCTGCCGATCATTCAGTCACAACTGAGAATAACCAGTGTGGTGCGGGTGGTGATCAAGCAGCTGCCAAACATTGAGGGTACCTACTACATCATCAAGAAGCTGTTCAACGACCCGAAGGTCGCCCGCGGTGTTCTGGTGCCGATTGCACTGGCGATGATTCTGTATGTGGTCGCATCGCTTGTCTCGGATGAGGTTCCGGCAATGCTGGTTGTCATCGGCATCATCGGTGTGTATCTGCTGATCAAGGGATTCGGTCTTGACGAGTACATCGGCTACATTTACTACGGCCTTGTTGACTCCTTCCATAAAGGGCGTATATCGTTTGTAGGCTACATCATCGCAGGAATTATGGCGATCTGCGGAGCCATCGCAGGCCTTATGAGCATCATCGTCTATTACCCGATCTCCGGGGATGCAGGACTGCTCTACAATATTATGACGTTCCTGTACGGTGCGATCATCTGGATGATGGGCGCAGGCCTTCTTGCGGCTGCAAGTAAAATTGCGGACTGTGTGCAGAACGAGCAGAAGGCACTTGCCCGGATGTTTGTGGTGCCGTTCTTTGTGGTGGCGATCGGGCTGATCATGTACGGTGCGGTGATCTACTTCCTGTCGATCTCGCCGGTGGAGCCGTTCCCGTTCGATGTCACCGAGGGTATTGCGGCAATTATTCTGCTGACCATTGCCGGACTGATTGTGGCGTTTACGGGCATCTACTACCGGCCGGCGGTCCAGCGGTATGTGCTTGACTGGATCGAGCGCAAGATGCAGCAGGATGCGGAGGCCGAGACAAAAGGCCGTGCGCCGGTGTATAAGAAGATCAAATATTAAGCTTCTTTTTTGAAAAAATCTACAGGAAATCCCGCTGCTGTGAGGAATACTTTTTTCCAAAGAGGCAGTAATCTAACTTGGGATATCAGCACATGCTCACCCTTGACAGAATTTACCACGCAGCATATACGCTCCGGCCGGTCATCAGAAAGACCGATATCATCTATGCGCCAAACCTCAGCAAAGATGCCTATATTTACCTGAAAACGGAGAATCTCCAGATTACCGGGTCGTTCAAAGTCCGGGGAGCCTACTATAAGATCTCACAGCTTTCCCCGGAGGAAAAAGCACGCGGGGTTATCGCCTGCTCGGCAGGAAACCATGCGCAGGGCGTGGCACTTGCCGCCGCAAAAAACGGAATCAACTCTCTGATCTGTATTCCCGACAACGCTCCTATCTCAAAGATTGAGGCGACCAAGTCGTACGGTGCCGAGGTGGAGCTGGTCAAAGGCGACTACGATGAGGCGTACGCCCGTGCCTGTGAGTTACAGCAGAAGGAAGGCCGGACGTTTATTCACCCGTTCGATGACGACGATGTGATCGCGGGTCAGGGGACGATCGGGCTGGAGATTTTGGATCAGCTGCCGAACGTTGACGCGGTGATTGTGCCGATCGGCGGCGGCGGGTTAATTGCCGGAATTGCGTTTGCCATCAAGCATCTGCGGCCCGAGTGTAAGGTTTACGGGGTGCAAACCGAGGGTGCACCGGCAATGAAGCAGTCCTTTGAGGCGCATCAGAAGATGCCGACATCTTCCGTCTCAACGTTTGCGGACGGTATTGCGGTGAAGTGTCCGGGCGACATCACGTTTGATCTCATCAGCAAATACGTGGATGAGATTGTAACGGTGACCGATGATGAGGCGGCAAGTGCGGTGCTGGAGCTGATCGAGCACCAGAAGCTGATTGCGGAAGGAGCGGGGGCTGTTGCGGTTGCGGCGGTGATGTTTGGGAAGCTGCCGCTGAACGGGAAGAATGTGGTGTGTGTGCTGTCCGGCGGCAACATCGATGTGACGATTCTGAGCCGCGTTATCACCCGCGGTCTGCTGAAGTCCGGGCGTGTTGCAAATCTGACGATTCCGCTGATCGATAAGCCCGGCGAGTTACAGAGCATCTCTGAGATTATTGCGGCACGGGGCGGAAATGTGGTGAGTGTCCACCATGACCGGGGAGAGGCGAACTCCGCCATTAACAGCTGTATCATTAAAATCGGAATGGAGACCCGCGATCAGCATCAGATAGATGAGATAAAGGCAGCTCTCCTTGATGCCGGATACCAGCTCATCTGATACTTTTTTTCCGGCGGTTCTGCGCGGGCGCGGGGGTTTGGTGATGCTGCGGTGCGGAAAAGATACGGGTATTTCTCCGCTGAAATACATTCTGATTTGAAATCCGATAGCGGTATGCGGGAATTTGCGGACTGACACGGGATACGGGCAGATCCGTGATGATACTGCAAACGGCAAAAAAATACTCTTGCGATAGAAAAAATCTGCAAATTTTTCGGGAAAAAGTCCGATCCGTTCTGGTATCACCTAAAGACTAATATCATTACAGAATCAACGCAGTAGTACACAAGGAGTTGTGTACTTTCATGGCCTCAGAGAAATCAAAAGGCGACAATAATGTCATTAAACTAAACGGCGAGAAGAAAATTGTTATTGTAACATCCTCATCGAAGGGAAAGGGCCAGAACGGCAACAGTAAACAGAAGGGAAAGGCTGCAAAGAAGGCGGCAGGGTCCCAGAAGAAGCTTGCAAAGCAGACGAAGGCTGCAAAAAAGACGCTCAAGGAGCTTAAGAAGGAAAAGCAGGCGGCAGAGATTCTGATGAACTACTGTACGTCGATGGGGAAGTACTTCGCGGATCAGAGTGCGATTGATACGCTGATGGATGTTGCCATCGATTCGCAGAACACTGTTGACGAGAAGGCCGCAGAGATCATCCCCGATCTTGCGGCAGAGGCGAGTGTTGCAACCGGCGAGACAACCGATGAGTTCCTCAAAGGGTTCCACGAGTCCGAGGAGTATGCGGCAGCACTGGTTGCATACCGCAACAGACTGGAGACGGAGAGCCGGATTCTTGAGGAAACGGATCCGGAGACTCCGGACGAATAATATTTTTTTACCAGGGTAAATCCTGCAGATTTGCCATTCATTCTTCCGGCGTTTTTTTTTCATCATCTCTTCTGACAGATACGAATCTGGGCAGACAACGGACTGTTACTTCGATGCACGCTTTGATATAGATTCTTCCCAAAATATTTTTGCATGCACGAAGCCCTGCTGTTCTCGCAATCGGATGATGAGGCGGTGGTCTGCCGTCTGTGCCCGCGTCACTGCCGGATTGAGAGCGGAGACCGGGGATTTTGCGGCGTTCGGGAGAATGTCGCCGGCACACTGTATGCGAACAGTTACGGAAAACTCACCGCCGCAGGTCTGGATCCCGTCGAGAAAAAGCCGCTGTATCACTATCTTCCGGGAACACAGACCTTCTCTCTCAGCAGTTACGGCTGTAACTTCACCTGCCGTCACTGCCAGAACTATACGCTGTCGCAGGTTCGGGATGTGTTCGCCTCGGTTGTCCCGCCCGGACAGCTGGTGGAGGAGATCAGAAAGACCCCGGCAAAAAGCATCTCCTTCACCTACAACGAGCCGACGCTCTCCTTTGAGTATGCACTGGATGTTCTCCGGCATGCGGACGCCGCAGGGCTCGGTTCTGCGTTCATCACCAACGGGTACATGAGTGAGGAGGCACTAAGGACGCTTGCCCCGTATCTTGGCGCCGTCCGAATCGATCTGAAGGCATTTTCGGATACGTTTTACCGGACGGTCTGCGGGGCGCATCTGGAACCGGTTCTGAAAACGATTCTTCTTGCAAAGGAGCTCGGCCTGCATCTGGAGCTGGTAACCCTGATCATTCCCGGCTACAACGACAGTACAGAAGAGATCGATGCGATGCTTTCCTGGGAGACGGAACATCTCGGAACATTGGTCCCGCACCACTTCACCCGGTTCTCACCGATGTACCGGATGGAAAACGTCCCGTCCACTCCCAAAGATACGCTGGAGCGGGTGTTTGCGCAGGCAAAAGAGCACGGACTTGCCTATCCGTATCTCGGAAACATTATGCACGCTGCGGGATCTGAGACGCGGTGTCCAAAGTGCGGGGAACGGCTGATTCTGCGGACCGGCTATGTCACGCGGACGCCCGGCATCTCCGGCGGCAGATGTAAAAACTGCGGAAGACCGTTTGACGGCGTGTGGGATCTGGGCCGCTGAATTTTTTTTGAAAAAAAGTTATGCAAATGCCGGATAGACAACCTCTCCTGCGGAGACGTTGAGACCAAACCGGCTGTTGTACTCATCCAGTACGTCACGGACGCTCAGATCCGCGGTCTCTGCGGGATAGAGCATCTTTGCCACGGCAACCGCTCCTGCAAAGGTCCGGGGACCGTAGGCTATGTCGTTTCGCAGCAGGTATGTCCGGTTTTCTGTCACAGCATGCAGATTGGAAAATCCTGCCCTGCCGGTAAATGTGCGGTACTGATCCGCAGCGGTTTCCATGTTTTTGACGGAAAGGATCTTGATCATGACGTCGGGATCCTCGGCGATCAGCCATTCCGGCGAGACCTTCGGCGATGTTGCGCCCATCTGCTGCGTGAGTACGTTGCTGCCGCCGGCATACTCGATCAGCAGATCCATGCCTGATCCTTTTGCCTGGCCTGAGTAGTCGGTGTATCCTTCGCAGTACACTGACGGCGAGGAGGAGACGTTTGCGGTTGCCGCTGCCACCGCGTTCATGACACCGGTGTAAAATGTGATGAACTCCTCGGCCTTCTCCGTGTTGCCGGTCAGAGCACCGAGTGCTGCGACATCCGCCGCCATGGTGGTCGGTTTGTAGCAGTCGATGTAGCAGATGGGAATGCCTCCCGCTTCAATTGCATCGGCGTTCAGCGGTTTTGAGGTGGAGAAGGCGATCACAACATCCGGGGATAATGAGCTGATCGTCTCAATGTCCGGGACGTCCCACTTGCCGACACTGACCGCATTCGGGAACAGCGGACCGAGTTCCGCGTGATCGGCAATCGACTGCGACACACCGACGACTTTGTCTGCGGCACCCATGACATACAGCATCTCCGCGGCATTCGAGTTCATCAGAACGATCCGTTCCGCGGTGTGATCAAGTGAAAACACCTCACCGTTCGTCTGGTTGATCACCACTGCACCTTCGGGCACTTCGGTTGTCACACAGCCTGCCGAACAGAGAACGGCAGCACAGGCAACGAGACTGAGGAGAAGGAGAACATACTGCTTCATCATGCACACTCTTTGTCGTAGTACTGGAACGACACGCTATTTCAGTGTTACGAAGGATATAGCTTAGTAAGAAGTTCAGGCATCCGCTGCTCTCATATCGTCACAAGAGCCGGGCAAAAAGAAGGAATATTCAGAGAAGGGAGACCAGATCCCGCAGAACTGCTTCGGGATCCTTTGCCTTCACCACGCTTGACGCAAGAAGGACACCGTCTGCGCCAAGAGAGATCGCTGTTTTTACACATTCACCGGACTGAATCCCCGCACCGCACAACACTTTGACATCCGGATTCACCCGGTGGACCGCATCAACTGTACCCAAAATGATCTCCGGGTCTGCTTTTGCAACCGAGATACCGGACCCGATCAGCTCCGGCGGCTCAACCGCGATATAGGTCGGTGCAAACGCGGCTGCTGCCGCAGACACCGCCACATTATTTGTGCAGACCACCGACTCCAGGTGATGGAACTTTGCCGCTGCCACCGTTGCCTCAATGTCGGCAATCGAGAGACGTCTCTCCGAGTGGTTGATAAGAGAGCCGGTACAGCCTGCCGCACGAACGGTGAACGCCGGGATGCGGCCGGTGAACGCACCTTCGACCGGGTCGATATGCTGGGCGTACACCGGAATCTCGTAATGTTTGCAGAACGGATGCAGTTCGGTAAACTGCGGGGCAACCCCGATGGTCACACCGGACTCCTGCATCACAATCTCTGCCGCAGATCCGATCTGGCCTGCGTTGTTCCCGGCTCCTTCCCGGTACGACTTGAAGTTGATAAGGATAAGTGGGGATCCCATGATTGAGCCGTCCCGCTTACTTGCGTTTTACCTGCAGAACGTCGCCGAACGTCGTTGCTGCAACACCGCCCTGCTGAAGCGACTCGGAGTCGCTGCCGGTGTCAAGGAGCTCGATGCCAAGCTCTGCTTCCAGCTTCTTGCGCTCAACCTCGGTTGGTTCGCGTTCTCCGCGTTCCAGCTTTTTAATATCTCCTTCCTGCATCTTCAGAACAAAGGCAAGATCCTTCTGGGAGAATCCCTTTGCCTGACGTGCTGCGGCAATGCGTTTGGGGAAGTCCTCTACGATGTCGCCTTCCATGTAGTCAAACATATCGCGTTTGCGTGGTGCGGAGGCGGATTGCGGCTGGGCAGGTCCTTTGCGTACAATCGTCGGCCTGCCGAATCCCGGAGATGCAGGTCTTGGTGCCTGAACCTCTGTGCCGAGTTTGGCACATTTATCGCAAACCTTCATTGGCTTGGCACCTTCGATCTGCACCATTTTTCCTTTTTTGGTGAGAGCTGCACCACATAACTCACAGTATTCTGTTTGCATGATAAATTCGCCGTACTATATTTTTTATTTCTCCCACATTAACAATTCGGATACGGATACTTTTGGCAGGAAATTCTCAGGAACCGCGAAATCCGGCAGCCATATGAGAAGCTATTTTACCGAGATACACTGATATACCCCTAACTTGCCATGTCAGAAACACCGGACATCGTTCCGCCGTGTACCGGAGATACTAATTCCGCTGATGCACCGGGGGAGAAAAAACCGCACGCAAAGGAGAATGAACTTGCCGCTCTCCGGAAGACGAACATTGCCCTGGAGAGCAGAAACTTTGAACTCCGTGAGCAGGTTCGGCAGCTCCGGCTCCAGAACGCGGCGGCCGAGTCCCAGCGTGATCAGTACAAGCGCGAAATAAAGAAACTGCGCGATGAACTCAACGATTACCGCAGTCCGCCGCTGGTTCTCGGAACGATTGAGGCGGTGATTGATGAGGGTCATGCGGTGGTCCACAGTACCACCGGTCCGCAGTTCCTCTCGCGGGTCAGTGAACATCTGGATCCCAAGGATGTGACGCCCGGGGCACTGTGTGCCATGCATCTGCAGTCCTTTAGTATTGTGGAGATTCTGCCGCCGAAGTATGACTGCCAGGTGTGTGCAATGGAGGTCACAGAAACCCCGGACGTCACCTACGATGATGTGGGAGGTCTTGAGGAGCAGAAGAAACTTCTCCGTGAGTCGGTGGAGCTGCCGCTTACGTCCCCGCAGCTGTTCGAGAAGGTCGGTGTTGTTCCGCCCAAAGGTGTTCTGATGTTCGGACCGCCCGGAACCGGGAAGACGCTGCTTGCCAAAGCGGTTGCCCATCACACCAAGGCGTCGTTTATTCATGTGGTCGGCTCAGAGCTTGTGCAGAAGTACATCGGGGAAGGGGCACGTATGGTGCGTGAGCTGTTCCAGATGGCCAGGGAACATGCACCGGCAATTATCTTCATCGATGAGATCGATGCAATCGGCGGGGCACGCGGAAACGACAGTTACTCGCCAGGCGATCACGAGGTCAGCAGAACCCTGATGCAGCTGCTTGCCGAGCTGGACGGGTTTGACAACCGCGGCGATGTGAAGGTGGTGGGTGCAACGAACCGGCCCGATATTCTTGACCGGGCGCTTCTGCGGCCGGGACGGTTTGACCGCATCATTGAGTTCCCTCTGCCGGATGAGGAGGGACGACGAACAATTCTTGCAATTCATACACGCAAAATGAATCTGCGAAAGACGGTGTCCCTGGCAGAGATTGCAAAGGAGACCGAGGGTATGAACGGCTCGGAGCTGATGGCGGTCTGTGTGGAGGCGGGAATGAACGCGATCCGCAGCAGACGGACGACGATTACGCAGGATGACTTTGACAAGGCACTTGCAGCGGTAAAGACCGGCAGGTCCGGTGTTGTGGTTCAGGCACCGGATGCAATGTACTCCTGATTTTTGGGAGACACCAAAAAACCCTCTGTTTTTGGGCAGGATCGGAAAAATGATTCTGTTTTGTGGGACAGCAGCGGATGCGGGAGGGGCGGATCCGGTCCAAACCCCACCTTTTCAATAGCAGAAAAACCCATACATACTACTCATCTATGGTTCCCCAGAAGAAGCTCACTCCTGCAATGGAACAGGTCAGAATGTTCAAGGAACAGTATCCTGACTGTATTCTCTTTATGCGGATGGGTGACTTTTACGAAACATTCTGGGAGGACGCCGAGATCTGTGCACGCGAGCTGGATATTGTCCAGACCTCGCGGTCCAAGGATCCGGACGGCAACCCGATTCCTCTTGCAGGTATTCCCTATCATGCACTGGATCTGTATCTTCCCCGGATGATCCGCAAGGGATACAAGATTGCCATCTGTGAACAGATTGAGGATCCCAAAACAGCAAAAGGCTGTGTGAAGCGGGATGTTATCCGTGTTGTGACTCCGGGAACGGCGATTGACAGCGGTATCGTTGACACCAGTGCGGCACATTATTTAATGGCGGTTGCGGCTGATACAAAAGGAAGAGCCGGACTTGCGTTTCTGGATATTACCACCGGCGACTTTTTCGTGGAGGATATCCCGCTGGAGGAGAACAACGCCTCGCTTGCGACCGAGATAGAACGTTACACGCCGGCGGAGATTCTGGTGCCGCAGCAGATTCCGGCAAATCTTCTCACTTTCCTTGCCGGATGCGGCCGGGTCATCACCCCCGGACGGGCTGGCCTGTTTGACGACGGAGAACAGGCGCTGTGTACTGCATTTGGCGTTGCGTCGCTTGACGGGTATGACTGTGCCGACTCTCCGCTCTGCATCAGTGCAGCAGCTGCTGCCCTCCGGTATGCAAAGGAGACACAAAAAACCGCTCTTCCGCACATCAGCGGATTTTTCCGCAGGCATTCAGGCGATGCAATGGTGCTGGATGCGATCACCCTGCGAAATCTTGAGATCCTCTCGCCTCTCCGGGGAGACCGGAACGATACAACGCTGTTCGGCTTTCTGAACCGCACCAAGACACCGATGGGCAGCCGGACGCTGCGAAGTACTGTTACCGTGCCGCTGCTGGATGCGGCTGCGATCAACCGGCGGCTGGATGCGGTGGAGTTTTTCACAAACCGGCCGGTTCTGTGTAAGACTCTGGACGGGGTGCTTGCCAAAGTTGCCGACATTGAACGGATTGCGGGAAGGATTGCCTACGGAAACGCATCTCCGCGGGATCTGCTCTCGCTTGCGGCAAGTCTTAGTATCCTGCCGGAGATCGAAAAGGAGATCGGCGATCCCTCAGGCCTTCTGGCAGAACAGCTTGCCCGCATCCCTGATTTTTCCGAGGTTGCCGGACTGATTACCTCCGCAATCATCGAGGATCCGCCTGCGGTGTACCGCAACGGCGGCGTCATCCGTGCGGGATACAATGCAGATCTTGACGAGCTCAGGACAGTAGTTGCAACCGGACGAGACTGGATTGCAGAGCTTCAGCAGAGTGAACGCGACCGGACAGGTATCAAGTCGCTGAAGATCGCCTACAACAATGTCTTCGGCTACTACATTGAGGTGACCAAGGCGAACATCAGCAAGGTCCCTCCCGAGTACGAACGCAAACAGACCACGGTAAACGGCGAACGATTCACCCTTCCGGCACTCCGCGAGCGGGAAGCCCTGATGGCGCAGGCGGACGACCGGATCCTTGCACTGGAGGTTGCACTGTATGAGTCGCTTCTTGCAACACTGCGTGACCATGTACCGGAACTCAAGGAGGCGGCGGAAGGAATCGGAACGATCGACATGCTCGTCTCGTTTGCAGAGCTTGCGTCCGCAAACCGGTATGTGCGGCCAGAGTTCTCCGCGGGAGCCGATCTGCTGATCCGTGACGGCCGCCACCCGATCGTCGAGGACTCGGTTCCGGGCGGCTACGTCCCCAACGACACCGAGATGAACGCGTCAGGGGATCAGATTCTGATTCTGACCGGCGCAAACATGGCCGGAAAATCAACCTACATGCGAAGTGTCGCGTTAATCTGCATCATGGCGCAGATAGGATCGTTTGTTCCGGCACGTTATGCCAGGATCGGGATGGTGGATCGGATCTTCACCCGCGTCGGGGCGTCGGATGATCTTGCCGGAGGCCAGAGTACGTTCATGGTTGAGATGCTGGAGCTGGCAAACATTCTCAACAATGCAACAGACCGGAGTCTGATCCTTCTGGACGAGATCGGACGCGGCACAAGTACGGTGGACGGGTATGCGATCGCCCGTGCGGTGCTGGAGTTCCTGCATGGCAAAGGAGCATCCGGTCCCCGGACGCTGTTTGCCACCCACTTCCACCAGCTGATCGGCATGGAACAGGAGTTCCGCAGGATGAAAAACTATCACTTCGCCGTAAAGGAGGATCAGCACGACATCACGTTCCTGCGAAAGCTGATTCCGGGAGCAACGGATCGGAGTTACGGTATTCATGTGGCACGGATTGCAGGTGTTCCGAAGAAGGTGCTGACGCGGGCGGAGGCGATTTTGAATCAGGCACTCCGTGAGGATGCCGGTTCCGGCGGCAGGAAGTACTACACGCAGATGCTTCTCGTGGACACGACCGCAGAACCGCTGACGCCGGAGGTGTCCGCGGTGGAAGAGCGGGTTCGCGAGGCAAACATCAACGAGATGACGCCTATGCAGGCGCTGATGTTTATCAATGAACTCAAATCCATGCTGGAGAGGAAGTAATGGGCGTAATTACCGTTCTTGATGAGGAGACGATCAGCCACATTGCCGCAGGCGAGGTGGTGGAGCGGGCGGCGTCGGTGGTAAAGGAGCTGGTGGAGAATGCGGTTGACGCCGGAGCGAAACGGATCAAAATCGATCTTGCTGCGGACAAAACAGCGGTAACCAGAATTGCGGTCACCGACGACGGCTGCGGAATGGATGACGAGGACGCACTGCTGGCGTTCCGCCAGCATGCAACAAGCAAGATATCGCGGCCCGAAGACCTCGCATCCATCGGAACGCTCGGGTTCAGGGGCGAGGCAATGGCAAGTATTGCAGCGGTTGCGCAGGTGACGCTGACCACCAAAAAGCAGGGTGCAAAAACGCCGGAGGCAACCCGTGTGGTGGTGCACGGCGGCGAACTGGTCGAGCACACCGCGACCGGCGCACCGGAAGGAACGACGGTCATTGTTGAGGGACTCTTTTACAACACACCTGCACGGCGGAAGTTTCAGAAGACGGTTGCAACCGAGCTTGCCCACATCTATGATATGGTGGAACGGATGGCGCTGGCGCACCGCGACATCTCCTTTGTGCTGTCCTATCAGGGAAAGGAACGGTTCCGCACCTTTGGCAACGGCAGTTTTGAGGATGTGATTGCAGCGGTGTTCGGGCAGTCGTTTGCCAAAGAGCTGGTGCCGGTGAAAGGAACCTACGGGATTGTAACGGTTTCTGGGTTTGTGACAAGACCAGGTTCTGAGATGAAGAGTACCCCAAGCAGATTTTATCTTTCGATTAACCGGCGGCAGATATCCTCGCGTCCGCTGCAGTGGGCGGTGCGTGAAGGATACGGGACGCTTCTTCCAAAGGGGATGTATCCTGCGGCATTTCTGGATCTGGAGATCAACCCGTCCGATGTGGACGTGAACGTGCACCCTACCAAAAAGGAGGTGCGGCTGTCCCGCGAACGGGAGGTGCAGACCGGTGTGCAGGATGCGGTGTACTGTGCCCTGCATGAGACGCGGGTGTTTGCAGCAGCGGATCAGCAGAGCCACACCGAACCACGGAAAGATTCCGGGAAAAATGTTGTATCAATGCTGCCGTTCTCGGTTCTGGGCGAGTCGCAGTCCCCGTACGAGCGGCGGATTACCCCGCAGAAAAAGGAGACCGCAGCACCAAAGATTCAGGCAGCCGCACTCCGCCAGACGGACCGGCAGCTGCGGCGGACAGAGCGGTTTGATCCTCCGGAGACCGCGGAGTTCGTGCCCGAGGTTCTGGGACAGATTGCGGACACCTACATTCTTGCACGCAACGAAACCGGCGATCTGGTGGTGATCGATCAGCATGCAGCACATGAACGGGTGATGTATGATCTCCTGCTTGCCCGGCAGGAGGCAGGACTCTCCGGTCAGGAACTGCTTGTTCCCGTGCAGCTGAAACTCACAAAAAAAGAGGCGGCAGCAGTTCCGGATCTGCTTCCGGTTCTCGCGGATGCCGGATACACTCTTGAACCGTTCGGAAAGGATGTCTGGATGGTGCGTACCGTTCCGGTGGTCTCGGCATCGCTTGGTGATCCCGCGGTGATTCACGAGATCATTGCCCAGGCACTGGACAAAACGTCCTCAGGCGGCGAAGAAAGTGTCCTTGACCGTGTGTTAAAGACCGCTGCCTGCCGGGCGGTGGTGAAGGGGGCAACCCCGATGACAACCGAACAGATGCAGCGTCTGCTCCGCCAGCTGATGGCAACCCGATCTCCGTACACCTGTCCGCACGGCAGGCCGACAACGATTGTACTGACAAAAGAACGACTTGCTGCAATGTTTCTGCGGACGTGAACCATGCCGGAACAAAAGATTGTCGAACTCTATCACACCGTCCAGAGGAGAAAGGTCCTTGTTTTTGGAGCACTGGTTCTTCTTCTCCTCATAACCTCTGTCCTCGCCTGCGGAATCGGAACGGTTGCCATCCCTCCAGCAGATGTACTGGCGGCCTTCGGCCATGCGATTCTTCCCGGACTCATAGACGCACCCGCCACACCCAATGCCGAGTTCATCATCACCGGCTACCGGCTCCCCCGTATCCTGCTCGCCGTTCTTGCAGGCGTGAGTCTTGCCGTCGCAGGAGCGGTCATGCAGGGACTGCTCCGCAACCCCCTTGTCAGCCCATTCACCCTTGGTCTCTCCTCTGCTGCATCATTCGGTGCGGCGTTCATGATAGTACTCGGGCCGCTTCTCTTCGGCGCAGCATTTGCCGGAGCCGTAACCGTTGCAGGAATCAGCTTCTCCCTTGACACCGCACTTCTCATCCTCTCCGCATTTCTCTTCGGCTGGCTGAGCGTTGTACTGGTGTATCTCATCTCCCGTACAAAACAGACCTCCCAGGCCATCATGATCCTGGCAGGCGTTGTCATAGGTTATCTGTTCCAGGCAGGACTGCTTGCTTTGCAGTATGTCTCCGATGATGAGGCACTCCGCGACATCGTTACCTGGCTTATGGGCGGCATGTGGGGAGCAAACTGGCAGGCAGTACTTGTTCTTCTGCCGATTGTGCTCATCTGTATCATCCTGGTCGAACGGCGGGCATGGGATCTCAACACCCTTTCCGGCGGCGACGATGTCGCAAAGAATCTCGGTATCAATGTCCCGCAGTTCCGGATACGCGGTCTGGTGATCGTCAGTTTTGCCGCGTCCGCCTGTCTTGCATTCACCGGCGTGATAGGGTTTATCGGTCTCATGGCCCCGCATATCTGCCGAATGATTGTGGGAAACGATTACCGGTATCTCCTTCCGGCCTCCGCAGTGATGGGAGCACTGATTCTTCTCATCTCCGACACCGCCGCCCGGAGTCTCTTCTCACCGGTTGAGATCCCCGTCGGTGTCATTATGTACATCCTCGGCGGTCTCTTCTTCCTCTACCTGATCACACGGGGACACGGGAGGTACCTCGGATGAGAATCGAGACCGAATCAGTCTCGCAGAAGTACGGGAACATGCCGGTTCTGCATGACATCAGTTTCACCGCAGATGCAGGAGAGGTGGTTGCACTGCTCGGACCAAACGGCTCGGGAAAGTCAACGCTGATCAAAACCATCGCCGACATTCTACCTCCCGCATCAGGACGGGTTTTGATCGACGGGACGGATGCGTCCGCAATCGATCCGATCGATCGGGCGAAACTGATCGGCTACGTGCCGCAGTACTTCCACTACACGCCGTTCACCACAGTGCTGGACACGGTGCTGATCGGACGCCGGCCCTACATGAGCTGGTCGGTCACCGACGAAGACCTTGCGGTGGTGGACAAAAGTCTTGCAACGATGCATGTCACCGATCTTGCCGGACGGTTCGTGAACGAACTCTCCGGCGGTCAGCGGCAGCGGGTGTTCATTGCACGGACCCTTGCACAGCAGCCGGCGTTTTATCTGTTTGATGAACCAACAAGCTCCCTTGATCTCCGCCATCAGCTGGAGACGGTTGCAACGATGCAGAACATCGTGCATGAAGAGAAATCCTGCATGATCATCGCCCTGCATGATCTCAACCTCGCACTGCGCTACACGGACAAAGTGGTGATGCTCAAGGACGGCAGAGTGTACTCCTGCGGAACGCCGGAGAAGGTGCTGACCGAGGATGCTGTCCGGGATGTGTACGGAGTGTATGCAGAAATTGTCGAGAATGCACACGGAAGATTCATCCTCTCATATGCACCGTCCGATGTATGACGATCGTTTCCGGGACGAATTTGTTCTCTGCGGCATACTGAATTCACTCACCATGCCGCATTCCCACACACTAATACTCTTTCGCACCAACATCATGATAACAGATGGCAGGAACGTTTGAACTCAGCTCCTCATTTGCCCCGCGGGGTTCACAGCCGGAAGCAATCGCCGAGCTGACCGCAGGCATCGAAGATGGTGAACAGTACCAGACACTGCTTGGCGTAACAGGATCCGGCAAGACCTTTACGATTGCAAACGTCATTCAGAACGTGCAAAAGCCGACACTGGTTCTTGCCCACAATAAAACCCTCGCCGCCCAGCTGTACAATGAGTTCAAGGAGTTTTTTCCAAACAATCATGTGGAGTACTTCATCTCCTACTATGACTACTATCAGCCGGAGTCCTACATCGCCAAAAAGGATCAGTACATCGAAAAGGATGCCCAGATAAACCCGAAGATCGAGATGATGCGGCTTGCGGCGACCGCATCGATCCTCTCCCACCGTGATACCATCATCGTTGCCTCGGTCTCCTGCATCTATGGTCTCGGCAATCCGGAAAACTTCCAGAACCTCGGATTTGAGATCCGGACAGGCCAGCAGATCTCCCGCCGCGAGATCATGGAAAAGTTGCTGGCGATTCTTTTTGAAAGAAACGATCTTGAACTGATGCCGGGACGGTTCCGGGTCAAGGGCGACACCATCGACATCATCCCTGGTTACTTCAATGACATCATCAGAATCGAGATGTTCGGCGATGAGATCGACCGCATCGCCGAGGTTGACAAAAACACCGGCAAGGAGAAGGAACGGCTGGAGTACTTCTATGTGTATCCCGCCCGTCACTTTGTCACGCCCGAATCAGAGATGCAGCGAAGCCTTGCGTCCATCCGTGCCGAGCTTGACGAGGTTTTGGCTGAGGGAAAGCTGGATGATCTTGCCTCCCACCGCCTGAAGCAGCGGACGCAGTATGATCTTGAGATGATCGAAGAGACCGGTTCCTGCAAGGGAATTGAGAACTACTCCCGCCACTTTGACGGGCGTGCCGCAGGGGAAAAGCCGTTCTGCCTGCTGGACTACTTCCCCGATGATTTTCTGATGGTGATTGATGAAAGCCACCAGTCTCTGCCGCAGGTTCGCGGTATGTACAATGGGGATCACTCCCGCAAGGTTTCGCTTGTGGAGTACGGGTTCAGGCTGCCGAGTGCCTTTGACAACCGGCCGCTGAAGTTCCATGAGTTCGAGAAGTACATGCACCAGGTCATCTTCGTCTCGGCAACGCCGGGCGAGTATGAACTGTCCCACTCGGACGGCGTGGTTGAACAGATTATCCGGCCGACCGGACTTGTTGATCCGGTTGTTGAGGTCAGACCGATTGCCGGGCAGACGGACGACATCATCCGCGAGATTCATGCGGTGATTGAACGCGGCGATCGGGCACTGGTCACAACGCTCACCAAAAAACTTGCCGAGGAGCTGACCGAGTACCTTGCGCAGAAGGGGATTAAGACGCGGTATCTCCACTCCGAGATTCAGGCACTGGAACGGACCGAACTAATCCGCCAGCTCCGGCTTGGTATGTTTGATGTTCTGGTCGGTATCAACCTGCTCCGGGAAGGTCTTGACATCCCGGAGGTAGGATTCATCGGTATTTTGGATGCGGACAAGGAGGGATTCCTCCGTGACTCCCGCAGTCTGATTCAGATCATCGGCCGGGCAGCACGCAACGCCGAGTCGCGGGTTGTTCTGTATGCCGACAACATCACCGAGTCGATGCGGGTGGCAATGTCTGAAACCTCCCGCAGACGCGAGATGCAGATGGCGTTCAACGCAGAGCACGGGATTGTCCCAAAGACGATTAAAAAACCGGTCCGGGAAAAAGAGGTGGACATCAAGGACACTAAACATCTGCCAAAGTCCGAGATTCCAAATCTTATCATCGAGCTTGAGGCTGAGATGAAAGCAGCCGCAGGAGCATTGGACTTTGAACGGGCAATTGAGCTGCGGGACCGGATTAAAGAACTGCGGGACGGTCTGTAACCGGGGATTTTTTTGACTGGGAAAAAACAGAAGGGGGATCGGCATCAGACGGGAAACGAAAAATCCCGAACCCTTAATTACCTTCTTCCAACCATATACATGTGTTATGACTCTCGCACTCCTGTCGGTCTGGGACAAGACCGGCATCATTGATCTTGCCAAAGCCCTGGCAGCAAAAAATATCGGCATTCTCAGTTCCGGCGGAACTGCAAAGACTCTGCGGGAAGCCGGAATCCCGGTTAAGGACGTTTCAGAGTACACCGGTTTTCCCGAGATGATGGACGGCCGCGTCAAGACGCTGCACCCGAAAGTGCACGGAGGACTGCTGGGCCGCCGCGGCATCGATGATGCCGTCATGCAGGAGCACGGCATTGAAGGTATTGACATTCTCTGTGTCAATCTGTATCCGTTTGAGGAGATGTCAAAAAAGAATCTGCCGCTTGACGAGCTGATTGAGTTTGTGGACATCGGCGGACCGGCAATGATTCGTGCTGCATCCAAGAACTTCAAGGATGTGGCAGTGGTTGTGGACCCAAGCGACTATCCGATGGTGATCGATGCGGTCAACGGCGGCGGGTTTACGTACGAGCAGAAGCTCGGCCTTGCCGCAAAGGCGTTTACGCGGACCGCAGCGTATGATGCGGCGATCTCAAACTATCTGAACAGCCTCAACTCTGAGTTCCCGTCAACCTACACGGTGCAGTTTGCCAACGGCCGCCATCTCCGGTACGGTGAAAACCCGCACCAGAAAGCGGCGGTGTACGGAACCTCAGGAATTGCCGGGCAGACCGCGTTGCAGGGCAAGGAGATGTCCTACAACAACTATCTGGATGTGCATGCGGCCGTGAGTCTCTGCCGTGAGCTTCCATCGCCCGGAACGGTGATTGTAAAGCACAACAACCCCTGCGGTGTTGCTGTCGGTGCAACCCAGCTTGAGTCCTACATCAAGGCCCGCGAGGTGGATCCGGTCTCTGCCTACGGCTCGGTTGTTGCGATGAACAGTCCGGTCGGAAAGGATGTGGCAGAGGAGATCTGTTCCACGTTTGTGGAGGTGCTGATTGCCCCGTCCTTCACCGATGAAGCACGCGAAATTATGAAGAGAAAGGAGAACATGCGTCTCCTGATCCTTCCGCCTGAGGTTCCGGCAGATGAGCTGCGGACGATCGACGGCGGTGTTCTGGTGCAGAGAACACCGGCATATGAAGAAGGGTGGAAGGTTGTCTCCAAACGTGCACCGACCGAGGCTGAAGCGGAAGCCATGAAATTTGCCTGGAAGATTGTGAAGTATGCAAAGAGCAATGCGATTGTGTACGCAAACGCAACCGAGCTGGTGGGTATCGGTGTCGGCCAGATGAACCGTGTGGACTCTGCAAAGATTGCGGTGATGAAGGCCGCAGAGTTTGGCAGAACAATGAAAGACACGGTTGTGGCATCGGATGCGTTCCTGCCGTTCCCGGACACGCTGGAGGTTGCCGCGGCTGCCGGAGCAACCGCACTGATTCAGCCGGGCGGGTCGATCCGTGACGCTGAGGTTATTGCAAAGGCAGATGAGCTGGGAGTGGCCGTGGTGTTCACCGGAACCCGGCATTTCCGCCACTAATTTTCTTTTTTCCGATTTACACAAACTATATATGCCGTTGGGAACAACTTTCGATATTCCCAAAAAGAGGTGTATACATCAATGGCAATTGGTATTGTAGAAAATTTGCGTAGTTCCTATGACTACACAAATAAGTCACTAAACTCTTTCACCGATTGGGTAATCCTGATCACCATCACCATGCTGATGCTGGCAGGTGTGGTCCTGGTGGTCCTGGGTATCCTCGGTATGGCTGTAACCTCATTCACAACGGTTACTCCGGATGCAGTAACCGTGACACAGGTTCCGCTCTTTGATCCAGTAGGAGCAACAACCGTCACTGGAACTGAAACAACAGTGTCAGGAAGTTTCCCGTTGGCTGAACTGTTCGGCGGGGCATTTTCACTGGTTGCCATGGGTATCGGAGCAGTACTTTCCCTGGTCTTTGGTATTCTCTGGACCGGATTTATCCTCCGTGTGTACCGCGGCGGTGAACTGAAGCTTGGATCCTGGGGCAGAATGTTCCTTGACGGTCTGCTCGCAACGATCATCTCGCTTCTGTACTGTATCCCGTATGTGATCATCTGTATCCTGCTGGCGTTCGGCCCGATGACCAACCCGACGTACGCTCTTATCGCCCTGATTGTAGAGTTTATAGTGATACTGATCACCTCCATGGTACTGCTCATGGGACTGATCCGGTTTGCAAAGGAACAGCGGTTCGGTGCAGCATTCCAGATAAAGGAGCTGTTCAGCATCATTGGCACAATCGGATGGCTGCGGTATTTAGCAAACATTATCGTGATTGGCATTATTATGCTGGTCATCAGCGTAATTCTGCTGCTGATTCTCGGAATTGGATGGGTGCTGCTGCTTGTTCTGGTACCATTCCTGAGCATCTGGGAGGCAAAGTTCTTCGCCAACCTGTATGAATCAGCACTTCCTGCACCCGCAGCTGTTGAGGAATAAAATCCTCATTTTTGTTTTTGGCATTTTTTGTAAAGGATTTTTGTTTACTTCCCTCTGTTGCGGTAACTATATATGTGGCACGGCAGAATGTTTTCTACGTAATCGAGGTGGATGTTTTTGCCGGTATCTGTAACCGAAAATCTTGGCAGGTCCTTTCAGTATGCAAAGGATACGCTGTGCAGAACTTGGATAGAGTATGTGATTGTGTTTCTGTGTGCACTGATTCCGATTGTGAATCTGCTGACACTGCCGGGGTTTGTGGTCCGTGTGTTCCGGAATGAGTTTGCCCTGGGAAACTGGCTGATGCTCGTGATCGACAGTGTGAAGGCATTGATCATCACCGTTGTGTATCTGATTATTCCTACAGTCATCTCCGTTGTATTCGGAGCCGTTCTTGGACCGCGGAATATTGTTACACTTGCCGTTTCCTTTGTGGTCTGTCTGGTGTTTGTACTGTTGCTGATTATTGCTCTTGTCCGGTTTGCAAAGGGAGAGTTTGGAGATGCGTTCCAGATTGGCAGTGTTTTTGCAAAGATCAGCGAGATTGGCTGGCCCAACTATCTGATTGCGGTTCTTCTCGCCTACCTTATCCTGTGGGTGCTTGGAGCATTGTGCGGACTGCTGGGTGCCCTTGGCTGGCTGATCATGGCACTTCTGGTACCGTTTGTGCTGATCGGTTTTGCCAGATACTACGCAAATCTGTATGAATCAGCCTGATTTCCGGAACACTTGGAGGGAAAACTGTCCATACAGTTTTTCCCGGTATTTTCTCTTCGCGCATTTTTACCTAAAAAACGAATAATAGTTTGTCAATTGCCGAATAATTCATCAGATTTTTTCTAATTGTTGGAAATCCGTTCAGTTAGAGAGGATTTTTTGATACATTTTTTAAAATCGAAAAATCACGAAAATATTCATTTGTTTGCAAAACTGACGGGAACCTGCCGTTTGTCTGACGAGGGTATGAGTAAAATATATATAGAAAGATGCAAATGTTATCTATAACCACAAAAAGAGGTGGAAACTTATGTCTATTGGTATTGGAGAAAACGTAAGTAAGTCCTTCGACTATGCGAAGAACCGCCTGTTCGGAAACTGGGTCGACTGGCTGATTCTTATCATCCTGTGTATCATTCCGATCATTGGCTGGGTACTTATGCTCGGATTTGTCGCCCGTGTATACCGCGGCGGAGAAGCAAAGCTCGGCGAATGGATCAAGATGCTGATTGATGGTATCCTGCTGTGGATTATTGGTATTATTTACAGTATTGTACCGTTCATCGTGCTGGTAATCTTCGGTGGTGCAGCACTGCTGAATCCGTTTGTCCTGATGGACCCCAATGCAGCAGAAACCGCTTTTGCAGGCATCAGTATCATTGGTCTGATCATTGCACTGATCGTCTCCATCATCTTTGGCATTTTCGGATCCATTGCATCTGTCCGGTTTGCAAAGGAGGAAAGTCTGGGTGCAGCATTCCAGCTCGGCGAGATCATTAACATCATCGGCAAAATCGGATGGATTCACTACATCCTGTCCGTGATTGTTCTTGCAATCATCTTTGCGGTGATTGGTTTCATCTGCGGACTGCTGACGATCATCCTGATTGGAATCATCCTGCTCCTGATCCTTATGCCGCTCCTGCTCATCTGGTCCGCACGGTTTGTTGCAAACCTCTACGAGTCCGCATAAGCAGGATTGCAAATAACCCTTTTTTCTTTCCGGTTCCCAGCGTAAATTATAAACGTGGACAGGACGATTTTAGAGTATGAACTACAAACTTGTGACCGTGTGTGTCCTGCTTCTTGCAGCTCTGGTTTTTGTAGCGGGATGTGTTGATTCCAACGACCCCTCAGAAACACCTACACCAACACCAACGGTAACGCCGACGGTCAACCCAGACTTCAGTCTGACCCCCGGACCCACCGATGAGTTCCCGGCAGGAAAGGATGTAACAGTACAGATTGGCCGTGACTCGAACAAACCAACCATCACCGCAACCTATGCCGGTGGTAAGGGTACAAACCAGGTCAGCAGAATCGAGGTTACCCTCTACCGTGCTGATGACAGCCAGATCATTACCCAGCAGTTTGGCAAAGAGCCAAAGATCGGAACTGAACTGGTCTTTGAGGGATCCTCCACACCCTCTACAAGCGACCGTGTAAAGGTTGTTGCCTATTACTACTCCGGCGAGGTTGTGGTTGTAAGCGATGATCTCTATACCTACAAGAACAGAACGTAAAACAAAAAAAATTATTTTTATTCTTTTTTGAGCCAGGTTATCAGAAGGCCGTCATCGATTTTCTCAACATCTTTGAGAGTAAGACGGGTGAATCCTTCGCTGCGGGTAAATCCAAAGCCGTCCACAAATGTGGGGGCATCTGCACCGCCGATGATCAGTGCCCCTACATAGATGCGGATCTCATCAAAGAGCCGCTGACTGGTAAATGACCACAGAAGCGTGGCCCCGCCTTCCACCATGAGTTTTCGAACACCCATCTCCCCGAGTTTGTCCAGAACAATGTTGAGATCCACTTTGTTGGTTCCGGCAGTAATCACGGTTGCCTTCTTTGCAAGAGCTGCGATACGATCTGCAGGTGCGGACGTTGCAACAAAAATCACCCGCTGGCCGGTCCCTTTCTTGAACATGTCCCCGTCCGGCGGCATCCGTGCCTGACTGTCGATGACAACACGCATCGGCTGTTCCGGTTTTCCGGCAGCAGCACGCTCCGCAATCAGATCAGGATTTTTAAGACGAAGCGAGGAGTCATCAGCGAGAATGGTTCCGATACCAACCATAACTGCATCGCAGTCTGCCCTCAGACGGTCCACACGTGCAAAGTCCTGATCGCCTGAAATTTTGGTCTGCCGGTGCTCTTTGGTGGATATTTTCCCGTCAGCACTCATTGCGGCATTGATGATGACGTAGGGACGCATGTATGTCCCTTTGTGTTTGAGGGATATATACGTTGCAGGTTTGGGAAACTACGGGATCAAGATCGAAGAAGAGAAAAGACAAACATTCTGTACTCCGCTCTCTGTTTTAGAGAAGAGGACTCTGTTCCAACTGGACGATCATTGAAAGAGTTAATCCCCCGCAACGTCCAATACATACGGATATGCCAAACCTGACAGTTGCAGTCCTTGCTCCCAACGGATATGCCCGGGATATCGGGAAAAAGGGAACAAGCACCGATATTACCTTCTATAACCTGAAAAAAGGACACGATACCGTTACACTGCTGGAACCAACCCGCTATCCGGACAGACTTGCCCCGCTGTTTTACGTGGTCTCCATGGCACACGAGGCAATTGTCGTCGTGGAAGAGATCAACCCCATGTTTGCGGAGTGGGTGCTGATTCTTGACTGTGCAGGTGTCTCCAAAGGGACCATCATCCTGAAAAACTACATTCAGCCCTCAGACATTGCGCCGCTGATCAAAGGTACGGTTCTTGAAGGATACGAGATCTGTGAGGAGGATTTCATTACCCTGTCCGCAAACCTTCTTGCCCGTGCAGCAGCACAGCCGGAGATCGAGCCCAAAGAGGGATCGGTCGGAACCGTACCGGTTGATCATCACTTCAATGTGCGGGGTATCGGAACCGTCATTCTCGGCTGCGTGGCAGACGGCTGGATCAAAAAGCATGACAAAGTACGGGTTGAGCCGATCGGCAAAACCGCACAGATCCGATCAGTACAGAAACACGACGATGACTTCGCCTGGGCATACGCTGGAGACCGTGTCGGATGTGCACTGAAGGATATCGAAGCCGAGGATCTGGACCGCGGATTTGTTCTTACAACGGATCCGCAGGTGAAAAGCTCCACAACGATCACAGCACCCGCAGAGCTGGTGAAGTACTGGCCTGCAGCAGTAAAAGAGCAGATGGTCATCTCGGTTGGTCACTGGATGCAGTTCCTTGCCGCACGGGTGACCGCAGTGGACAATGGTTCTGACTGGCACAAACCAGTGCTTACCATTGAGATGGAAACCCCGCTTGTCTACAAACCGGGAGACAAGGCGGTTCTGCACTATCTGGACGGAGGAAAACTCCGGATTATGGGAACAATTATTCTTCCCTAACCTTTTTTTCTACTCTAAAAATAGTCGGCGTCCTCCGCACCCACACACTCATATTCTCCCGGCAACAAACTAACAGACACAACACATGTCCACCGCCGAATACCGCTATCATCTCGCAGAATTTCCCGCGCCGAATGTTTCTGTCCGCCACATCACCCTGACCTTTGACATCACCGAAACCCAAACCCGCGTTATCGCCGAAACCACTTTTCTCTCCCTCGTAAACAGTCTTACCACCCTCACCCTCAACGCAAAAAATCTGGAGATCCTTAAAGTCCGCATCAATGGAAGAACAGCCCGTTACCGGTATGAAGGCGATATCCTTGAAGTGACGCTGCCCCATCACGCTCACCGAGGTGCACACATCACACTATGGACTGAAACCATCTGCCGTCCGACCGCCAACATCCTTGAAGGACTTTACTATGATACAACCCCAAAAGGACTTCCCAAAACCCAGATTACCCAGTGCCAGCAGTGGGGGTTCCAGCGCATTGCCCCCTGTATCGACGATATGCGGGCAAAAAGCACCTGGACCACCACCATCATCGCAGACAACCGGTACACCAACCTCATTAGCAACGGAAACATCAAAACCCCGCGTGCCCCGTACGACAAAAACCGTGACATCATCACCTACCAAAACGATCATCCCATGCCCCCGTACCTGTTCTTCCTCGGCGTTGGCACCTGGGATACCTTCACCCGCATCCTCGAATACCCTGACGGTAAAACAGTACGTCTCGAACTCCTCGTACCCCAGGGAACTGCCCCCGAGAACGCCGCAGCATCCCTTGAGATCCTTGCCGACAGCATTCTCTGGACATATCTTTTCACCGGCCCGGAACGTTACGAGTCCACTGACGTCAGGCTTGAGATCTACCGGCTCTGCAAAACCCGTGACAAAATTGTTGCCGACAACCCGGAGGATCCGGAAGCTGCACTGACACCCATCCGCCGCCAGATTTCCCGTCTTGCAGCGGATCTTATCTTCGGATACCAGTATCCGTATGAGGTGTACCGTGAAATCTCCATGCAGAACTCAGACTTTGGCGGCATGGAAAACACCGGCAACACCACAATTATCCAGAGCCGCATCGTTCCGGGTCCAGAGATTACCGATCCCGCGTATGAGTATCTCTTCGGGGTCAAGCAGCACGAATTTTACCACAACCTCAACGGATCCAGCGTCACCGGCGATACACCCTTCTCCATCTGGCTCAATGAGGCTGTCACGGTTATGATTGAGGATGACTATCTCTCCTTCCTTTTTGGTGCAGACTACATCCGCCTGCAAAATATCCTTCAGATCTATACCCCAGGTACCGGTACCTTTTCCCTTGATACTGGTGCTGCAGCAATGCCCATACAGCCTGAAGGGTTCAACGATCCAAACGATCTTATCACCTCCGTCACCTATGTCAAAGCCCCTGAGTTTACCCGCATGATCCAGACAATACTGGGAAAGCGTGCCTTCTCCTGGGCACTTGATCTGTATCACCGTAAGTTTGCGGGCAGGAATGCCTCCCCGAATGACTGGCTTGAGACCATGGGGTCCATCGGAAAAATTGACTTCTCCACCATGGCAGGCCGCTGGCTCACACAGACCGGCTACCCAACCGTCACCGCAACGGCCTCATACAACCCCGAGGAACAAACTGCCGAGATTACAGTTGAACAGACCGGATTCGGGGATCAGGATCCCTGGATCTTCCCTCTCGTAGGAACCCTGCTCACCGACAAAGGAAACACCGTTGCAGAGATCTTTGAAAAAATCGACGGGGCGCACCAGACATTTTCTGTCCCGTGTGCCGGAGCTTTTGCTGCTGCATCCTGGAACCCCGGCCACGCTGCCTACATCCGCATCAACAGTACCGCATCAGACGACGAACTGTACCTCCTGCTCAAGTATGATACAGATACCGTCAGCAGATTCCTTGCATGGCAGACACTGGTAGATCGTGAGATGTACAAACTCTGCAGCGATCCTGCGGCAGTCCCTGATCCGCGTCTTGTCAACTGGTACATTGAGACATTGACCAATAATACCAAAATGCAAAGTACCGGTGTTCTTCCCCTGACCATCTTTGAGTACACAAGCGATCCCGCCTACTCCTACTGTTATACCATCCTCCACGCAGCAAAACAGCGTATCCTACGATCGGTGTCCGAAACCCTGGGAAAGACACGCCTCAATGTACTCTACACCACCTACAACCTCCCGGAACGTCAAACCACAACACCGGTGGAACTTGCACGTATCTTCAAAGCACGGGCAGTGAAGAATCTGATCCTTACCCATCTCGCAGCCTTTGACACACCTGATGTTCACGAGATTCTCAAAACAGCCTGCCAAACCACGACCTGCGCTACCGATCGGACGCTTTCCCTCACGCTGTACCTCTCAAGTTCCGCACCTGACAGGTTGGATCTCCTGAAGACAGAACTCACCCGGGCAAAAGCCGACCCGGTTGCCTGGGAGAACTTCCTTGCAGCCGTTGCCGCGTCCTCCTCGCCTGATACAGTACGCTATCTCAGATACATCGAACAGAGTGGAAACCTCCACATTGAACAGGCAGGAGAAAGCAGATCCCTCTACCTCCGGTTTGCTGCAAACCGCAAGATCTCCCTTGAAACCGGTGAGGGACGCGAGTTTCTATCAGACTCTCTCACCACCCTTGCCCGGGTTAACGAGTACATCTCAACCGGCATTCTCAACGTCTTCTCCCATCTTGACAGCTATGAAGACACCGTCCGTGATGCGTGTTTTGCCATTCTTACCAACCTGATAAACACCGTTCCCGAGACCGAGGCTCCGTCCGTCATCCGTACCGCACGCCGCATTCTTCAGAAAAGTCCGAAAGCCAAAGAAGCATATGATCAGGCGCACCGGAGTACGTAAGCAGCAGAACGCCGCATATGGCTTGCCCGTATAAATATGAAAGGGCGCAGCGTCCCTGAAAACCGTATTTTTTTATTCACGTCACATCCTGCCAATTTTGATTTTGAATGATATACTCATTTAAAATTGAAATTTATTAGTAAATAAGCAACAGAATTGAAATTTAAGCAAATAAAGTTAGTAGAAATCATTTTTGACAATTTTACACGGATATTTTCAGCAGGTATCTTTAAATATGCTGGGGCAGACCTATTATTATCCAAAGCATCCCGGCAGGAAACTGTGTGGGTCGGAACTTTGAGAAGTATGGAGAATAGCCCTGATCTATGAAACAGATGATAGCAAATGGCATGACTGACACCGAGGTCATTGCAAAGTTTAAGGAAGAGAACTGCTGGGGGCTCTGTACCTCAATCGATCTCAAGGACTGTGATCCAGCAGCGATTCGCGATGCAGACAAAATCCATCAGTTTGTCCTTGAGCTCGCAGATGTTATCGAGATGCACCGGTTCGGCGAGCCCCAGATAATTCATTTCGGCGCCAGTGACCGCGTTGCCGGCTACTCAATGACCCAGTTAATCGAAACCTCTCTTCTCTCTGCACACTTCGTAAACGAAACCAACTCCGCATACATCGACATCTTCAGCTGCAAAGAGTATCCGCCAAGTGTTGCCGCAGAGTTCAGCAAGAAATTCTTCGGTGCAAAAGACATGAATACCACAGTATTCTTCCGCACAATCTGATTTTCACGGGAGAATCTTTTTCTTTTTTGTACAACTGTTACAGGGGAAGCACTTTCAGACCGCATGGTCCCCGGTTTATCCCTTCACCTTGCAAAAGGGTATCTGAGTACTATGACAGAGGTGATGCGCATGATACACACATATCGCCCAATGCGGGCCCGCTCCCGCAGAACCAGAAGAGTGTCCGTCTTCAGCAATGTTTACCGTCTCCCCGACGGCAGAATCATGTATATCTGGTACAACAAAAACCCGATCACAGGAACGGCACGTCCCTACATTGCAGCGGATGACGGGACAACACACCAGGCATACATACCTCCGCTGCCGGATCAGATTCGGCAGAAATATCCTGCTCTGAACCCTTCAGACACCCGCATGGCCGCAGCAATGCAGATCAAGCTTGCCAAACTTCTCAGACTGCCAAAGACGGATCCAGAACCAACCGCCGAGGAACGACTATCCCAGCTTGCCGACTGGTTAGCTGTTATGTACCGCCTCACGGATACAGTACCCACAGCAGCCGAACAGCAGCCAGTCAGCTATCCGAACTAAAGACCACATCCGCACTATAATAATACACCCCAACTGCTCTGCGCCGGACCAAGGATCACCGGAACTTTTTCCAAAAAATGGATCGATCCTGCCGGAAGAGTAGTAACTCTTTTTACCCAAAACAACATCATCACTAAACTACTATTCACAGGTCGCAGAAATATGGTCTCTGAAAACGATGTTCTCCATATCGCAGAACTTGCCGATATCGGTATTGCAACGTCCGAACTCGGCAAATTCACCGAACAGTTCAATGCAATTCTTGAATACTTCGATATCCTCGACACCCTTGCCGCAGAAGATGAACTTGACCGTCCGCTGGTCAATGTATTCCGCGAAGACGAGGTCAGACCCTCTCTTACACAGGAGGAGGCCCTTGCAAACTCGCACAATCCCGAGGACGGATACATCCGCGCTCCCAAGGTGATCTAAATGACCGACCCGTACAATGCATTCCTCTCAGACATCGAGATACCCTCCTCAGCCGCGGGACCACTTGCCGGTATCCGCGTCGCTGTCAAAGATAACATCTCCACCAAAGATATCCCCACTACCTGCGCCTCCAAAATCCTTCTCGGATACATCCCGCCATATGATGCCCATGCAGTTGAACTGCTCAAGGCGGCAGGGGCGACAATCGCAGGAAAAACCAATATGGACGAGTTCGGTATGGGAACCACCACGGAGAACAGTGCTTTCGGTCCAGCATTAAACCCTCGCGACACAACAAGAGTCACCGGAGGATCCTCCGGAGGTTCCGCAGCAGCAGTGGCCGCAGGTCTTGTTCCGATGGCACTCGGATCAGATACCGGCGGATCAATCCGCTGCCCTGCATCCTACTGCGGTATTGTCGGCCTCAAACCCTCTTACGGCCGTGTCAGCCGCTACGGTTTGATTGCCTATGCCAACTCCTTTGAACAGATCGGCCCGATGGCAGCAAACGTCACCGACACCGCAAAACTGTTCAGTGTCATTGCCGGCGGTGACCGCCGTGACTCAACATCGGTTCACAAACCCTACAACTTTGCCGACCTCCACGCAGATATCAAAGGAAAGATCATTGGTGTTCCCAAGGAGTACTTCGGTGAAGGTGTGGATGCAGACGTTGCAAAGACCGTGGAAACATCCATCGGTAAACTCGAAGAGCTGGGCGCAGTCATCCACGAGGTCTCACTTCCTTCCATGCAGTATGCTCTCGCCGCTTACTACGTTACCTGCACCTGTGAGGCAAGCTCCAACCTGGACCGGTTCGACGGTGTCAGATACGGTCCCGAACCTGAGATGAACCTTCCCTGGCACGACGCCTACACCAAGGTCCGCGAAGCAGGCTTCGGCCCGGAAGTCCGCCGGAGAATTCTTCTCGGAACCTTCGCCCTTTCCGCCGGATACTACGGAAAATACTATGTTAAAGCCCAGCACGCAAAACAGCTTATCCGCCGCGACTTTGCCAGGGTACTAACGGAGTGCGACCTCCTTGCAGGACCCACCATGCCCAACGTTGCACCAAAACTCGGTGAGATGACCGCAGACCCGCTGCGGATGTACCAGACGGATATTCTTACCGTCCCGGTCAACATTGCGGGAATCCCTGCAATCTCACTTCCCTGCGGAACCGCCCACGGCATGCCGGTCGGTCTCCAGCTCATGGGAAGAATGTTTGGTGAAGAGGCACTGCTCAATGCAGCACTCGCGTTTGAGGAGGCGGCATAAATGGCTGAAGAAGAGATGAAGGTCATCATCGGCCTGGAGGTACACTGTCAGCTGGATACCAAATCAAAGCTGTTCTGCGGATGTTCCGCAGACTTCCGGGCAGACGCGCCCAACACCCATGTCTGTCCGGTCTGTCTCGGACTGCCCGGCGCACTGCCGGTGTTAAACAAAAAAGCAATCGAGTACGCCCTCAAAGTTGCAAAAGCACTCAACTGTACCATTCCAGAAGAGGGAGAGTTCTGCAGAAAGAACTACTTCTATCCTGACCTTGTCAAAGCCTACCAGATAACGATGGGTGACAATCCGCTTGCACTCGGCGGATACATTGAGATCGAAGATGATGCCGGAAACCCGAAGACTGTCAATCTGACCCGCATCCATGTCGAGGAAGACCCCGGACGTCTTGTCCATATGGGCAACAAAGAACGCGGACACTACACCCTCGTTGACTACAACCGTTCCGGTATTCCCTTAATCGAGATGGTCACCGAGCCGGAACTCTCCTCGCCCAAAGAAGCACGCCGGCTCCTGAACAAACTTCGGGCAACGCTGGAGTACCTCGATGTGTTTGATCCGGAGAAGGAGGGATCCATTCGTGTGGATGCAAACATCTCCATTCAGGGACATGAGCGTGTTGAGATCAAAAACATCTCCTCCTACAAAGGTGTTGAAAAGGCACTGACGTTTGAGATTACCCGTCAGAAGAACCTCATCCGCCGCGGCGGAACCATCGTCCGCGAAACCCGTCACTTCCAGGAAGGAAAAGGAACCACTACCAGCGCACGGTCGAAGGAAACCGCAACCGACTACCGCTACTTCCCCGAACCCGACCTTCCGGTCATCCGTGTCGCAGACTGGGTCAAAGATATCATCCTCCCTGAACTGCCGGATGCACGCCGCGACCGGTTTATGCAGCAGTACGGTATCGCCGTCAACCATGCACGAACCCTTACCGGCGACCTGAGGCTTGCCGAGTTCTATGAAAGCGTCGCAGATGTGGGTCCCGCAATTGCCGCATCCTGGATTGCCGACATTCTGATCGGTGAGCTGAACTACCGCGACATGGCGCTTGGAACCGTTGCCTCCCACACATCCGAGTTCAAGGACCTGATCGTGCTTGTCCGCGACAAAAAGATCACCGACAAAGCAGGTGTTGAAGTCCTCCGTGTCTGGCTGGATGATCTCCACGCGGGAACCAAGAAAGAAACCCCGGCCCAGATCGTTGAACGGCTCGGTCTTGCCCGTGAATCCGGTGAGTCCTTCCGCGGCATCGTCGAGCAGATCTTAGCCGCCAACCCGCAGGCAGTTGCCGATCACAAAGCAGGAAAGAAAGGAGCTCTCAACTTCATCGTCGGACAGGTCATGAAAGAGACCAAAGGCAAATCTGATCCGCGTGAGATTCACGCCATGATTGCAGAGCTTGTAGGAGAGTAATCATGCATCTCATCATCGCCGAAAAGAACCTCGTCGCAGAACGCATCGCAGCATTTCTGGCAGGAAAACAGAAAGTGCACACCAAACGCGACGGCGCCGCAACCGAGTACACCTTTGGCGATACCGTGGTGATGGGTCTTCGCGGCCATGTGGTCGAACTTGACTTCACCAAAGGCTACAGTAACTGGCGAAGCGAGGAGCACCCGCCGCGTTCCCTCATTAACGCAGGAATTGAAAAACACCCGACGGAAAAAAAGATCGTTGCTCTCATGCAGAAGCATGCAAAGAAAGCCGACCGCATCACCATTGCAACCGATTACGATACTGAAGGAGAACTCATCGGCATGGAGGCCTATGAACTCGTCCGGGCGGTGAACCAGAAGGCAACGGTTGACCGTGCCCGGTTCTCGGCAATCACAAAGGACGAGATCACCAAGGCAATTGCTGACGCAAAAGAGATCGACTTCAACCTTGCAGCAGCTGGTGAGACCCGTCAGGTCATTGACCTTGTCTGGGGAGCATCCCTGACCCGGTTCCTCTCCATTGCCGCACACCGCGGTTCCGACAACATTCTCTCCGTCGGCCGCGTGCAGAGCCCGACGCTTGCCATGATCGTTGACCGGGAAAAAGAGATCGAGGCATTTGTACCGGAGAAGTACTGGATGCTTTTCCTCACCGCAAAGGTTGCGGGCGAGGAGATTGCAGCCCGCCATGTGCATGGGAGATTCACTGTCAAAGCAGAGGCTGATGCGGCATTTGCCGGGACACGCGATCCGGTCATCGTACGGGAGGTCATCACCGGCAAGAAAAACGACAAGGCACCAACCCCGCTTGACACCACAGCCCTTATTGTCGGGGCAGGACGTCTTGGTCTCTCCGCTGCGTCCGCGATGAGCAAAGCAGAGGATCTTTACATGCGGGGATTTATCTCCTATCCCCGTACCGATAACACCGCATACCCTAAAAGCCTCAACATCCGCCAGCACCTGAAAATGTTTGCCGGCGGTGAGTTTGAACGCGATGCAAATTATGTGCTGACACATATGCGGGCAGCACCGACCCGTGGAAAGAAGGAGACCACCGACCACCCGCCAATCTATCCAACCTCCAAAGGTACCCGCGAGGAGATCGGCGATGAAGCCACCTGGAAACTCTATGAGTTTATTGTCCGCAGATTTTTTGCAACCCTTTCCCCAGATGCCGAGTGGAAGACGCTGAAGGTAAACCTGACCGCAGACAAAGAGCCCTATACAATCACCGGCGGACGACTGCTTGTTCCCGGATGGCGTGCGGTGTATCCTTACAGCAAGGCTGAAGAGACAGTTCTGCCGGAGTTTTCAGTAGGAGAACGGCTTGAGCTTGTCGATAAAAACTGTGAGGAGAAAGAGACCCAGCCTCCGGCACGCTACTCACAGAGCAGACTTATCCAGCGGATGGAAGAACTCGGCCTTGGTACCAAAAGTACACGGCATGAAGTTATCAGCAAACTGATCGGCAGAAAATATATCGAAGGCAACCCGATGAAACCGACCGTTGTCGGTCGTGCGGTTACCGAGTCTCTGGAAAAGTTTGCGGATACCATCACCGAGCCGACGATGACTAAAACGCTGGAAGAGTCGATGGAGGACATCGCCGCAGGGAAAAAGACCATGAATGCGGTTCTGACCGAGTCAAGGACGATGCTTTCCTCCATCTTTGATGATCTGGAAGCAAATAAAGAGGCGATTGGTCAGGACATCATGGACCGCACACGTGAGGAGCAGACCGTTGGTCAGTGTCCGATCTGCGGTGCACCGCTTCGGATCCGGCGTGTAGGAACCTCCCAGTTTATCGGATGTTCCAGCTATCCCGACTGTACGTTTAACACAAGCCTGCCTCCGGCAACCTGGGGGAATGCAGTGAAAATGGATGAGGTCTGTCCGATTCATCACCTCAACCATGTGCAGCTTCTCAGGAAGGGAGCACCCGCCTGGAAGATCGGCTGCCCGCTCTGTTCCCACATCAAAACAAATGCCGAGGCGTTTAGGATGCTGCCCGGCATGACCGATGCAGGAATTGAGAAACTGAACAGCGTGCACATTTATGCAATCTCCGAGCTTGCCAGCATTTCAGTAAATGATCTGATGACCAGGCTCAAGATTTCCCGGCCGGAAGCAGAGAAGATGATTGCGGACGCTGAAGATGTACTGGTTCTGCTCCGCAAAAGAACCGAACTCAAGAAGTTCATCTCCCTGCATGTTGCTCCCCGCCGGGGACGTGGTCACTCCAAGGTCAGTACTGCCCTTATCAGCAAGGGAATTGTGGACATCACAACGCTGGCAGACGCAAACAAGAGCGATGTGATGGCAGCCGGTCTCTCCGAAGCCGAGGCTGATACGCTTCTTGCCGCGGCAGCTCACGTCACCAACGTTGCAAAGATGAAACAGTACGGGGTGCCGACCATTACGCTCAAGAAGTACGTTGCCGCCGGATACGATGATCCGAAGACATTTGTTGCAGCACACCCCGCGGGTCTTTCCCTTGCAACCGGTGCATCGGTGACAACAGTCTGCCGGCATCAGAAGCTGGTGGCAGAGCAGATTGGTGCAGAACCGCCAAAGCCGCTCAGTAAAGCTGCATTCGATGAAGGTATTGCAAGTCTGACACCGCTGGAGATCGAGCCGGAACATCTGACAGCGCTTGCATTTGCCGGCGTGTACAGCTGCGCACTTCTGAAAGGTGCTGCGATTCAGACACTGTCACGCCAGACCGGCATCGACAAGGAACAGTTGACCGAATACAAAAACAAAGCAAAGAAGGTGTGTGGAAAATGACGAACTGGAAAGAATGGAGACATATCACCAAACTCGATCCTGACAAGGTTCTGAGTGATGGTGCGATTGAGGAGATTGCAGCAAGCGGAACGGATGTTCTGATGCTGTCGGGAACACTGGATGTGACACCGGAGAAACTTGCAGATCTGTATGATCAGGTTCGCGACTCCGGTCTGCCGGTGGTTGTGGAGCCGGCGGACCCCACTGGGGCACGGTTTGAGGGAATGGATCTGGTGTTTGTGCCTACCGTCTTCAATGCGGCGCACCCGATGTTTGTTACCGGCCTTCACAAAGAGTGGGTGCAGCACTTCCCGATTGCCTGGGACAAGGTTGTCGGAGAAGCCTATGTGGTGCTGAATCCTGCATCATCTGTGGGAAAGCTGACGCATGCAAAATGTGATCTCACACCGGAGGAGGTTGCGGCCTATGCCGTTGTCGCGGAGAAGTACTACCGCATGCCGGTGTTCTACATCGAGTACAGCGGAACATACGGAAACCCTGCGGTTACCAAAGCGGTCAGTGAGGCAGTTGATGACATCGTGGTTTTCTACGGCGGCGGCATCAACAGTGCCGAAAAGGCTGCGGAGATGGGCCAGTATGCGGATGCAATTGTTGTGGGCAACGCAGTATACGATGCAGGAACTGCGGTTCTCAAAGAAACGGTGAAGGCGGTCAGACGCTAAATGCCACAGATCGATATCGTACTTGTTGAGCCGCTGTACGAGGGAAACATCGGGTTTGCCGCACGGGTCATGAAGAACTTCGGGTTTCACCATATGGTGCTGGTAAATCCGCCGAAGCTGACGGTGGAAGCAACTGCCCGGGCATCGCATGCAAAGGATGTTCTTGAATCTGCTGAGATTCTGACGCTGGACGAGGTGTTTGCCCGCAGTAATCTTGCAGTTGCAACAACCGGCGGCCTGTCAAAGTCTGTGTCAAATCCGATGCGGATGCCCTACTACTCTCCGGCAGAGCTGCGGGAGATGATCAAGGATGTGGACGGACGGATCTCGATTCTGTTCGGGCGGGAGAACTGGGGGTTAAACAATGATGAGATTCGCCGGTGTGACATTGTTGTAACGATTCCTACCTCTCCCGAGTATCCGATTATGAACATCTCGCATGCGATCGGCGTTGTCTGTTATGAACTTGCACATCTTCCCCGCGGCGAGTACATGCTTGCCAGCCGGGTTGAGATGGATGCCCTCTACGCACACTTTGAACGGTTCCTGGAAGGCATCGGACATCCTATCGAAAAACGGGAGACGACCCTTCTTCTTGCAAAGCGGGTTTTGGGCAGAACGAATCTGACGGTCCGTGAGGCAAGTACAATTCACGGAATTCTCCGCCGTACGGAGTGGCACCTGAAACATCCGGGCGTAGCCTACGATGACAAGGGCCGTGAGTACTGGGATGGAGAAGAATAATTTTTCAGAAGAATACAATTTTTTCTTTTGATCACTTCTTGGGATGCAGATACCAGCCGGTATAGGTTTTGTCCAATGCGGTATCCGAGTTCTTTTTTGTCAGAAGACTTGCGATCACCATTGCCGCAATGGAGAGTAACAATGCGTAGATGGAGAAGTGCATCGGCAGTTTTTCCACAAACTGATCATAGTAGCCAAAGCACAGTGCTGCGGCAAGTCCAAAAACCATGCTGGCCACTGCGCCTGCGGTGGTGGCACGGCGCCAGTACATCCCTGCAATCAGCGGGACCGCAAAGGATGCAAGGATCAATCCAATGGCAAGAAAGATCAGAAACACCAGAACGTCCGGCGGATTTACTGCAAGCAGAAGGGAGATGATCACCGCGGCGAGCATTGTTATCTGACTGATGCGGATGACCTGTTTCTCCGTTGCTTTGGGATGCAAAATCACCTTGAAGATGTTCCAGGAGAACTGTGTTCCAACTGTGAGCATCAGCCGATCGGTGGTGGACATGACCGCGGCAAGAATCATCACCGCAAACAGTCCCATGGCAAATACACTCCCTGCCGCAGCACTGATGCCGTACACAAAGGAGTAGTCGGCGGCATTGGTTACGTCAGGCAGAACAACCGTTCCCTCCTCAACCATGGTCCTGACACCCATTCCCGAGAACCGGACCAGCATGGAGATGGTGAGGTACACGGCAAATGCAATGAGCGGTGCCCAGCGGAAAAAACGAACATCTTTGACCGCAAGGACATTGGACACCACGTGGGGAGCACAGGCAAGGCCGACCACCAGCAAAACGCCGAAGGAAAAGATGATCTCCGGAGTGATGTAGGCATATGCCGCATACCGCTCCGGGAATGCAGGCATCACAAAGTTGGGATCAATTGCAGCAAGGACGGTGTTGATGTGTTCAAGTCCTCCGGCATACATCACGATCATCGGTGCGAAGATGAGCATCCCGAAGATGAGAATCAGTCCCTGAACCATGCCTGTCCAGGACACGGCATAGAGGCCGCCAAGAATGGTATACGTGGTGATAATGGCAGCGGCAATCAGGAGTGCCTGCCAGTGTTCCATCCCAAACAGCCAGACAAGGACGATGCTGATGGCGGTGTACTGACCTACCAGATACACCAGCGAAACAAGAATGCCAATGACCGCAGAGATCGTCCGGAGCTCACGATTATTTTCATATCTGAGGGAGAAGTAATCTTCCAGCGTAACAATTCCCTGTTTTTTTCCGATCAGATTCAGTTTCGATCCAAAGAATACAATACAGAACACCGCAGACAGCGGCACAAAGATCTGATCCCAGATGCTTGGCCAGCCGTAGGTGAACCCCATCCCGCTTCCGCCGATAAGGGTGACTCCGCTGCAGATGGATGTTATCAGCAGCAGGACAAATATCCAGAACCCAAGACTTCGTCCGGCAAGGATGTAGTCCTCGGAATTTTTGATTCGCTTTGCGGCCCAGACACCGATGCCAAGCAGGAGGGCAAAGTACATCAGAATCAAAAAAAGGGCAATCCAGGTGTCAGCTGTCCAGGTCATAGCAGTCCATTTGTTGCAGAGTTTGTAAACGAAAATTTCGTTACCGAATTTGTCGGTTGTATAGATATAAGAGTGTAATGGTTTTGTGATGCTTTAATGCCGGAGAGGCACCTATATAGAGGTATGATTCTGAAAGGCCGCAGCATTGCCAAAGGTACGGGATCCGGCGAGCTTCTCTATACCGATACACCCATCTCCTTCCTTGGCGGCGTTGATGCCGCAACCGGCATTATCATCGATGAAAAACATCCGCTGCACGGACAATCCGTTGCAGGAAAGGTTCTCGCATTCCCCTATGGAAAGGGGTCCACCGTTGGCTCATACGTTATGTACGGCCTTGCAAAAAACAACGTGGCGCCGGCTGCAATCATCAACACCGAGTGCGAGACCATCATCGCAATTGGTGCGATCATCTCCGGCATTCCGATGGTTGACCGGCTGGATGGTGATGTATCGGCCCTCTCCGGAACGATCACCGTCAACGGCAGTACCGGTGAGGTTTCCACCGCAGAATGAAAGCGGTCTGGCGCTACATCCATGCGGCACGAAACAGTTATGCCGCGTTGTATGCGGCGTGTGAGGCATACGGATTCATTCTTGAACCGGTGGATGCACCGGAGGGTGATGTCGTCTGCTACAGCCTCAACAGCATTGAGTTTCCGCGCTACCGTAACGAGATAGAAGCAGCAGAACAGATCACAATAGCCGGAGGACCGCACGCCTCCGCCTGCTGGGAAGAGGTCGCCGAGGTCGCAGATTATGTGATAATAGGTGAGGGGGAAAGAACCCTTCCCCGTCTTTTGTCCGCTCTCAGGAAAGGAGAGTCAGGAGCTTTGCTGCCCGGCGTTGCAACAAGAGATGGCGGCAGAAACAAAATTGATCACACCGTCCGGCTGGATGGATTCCCCTGTTTTACCCGGATGAAGGGCTATATGGAGATCTCCCGCGGCTGTCCCTTTCACTGTGGGTATTGTCAGACTCCGCGTCTCCACGGAACAAAGATGCGCCACCGCTCACGTGAAGCGATCGTGGAGGCTGCAAGTCACTACCGCGACGCACGTTTTGTTACCCCGAATGCCTTTGCCTACGGTTCAGCCGACGGAAAAACTCCCGACGTGGAAAAACTGGAACGGCTCCTTGCCTCCATGCCCGACAACAACCTCTACTTCGGGACCTTCCCCTGCGAAGTACGGCCTGAGTTTGTCACACAGGAAACAGCGGATCTTGTGGTGCAGTACTGTGCCAACACCAAACTTCACTTCGGTGCACAATCAGGATCAGATACCGTTCTTGCAAAAATGGGGCGCGGCCATTCCCTTGACGATGTGTACACCGCACTGGATGTCTGCCGGGGTGCAGGGCTTGAGCCGGTGGTTGATGTCATCTTTGGTTTTCCGTTTGAGACGGATGAGGACGAAGAGGCGACGCTTGCACTTGTGAAAGAGGTAGTCAGATGCGGAAAAGTACATGTCCATTACCTGATGCCGCTGCCGGGAACACCATTCTCCCATGCAGTTCCCCGCGAGGTTATCCCGGCGGTGGATCGGGAACTTGGAAAACTTGCCCTCAGCGGACGTGTTACCGGTGCGTGGCACAACAAATTTGACTGAACCGGTTTGCCCGAATACTACATTTTTATTGATTCTCCGCGCCAACTCGTAAGGCATGACACTTGAACCAAAGGATGCCTTAACCCAATACCATTTTGCCGAAAGGTTAAAGCTTGACATCATGATGATTGCACATCAGTACCTCACCATTCCCTCACTCAAAAAAGAGGAAAAAGCAGGTGCAAAGCGTGTCCTCATCAATATCACCGAAGCCCTCGCCGCAGACAGCCATGCAGCCGCGGCATTTACCGGTTGCGATGATTTCAATACAGCCGCAGGTGTCCTTGATGAAGTAATGAACCTCGCCGAGTCCAACCAGTTCGGCCTCGCTTCGGAAAAAGCAGGAGAAGCCATGGTTCCGATTACCACCGCAGCCGCAGCCGCATGGGAAGTGCTCCACAACCATGGACTCCTCTGAATTTCTGAACTTTCTTGCAACCCGTGTTTCGGTTCGCGAGTATGAGGAGGGCTGTATCACCGAGGACGATGCCTCATATCTTCTGACCGCAGCATCCAAAGCGCCATCAGCCGGAAATCTGGAGGCGTGGGACGTTGTGATCGTCACCGATCCCGGACAGCTGGAGATGCTGGCTGATGCTGCCGGAAACCAGCACCAGATCAAAGATGCAGGCTGTGTGTTCTGCGTCTGTGCAAACTATGTCCGTGCCATGTCCCGGTACGGCGAGCGCGGGATCATGTTCGCGGTTGAGGATGCAACCATTGCGGCAACCTATATGATGCTTGCCGCCCATGCACGCCGACTGCACACCTGCTGGGTTGGTGCGTTTGATGACGGCGAGGTAAAAGGTATTCTGGATCTCCCCGCACACATCCGACCGGTAGCACTGCTCTGTGTCGGCCGCGGGGAGGCTCCGTCACGCGGACCCGAACGCATGGACCCGGAAGGCCATGCTCACTATGATATCTGGTAGACACCAATAATACAAATAAGATATATGCCGGATTATCGTGTGACACTGGAAGCCGCATGGACGGTAAAGGACGTGGCAACAACACAGGACGCCATCGGTATTGCCGTAAGCGAGGCAGGCAAACGCCTGCACCCCTCTGCCAAGTTCGTGGATGTTGACGTAATGGTTATGCCCTGCCCCTACTGCGGAGAGGAAATCAACAGCGCACTGGTTGTGGCCAGGACCGGTATTGTCGGACTGCTTCTGTCCATGAAAGTGTTCAATGCCGAGGGAGAGGAGCACGCAGAGCGTATCGCAAAATCCGTAATCGGCCGGGCGGTCCGTGACATCCCGCTCGCAACCTACAGCATCACCACCTGCGAAGCCGAGGAGGAGACAGCATGAATGATCCAATAATTTCCGTTTGCGGTCACCTCTGCAATGACTACATCATTGCAGTAGAAGAGTATCCGGCTGTAGGAACGTCATGCCGGGTAACGGACCGGCAGAACTACTACGGCGGAGGAGCGGCAAACATCGCCGTGGGTATCGCAAAACTCGGAGGAACCGCCGAGCTGATTGCAGCGGTTGGAAGGGATTACCCGGGAAGCGCCTATGAGCAGCATCTCAAAGAGATGGGCGTTACAACCCGCCTCTTTCGTACCGACAAAGAAAACTGTTCAACCGCGTTCATGGTGAACAATGCCGCAGGGGATCAGATAACCTATTTTGAGTGGGGTGCAAGTGCACTTTTTGCAACAGCTGATGCTCCATCTCTTTCCTTTGCACACATGGCAACTGGTGACGCAGACTTCAACGTCAAAGTTGCCCGGCAGGCGGAGTTTGCCACCTTCGATCCCGGCCAGGATGTAAAATACTATGAAGCATCCCATCTGCGAGAGATCTTTGAAAACATTGACATGCTGATCTGCAACAACTTTGAGGCCGAGATTATGTGCGGCAAACTCGGCTGGACGGAGAAGGAATTGATTGCATCCGTCCCGGTTGCAATTCTCACAAAGGGAAAGAACGGAAGTGTTCTGTATCAAAACGGTGATGTTGTGGAAATCCCGGCATGTCCGGTGACGATGGTGGATCCGACAGGTGCGGGGGACGCATACCGTGCAGGTCTCCTTACCGCATACCGGCGCGGATACGCACTGCCTGTCTGTTGTAAGATCGGTGCGGTGACGTCGTCCTTTGCGGTGGAAAAAGTTGGTACCCAGACAAATCTTGCCGACTGGGAACAGATGAGCGAACGGTATGCCGAGCAGTTCGGTACCCTGAAAAAGAGTGAATGACCTGGGCTGCACTGACATCCGGGGGTAAGGATTCCATTCTCGCCCTGCAAAAAGCACTTGATGCAGGGATGGATGTCTCCTACATGGTGACGGTGGTTCCGGAGAATCCCGACTCCTACATGTTTCACTCGGCAAACTTGGCCGCTGTTCCGGTGATTGCAGAACGGTGCGGGATGACCTATGTAGGAATTCCTACGTTGGGAGAGAAGGAGGACGAGCTACAGGATCTGGAAAAGGGTCTTGCCGCACTGCCGATCGAGGGTGTAATTGTGGGAGCGATTGAGTCCGAGTATCAGCGCAGCCGGGTTGTTGCATTGTGTGACAGGTTGGGACTTGTCATGTTTGCGCCGTTGTGGCACATGGATCCGCTAAAGCTTCTGTATGAAGTTGCAGAACGGATGGATGTGCGGATCGTGGTGACGGCTGCTGACGGGCTTGGCGAGAATGTACTTGGAAAACGGATTGATGCGGATCTAATAGATCTGTTGTGCCGCATTGCAGCAAAACGGCGGATCCATATCGCCGGTGAGGGCGGGGAGTACGAGTCGCTAACCCTGGACGCCCCGTGTTTTTCCTCGCCGATTGAGACCGAGGGGTGGACGATGACGTTTTCCTGCGGCAGAGGGGTTGCTGCAATTGAAAAGTTCTGGTGATAGGTGTCATGGCTACTGAAGCAAAAACGGAGAATCTTTCAAAGTACTTATTTTCGGCACCAGTCTGGTGGCAGTCACTGATTATTATAATCGTGCTTGGCCTCCTTGTGGACGGTGCTGTCTACGTTCTGTCCGGCGGAACCGGATCGATGATGTACGGGGTTGCATTTGCTGCGGCAGCGGTTGCTGCAATGCTTCTGACAAAACCGCTTGTGGACCTGCTCGGTACAGAAAAACTTACCTGGAACCGGTCTGCACTGGTGGCACTTGCATCCATGATCTTTTCCCTGCTCTGGATGGCAATTGGGTTTGCACTGAATGCAGCACTTGCCTATGTACTCGGCCTTGGATTTATTCTTGCCATCCGGCTGATGGTACTTACTGCTATCTGTGATTACAGAATTGGACGGATGTTTCTTCCCGCAGCGGTACAGACGGTTGCGGGCATAATCTTCGGGGTGTATCTGTTTGGAACAGGATATCTGCTTCCGGCTGTCTTATCAATTCTTGTCTTTTCCCTTGCAATCATCACCTTCCTGCTTCTCTTCGATCGTCCGCTGCGCAAGGCACACGGGATATCTGCGATGCAGTTTATCAATGCGTTTCTTGCAAATCTGACGGATGGATCCAAAGGCCTGGAGGAGTACTTCCGGACGATTGGGGAGGCGGTGACGGTCCCTGAGACAAGTTTCTTCTTCCGGCGAGAGGGAAAAAAGGATGTCCTGTTTGTGGTGCCGAATCTGCATCCGGGCCCGCTCTCCGAGGTCGGCGGTGGAAATTATCCCAAACATCTGCATGATATGTTCTCCCCACAGGAGACAGTGTTTGTCTCACACGGCTGTGCAACACATGATTTCAACCTTGTTTCGGAGAGCGAGTGCGAAAAGATTGCAGAAGCAATTGATGAAACACGGGCGGATCTTTCCTATACACCTCTTGCAGGCAGACCGATGCGGAACAGATTTGGAACCGTTTCTGTTCTGTCACAACGGTTTGGTAGATCGATTCTGCTGGTGACGACGCGGTCCCCGGAGATGACAGAGGATCTCGATTATGCGGTCGGGGCAATCGTAATGGCTGAAGGTCACCGCTGGTATGAGAATGTCGGGTTTGTAGATGCGCATAACTGTATGGTCGAGGTAACATCAGTCGTGCTGCCGGCATCACATACCGGAAGCGAGTACATCCGTGCGTCCACAGAGGCGATGGAGCAGCAGGCGGATGCAGAGCTCTCAGAATTTTCCATCGGTGTTTCCCAGAAAGTTCTGCCGTTTTCCCGTGAACAGGGTTTCGGCGACATGGGCGTTCAGGTACTGGTGACGGAGGTTGCCGGAACAAAAACAGCCTACGTACTTTTCGACGGAAACAATGTGCACATGGGTGTGCGTGAGGTTCTGCGGGATGCAGTTATTGCAGCAGGTGTTACCGATGCAGAGATTCTGACAACCGATTCGCATGTGGTAAACACCATATCCGGAAGAAATCCTGTGGGCATGGCGGTTCCCGCAGAGGAGATCCTTCCCTATTTGCTTGATGCGGTCGCGGAGGCGGTTGCGGATCTGTCACCAGCACATGTTGCTTCCGCAACCGGGATGTGCCGCGATGTGGTGGTGTTTGGGCCAAGCAGGACGGTGCAGCTGTCTGCAACGGTAAATGCGATGGTGATCAATCTTCTGCCGCTTTCGGTTCTTCTGCTGCTGGCATCCATCCTCATAACACTGCTGATCTTTCTGTTCTTCAGCTGAGTTCGGGGATAACCCGATCTCTCATTAGTTTTCGGGAGCTGTGTTCCCGACAAAAAACGAAAAATGATCCTGCATGATACTGCAGGAGTGCCTGGTGTTTTTTTCTCTTTAGTCTCGATGTACCTCTATGGCACAACTGCTCCGGCGCACCCTCGGCAGGACTGCAAGTTTGTTTTCGTACTGTTCGCAGGTAAATCCCTCTTTGGGCATGGGGTCAGGTGTGGAAATCCCACGGCTACAGGTTATATGATATTCATAGAAACCGGTTGCCTGATTGAGGGTGTACTCGTGTTTATCAAGTGCAGTACAGGTGAGACAGGGAACTACCATGATACATAGATGTACTGCGGAGCGTATGAAGATAACGAAGTGTTTTTTTCTTGTGGATTTCCGAAAAGCGTGAACAGGATTCTTTGTGTGCGATCGGGTGTGCAGTATGACAAAAAAACACGGACCATACAGAAACAAAAATCCAAAAAAGATTCTGAAAAAAGAAAAGAATTATTTTCTCTCCTCAAGGAGTTTGCGGATTGCCGCAACCTCTGTAAGGAGGGCTTTGATATCTGCATCTCCAGACACTGCCCGAGTCTTTTCCGCAACATCAACGCCGGTTGCCGCAACACCCGCAGAACCGCTGCGGACAAAGTCCATAATCAGGGCACGGAGGGGTTCCGGTTCTTCGATTCCTTCGAGGGCAATCTCCGCGGATCCGTTACCACCTGAGTAGCCTGCCGTCTGGATTTTGAGGTTGGAGATACCAAAGAGGCGCATCACCGGACCCTGAACGATATCAACATTGGTGATTCGGTTGTAGGGAACAATTCCCGTCTTGCGGAACCACACCCCGCGTTTCCAGGTCATCTCGGTTGCATTGAGATGATACACGACGGACTTGTAGTACAGCACCGTCCAGAGGAGAACGAACAGCAGACAGATGACAAGGACAGCGATGATCGCAACAACGATCGTCTGGGGAATATCTGTTTCGCCGAGGAAGACCATCCAGCCGAAACAGGCTGCCCAGATAATGGCAACTACCACCATTGTGTAGATGGCAAGATACGGCTTGTATTTCAGAGCCGGTTTGAAATCTTCACCTAATGTGATCATTGCTGAGTAACATCTCACTGTCATAAGAAAAACTTTCTTCCTCAAGCATAGTCTCCTTAATCTATAACCTCTCGCACAACCAATACTACATCACATCTATGCCTTCTGTTCCCGAACTCCTCGCACCCGCCGGATCCCCTGAAGCTCTCAAAGCAGCAGTTGCCGCAGGGGCTGATGCGGTCTATCTCGGAGGAAAGTCGTTTGGCGCCCGCCGGTATGCTGCAAACTTTGATCGCGAGGAGCTCGGTCAGGCCGTTCTCTACGCACACAAAAACGGTGTTAAGGTCTATGTCACCGTCAACACCCTTGCAACCGACAGTGAACTTCCGGGGATCACCGAATATCTCATCTTCCTCTCTGAAATCGGCGTGGACGCAGTCCTCATTCAGGACCAGGGGATCCTCAGCATTGCCCGCGAGGTTACTCCAGACCTGCCGCTGCATGCCTCCACCCAGATGACCATTCACAACACCGCAGGCATCCGGTTCGCTGCTGAGCACGGAATCTCCCGCGTGGTTCTCGCCCGTGAACTTCCTCTTGAAGATGTTGCGGCAATCGGAGAGGTTGCAAAAGAGTATGGGATTGAACTTGAGGTCTTCTGTCACGGGGCAATCTGTTACGCATACTCCGGTCAGTGTCTCCTCTCCTCCGTTATCGGCGGCAGAAGCGGTAACCGGGGCATGTGTGCCCAGCCGTGCAGAAAACCCTACACGCTTCTTGCTGACGGCGAAGTTGTTCCCACCCAGGGAAACTATCCGCTTTCCCCCCGCGATCTCTGTCTCTACCCGTACCTCAAGGAGATCTGTGCCGCTCCTATTGCCGCATTAAAGATCGAGGGCCGCATGAAAACCCCAGAGTATGTTGCAATTGTCACTGATGCTTACCGCCGGGCACTTGATGCAATTGCTGCGGGAGAGGACTGGGAGCCGGAAACGGAAACCATGGAGGATCTTGCCTTTGCCTTCAACCGCGGATTCACCAAAGGCTATCTTCTCGGGGATCGCGGAACAACTCTCATCAACACCAAAAAGCCTGACAACCGCGGCGTCTATGCAGGGGTTGTCAGCGGTGTTGACGACAGGCGCGGAAAGGTTATTGTAAAGATCGACGGCCCGATACCGGACACCGGTGACGGTCTTGTCTTCCGACTTGCGGGCCGCGAAGTAGGATATGCCCTCAACAAAGAGCCATATCTGTTCCCAGAAGGAGATGCGTACAAAATTCCCGCACCACAGGAGGTACTCGTCGGCAGCGAACTCTGGATTACCCGCAGGATGAAGACCGAACGAAAAGCCGCATCCATCCTCTCACGGACCCCCAAAGGAAAAATTCCGCTTGATATTACCGTTGGCGTAAACGAAAACGGTCATCTCGCAGTTATCGGGAATGGGGCAGCTGCTGTCAGTGAGAGTCCGATGCAGAACGCACAGACCCGACCTGTTACCAGAGAGGCACTTGAGGCACAGCTTCGTAAAACAGGCGGCACCCCGTTTGTGATCCGCAGTATTGTAATGAACTACGACGGAACCAAATTCCTGCCGATGGGGGTCATCAATGATCTCCGGCGAAGGTTCCTTGCTGCATGCAGTGATGCGTTAACCGTCCCGCCGGTACGAACACACCGGCCTTTCAGTGAAAAGGGTACTGCGACTCCAGAGCCGGCGAAGCCGGTCATTCAGGTTTATACTGACTCCATCGTTGCGGCAAAAGCGGCAAGTACTGCCGGAGCCGGACAGGTTGTCTATGAAGGAACCGACGAGATTTACGATCATGCAATCATCTACAAACTCCCGCGGATTCTTCACGAGGAGGAGCTTGCCAAAACACTTGCCAGACTCCCGGCATCTGCTGCGGGAGTCATGGTGGACGGCGTGGGGGTTGCAGAAGAGATCAAAGGCATTCCAAAGTACGGCGGTTCTGGTCTCAACATCACCAATGCCAGATCTGCTGTAGTGTACGGCAAAACATGCCGGCAGGTCTGTCTTTCGCCGGAGCTTTCCGGAAAGCAGATCAAAGTACTCATGAACCATCTTGCAGCATACGCTCATCCGCCAAAGATTGAGGTCATCGTGCAGGGAAGTCTTGAGGTTATGATAACCCGCAACTGTATTCCTGCAACTGCACTCGGCTGCCGGAGCTGTAACCAGCCGTGGGCACTTAAGGATGCAACCGGCAGAATATTCCGGGTTAGAACAGATGCCAACTGCTGTAGCCATATCCTCAATGCAGCAGAGATCTGTCTGATCGAACACGTTCAGACCCTTGCCGCAACTGGCGTGTCCGTACTTTCCATTGATGCCCGCGGCAGATCGCCTGAGTATGTCCGCAGAATGATAGCCCTCTATACCGCAGCTCTTGAAGGAGAAAACGCCAAAGAGCTCAAGGAACAGGTACGTGACCTTGCTTCAGGCGGTGTAACCGCAGCCCACTATCTCCGCGGTGTGGAAAAAGAGTAAAAAACCGATTTCTGGTTCAAAATAACCATCTCAACCAATATTAGAGAGAACATTTTTTATAGTGGTAGCAACTACACAATATATCTGTTAGTATCATGGACTAATATCTTATTCTGTCCCATTACGTGGGTATTTCCGTGGTGCTAGACTCTACGCTTACTAACCGTAAGACCAAAATTTGGGTCTCGAGGACTTTTTCACAATGAACGAAAAGTTTCAGTAACGACGGTTAGGAGTAATTGGAATGGGATTTTATGAACAACAATCAACATTATACGGGAAGCAAGTTGCTCGTAATTCTTCTCGCTGCGACGCTTGCATCATTTTTAACTCCCTTTTACACCTCAATGGTGAATATTGCAATACCTGCAATTGGTGAAAGTTTTACAGTCCCCGCAGAAACGCTTGCAATGCTCTCAACAGTGTACCTAATAAGTTCCGTGATCTTTCTTGTACCTGCAGCACGGATTGCCGATATCTTTGGTTTGAGAAAAGTATTTGTGGGTGGTCTCTGTACATCAGCTTTTGCTTCGTTTGTTGCACCATTCTCAATCTCAATTGGAATGTTGCTTGCCTGTCAAGCAGTAGCGGGTATTGGATTCGCCTGCGTTATCAGTAATGCAATTGCACTACTATCAATTGTGTATCCCCCATCACGACGTGGTGCAGCCATTGGGATTGCTGTTGCAGGTGTATACCTGGGATTAACTGCTGGTCCTCTTATTGGAGGGGCACTAACATCTGTCTTCGGTTGGTCAAGTATCTACCTCTTTGTATTGCTACTGTGTCTTATAACTGCCATAATGGTTAGACTATCGATAAGTACTGAATTGTTTACCACCCCCGATCAACCATTTGATCTTCGTGGATCGGTCCTTTATGGCGTGGTAGTGTTATTCCTAATGCTTGGTTTAATCAACTTACCGGATCCATTTGCTGTAGCTGGTCTCATTTTTGGAATAATTCTCCTGGTACTTTTCATCAGGTTTGAGACAAAGATCCAATACCCAGTGTTCCCAGTCCGGCTCTTTGCCGAAAATCAGGTGTTTGCCCGCGCCAACATAACGACAATGATCAACTACGGTGCAACATTTGCAGTCAGTTTCTTCATGAGCCTATACCTTCAGGTGATTGGTACGCTGACTCCAATGGAAGCAGGTGTTGTTATGATTGCCATGCCAGTTATACAAATGATATTCTCCCCAATTGCAGGACGACTCTCGGATAAAATCGGAGGTAGAGTCCTCATGGTTGCTGGACTTTTCGTAACGGGTATTGGTATGGCACTGTTCGGGTTCATTGGAACTGAGTATAATCAGACCGCAATTATTCTCAATCTCACAGTAGTTGGATTCGGTATTGCACTATTCGGTGCTCCAAACACCAATCTTGTTCTTGGATCAGTAGATTTCCGTGACAATGGCAGTGCCAACAGCATTCTCGCAACAATGAGGCAGATGGGAATGGTCATCTCTATGGCTGTTGCAACCTGTTGTGTCATGCTCTTTACCAGTACAGAAGCTGAACTTGGAATCAATGCTTCGGGTCTTGTCTCTGCAATGCACCTGACTTTTGCTCTTGGGGCAATCCTGTCTTTCCTCGGTGCATTCCTCGGCTGGACTGCTGTTCCGAAAAAAGAATAATATTATTATCACATCAAACCGACAAAGAACATATGACAACGGGATACCAGTACACAATACGCGAAATGCAGATGGTACTGGTTGCAGCCGCCCTTGCTTCCTTTTTAAGTCCTTTCCTTGGATCCATGGTAAACGTGGCAATACCGGCCATTGGCGAAGCCTATGTTGCAACCGCCGAGTCGCTTGCAATGCTTTCTACAGCCTATCTGATAAGTTCGGTGATGTTCATGGTGCCTGCCGCACGAATTGCCGACATCTTAGGCAGGAAAAAAATATTTCTGGCAGGAATTTTTCTTCTTGCAGTCTCATCCATTCTTGCGCCGTTCTCACCATCAATTGAGATATTAATCCTCTGCAGAATTATTGAGGGAGTCGGTGTTGCAGCAATTACGAGCAACTCGATTGCACTTCTCTCAGCAGTTTATCCTCCGCAGAAGCGGGGGGCAGTCATCGGGTATGCGGTATCTGCGGTGTTTCTCGGCCTGTCGGCAGGTCCGGTTCTTGGTGGAGTCCTGACGCAGATACTTGGATGGGAGAGCATCTTCTACTTTGTTGTGGTGCTGGCGGTGTTTACATTTGCTGCAATATGGTTCTCCATCTCGCACGACATCCGGGAAAACGAGGGAGAACCGTACGACTACATCGGAACATGTGTGTACATGCTTCTCATTCTTACGCTTGTTCTTGGTCTCATTGACCTTCCTGAACCCTGGGCCGTAGGCCTGCTTGCTGTAGGATGTGTGGTGCTGCTTCCGCTGTTTGTTTTCGTTGAAAAACGCACTCAGTATCCGGTGTTTGCACTCCGGCTCTTTTCCGGAAACCGCGTGTTTACCCGCGGAAACCTTGCAACAGTGATCAACTTCGGGGCAACATATGCGATCAGTTTCTTCCTGAGTCTGTATCTGCAGGTTGCAGGAATGCTTACACCGATGGAGGCAGGGGTGGTCCTGGTTGCCATGCCGTTTACCCAGATGATCTTCTCCCCTCTGGCCGGCAGAATCTCGGATAAAATCGATCCACGCTACCTGACCACTGCCGGTATGCTGCTGATGGCAGGGGGACTGACCGTTCTTCTGCAGCTGGGTGCTGTGCTGGATCTTCCGATGCTCCTTGCAACCCTTGTACTGATGGGCTTTGCTGTGGCACTGTTTGCCTCACCAAACAACAACCTGATTCTCGGGTCAGTGCAGCGCCGCGAGTACGGCAGCGCAAACAGCATTATTGGTACGATGCGGCAGATGGGTATGGTACTTTCGATGGGGCTTGCAACCTGTTTCATCTCAATCTTCCTTGGCACCACCACAGAGATGGCAGAAAATCTGGATGCATTTCTTTCCGCCATGCATCTGTCATTCGCCTGCGGAGTAGTGTTCTGCCTGATTGCAGCAGTGCTCTCCTTCTCTTCCAAACCCCTCTTAACAGCAGACATTCAGAGAAATACCAGGTAAAAATCCGCAAAGCGGATCAAACTCCAGTCTATTTTTGCAGATGATACAGACATCACATAACATCTGAACGAATTGTACAAGACAAAAAAACAGCTACGTCCCGGCTGGGACTTGAACCCAGGTCAAAAGCTCCGCAGGCTTCTAGGATATCCTCTACCCTACCGGGACTAAACGCACCTATGTGCTCTAATACATTGGATATGGATTGATATAAACCCACCGTTTCATATTTTTCAAAAAAATCAGAGGCCGAGGAGAATGCTCTTCGGTTCCGTGTATTCATAGATGAACTCTCGTCCGTTTTCTCGTCCGTATCCGGAATTTCCGGTACCTCCGAAGGGAATTTCCGGCGGCAGAATCAGATGCCGGTTTACCCACACAACACCGGATCTGATCTGATCGGCAACGGTGTATGCCGTCTTCAGGTTCTTTGTCCAGACAGACGCGCCAAGACCATACGGCGTACCGTTTGCGATCTCGACCGCTTCATCAAGCGTCGTAAACGGGATCACCGGCATGACCGGCCCAAAGATCTCCTCGGACACAGCGTCAGGAGAGACATCAGCAAGCAGAGTCGGCGCATAAAAGTTTCCTGCCCCTTCCTTCTTTTTCCCACCACATATGATTTTTCCGCAGTCTTCGCTGACAATCCGGTCAACAGCTGCTGCAACTGCATCACGCTGACCGGGATTGTTCAGCGGTCCCATGTTGACCTTTTCAAGGCCGCTGCCGACAACAAGTTTCTCGATTGCATCCTTGGCCTTTCTTACAAACTCATCAGCACAGACTGCATCCACCAGGATTCGTTTTGCTGAGGTACATACCTGGCCGCAGTTATAGAACCGGTTTCTCACCGCCCCCGCAACAGCCGCATCGATGTCTGCATCCGCTGTCACAATGAACGCATCGTTTCCACCGAGTTCAAGCGTGAGCTTTTTCAGTGTAGGTGCTGCCGCAAGAGCTACAGACCGGCCGGTTGCAACCGAACCGGTAAATGAAACATGGCGGATACCAGTACTCCGTACGATCGCATCGCCCGCAACAGTACCACTTCCGGTAACAACGTTCATGGCACCTCCCGGAACACCGGCTTTTACAAGAAGTTCCGCCAGACGGAGAACAGTCAGGGGTGCTGTTTCCGACGGCTTTGCAATAACTGCGTTTCCGCAGGCAAGCGCTGCGCCCGCTTTCCATCCAAAAATAATTGCAGGCATGTTCCATGGCACAATGGCTCCGCAGACACCAAGCGGTTTTCTGACAACGTTCATGTATCCGTACTTCGGCAAAACAGCTGCATCTCCCTGGAGGGTTCCGGTCATTGAAGCATAAAACTCAAAGACGTGGGCTGTTCCCAGAATTTCATCTTTTGCCTCGCGAAACGGCTTTCCCTGTTCGGTGGTCAGAAGCGTTGCCAAAGCATCCGCCTCGCTGCGGATAAGTGCCCCCGCTGCGATCAGAATACGGGATTTGTCTGCCGGACTTACCTGTTCCCACTTCTTCTGGGCAATCTCCGCTGCTGTGACCGCTGCTGCGACATCATCCGCATTCCCAGCAGGAACGGTATCAATCACTTCCCCTGTTGCCGGATTATAGACAGGAATCGAACTTCCGGAAAGGCTGTCATGACCGGTCCCATCAAGAAACATCTGCATAGATGTTGTATTTGATCGAAAAGTGTTTAGAGATGATCATCACGGCAGAATTTTCCGTTCAAAAAAAAGATTAGTAGTAGCCGAATCCGCGCTCGATTACGCGGGTGTTATTGTAGGTTTTGGTAAACGATGCAGTGAAGGTAATCTGCGGGATCGTGATCGCAAACTCCTGTTCCGGATACCAGTAGGTATTGTCTCCATAGCTCATTGCGGCATTTGAGACCGAGATGATCGCCTGATCATTATCCACATACTGGAACACGATCTCCTGCGTCTGACCATTACTTGGGGCAGGAGGGTTGATGATTTTGAGCAGACGGTTCTTCAGATCCTGTTTTCCAAGAAGAAATACCAGAAACGCGATCCACGGATCAATTGAGTAGTTTACAGTATATATGGCATTTACCCCGTTCAGCTCTACATCCACGGAATCAACGGTAATGTAGCCATAGTGGTTTGACATCTCCGGACTTTGGAACAGGACCACACGCTGCAGAGTCTCCGTAGTGGAATCCGCAGCAGCTGCAGCTCCTGCCAATGCAGGCAGAAGAACAAATGCCGCCGCAAGAATGATGGCAATATTCCGCTGTAGCTTCATCGTACTAATCAGTATTGCTGTTCTTCCTCAATATCCTTTCCTGTTGGAGAAAAATCAGTGAAAGAGAGGGACGGTTTCAAACGCATCCACGTCAAAAAGACCCCGCGGCGTTAGCTTCAGATGCGGGATTACCGTCAACGACAGGAAGGAGAGATGGCCAAAGGTCTGTCTGCATGCACCGGTTCGCTTGAGATGTGCGGATAATGTATCCAGCCCTCTCAGCAGGGAGTCAGCCGGCTCATAGGTCATGAGACCCCCAATGGGAAGAGAAAGCAGTGTAATCTCTTTCCCAGTGACAACTGCAAGACCCCCTCCTGCATCAGCGACTGCACGGATTGCAGTCAAAATCTCTTCATCGGTTTTGCCGGTTGCAATGATATTGTGGGCATCGTGGGCAATTGAGGAGGCAACAGCCCCTGTCTGCATCCCAAAACCTTTCACAAGACCAATGGCAAAACCCCCTGCATGGTAGCGGTCAACAGAGAGGAGTTTCTGCACTCCGTCTGCATCAGGTCTGGCAGGAATATTCTCTGTTACCAGTTCCCCGGGAATAATACCGATGACCCGGGCGATACTGTTCTCAGGCAGAGAAAGATCTGTTTGGGTTGGGAACCTGCATGAAAACGGAGGAACCTGATAGGGTGTCTGCTTGGCAGAAACAGGGATCTCATCGGCAGGGATACCGTTTTTGTAGACCTTTTGTATTGTAAAGATCTCTGTATCTGCAAGAATACAGAAGTCAGCAACACGCCCCGGTGCAATCACACCCCGGTCAGTGAGACCAAAACACTCCGCAGCAGACAGGGTTGCCATCCGGAGTGCGAGATTCTCCGGCATGCCTGCGGCGATTGCAGTACGAATACAGTGGTCGATGGATCCTTCGCGGACAAGCGTGTCAACATGCCGATCGTCTGTACAGAAACAGCAGCGTGAGACGGTACTTGCATCAACAATCGAAGAAAGGGCATCAACATCCCGTGCGGCCTCACCCTCTCGCAACAGAATATACATACCGCACCGGAGTTTTTCCCTGGCCTCCTCTGCCGAGGTGCATTCGTGATCCGTCTTGATCCCGTGGGCCGCATACCGGCAGAGATCAGTTCCAATCAGACCAGGAGCATGTCCATCCACATGGGAAAACAGAGAAAGTTTTGTAAGAACCTCAGGGTCATCGGCGAGAACTCCCGGGAAGTTCATCATTTCCCCAAGGCCCAGTACCCGAGGATTATCAGAATATTTTGCAAGATCAGCCGCGGTAAGAACAGCACCTCCAACATCCTCGGCAGTTGCAGGCACGCACGAGGGAAGCATAAAGAAAATATCGTTTGGTGCGCATAGTGCATCCTGAAGCATGAAATCGATTCCGGCAGTCCCGGCCACATTGGCAATTTCATGGGGATCAGCGATTGCGGTGGTAACACCGTGCGCAAGAGCAACCCTACCAAACTCCTGCGGTACCAGAAATGTACTTTCAATATGCAGGTGGGTATCGATCAGTCCGGGGATGACACGTGATCCCCCAAGATCGGTGATCTGATCCCCAGTCAGACTGTGATTTGCACCAATTGCAGCAACAATACCATTTTCCACGGAAAAAGAAGTTAGTAGCCATTCTCCGGTACACGGATTGAAGAGAAAGGCATTGTCAAAGACATGGATCATACTATCTCAAAATTTTTAATGAACGCCGCAATCCGTACAGCTCCTTCATCCCGCTCCCGGATATAGATCCGTACTTTATAGGTTCCCGGTTCCAGTTCTATCGGGAACTCACAGATATTTCTGCCGGAGGTAAATGTTGGTGCATTTGTCATAAGACCGCCTACCTGTTCCTCGGCAAAGAGATCGTCCACTCGGGAGATCGTACACTGCACCCACACATCACGCGGCTCTCCGTTGTACTCGAATGCAGTAACAAGTTTTCCGTTGATATATACAGGATCGTCTGCATCAATCGAGGTAGCCCCTACCGTCAAGACAATTGCCAAGGTAAGAACTGCAATGATTCCTATCAGGACCAGCACCATCCGTTTTATGGTAACCGCCTGACCAGCTTTTTTATTCATCATTATTCATCAGCACGCTCTACGATTACACGGATTTTATCGCCGTTTTTCAGGCCGTGACCTTTGGGGACATCAATGTTAAACCAGAGCTCTCCCTGCTGGGACATCAGACAGTCTTTTGCCCCTTCAATATCTGCAACAAACTCTATGGTTTCGACGATTTCAGCAATCCTTTTTCCCATAGATAAAAATGAGGCAGGGATTATTTATTAAAGTAACGTTCGTATCGGATTTACTGCAAAGCGTACATCCAGTTCCAAAAATTGGGCGGGTTGGGATGTTGTATCAAAAACAAAAGAGTATTCTAAATGTGTCGCACAAAGGAGCTCGTATTTTTCCGGATTAACTGTTCACGAGCGTTCTGAGTTTTACCATCCAGGTGGTACTGGTCGAGTAACCCCACTGCACAATCTCAAACTCCAGACATTTTTCAGCAAGGAGAGCAAGATTTGTACCGACTGCCCGAGAAGAGATACCAAGCTCTTTTGCAATGTATTTTGCTTTGAAGAACCGGGTGCCTGATGCAACACCTGCTTTCAGATAATTGAGAATCCGCTGCTGAGTTGAGTTGTACTGCGGGACCTGAACTTGAAGCTCCTTTTCACTTACCATAAGTAAATGTTTCATTTTATAATATATATACTTCCTCTTTGACTCCTAAAATGATACAGTTGGAACAAAGGCAAAATACCGCAGAGATAGACAATCGCGCAGAGAATATGTTGCTGATATTGGTTACAATGCGTAAGGGAGCAAAAAAGAAAGAGGGGTGAAGTATTTATGCTATTGTTTTGCTCGTTACCATCCAGGTGGTGCTGTTGGAGTAACTCCAGCGCTGGATGTCCAGTTCATCACAGATCTCGGAAAGGATGGCAAGGTTTGTTCCAACCTCTTTGGAGGAAAGACCAAGATCTTTGGCAATGTACTTTGCCTTGAAGAAACGGCTTCCTTTTGCCACTCCTGCCTTCAGATAGCCAAGGATCCGAGACTGGGTGTCGTTATATCTTTCACGAATTGTTTTAGGTTCGGTCATAATGACTTACCTCTTGTAAGTATAGGATGTTTTACATTATAAAGATAGTGCTTGACATACAGGCTTGATAATGAATTCAGCGGAAACGACCGCTGTTATGAAAAAAATCCACATAACCAAAGGTTGTGGATTACCTCGGAGTCTCTTCGGCTCCGAGACAGGCAGTTGAACAGAATCAGGCTGTGTCGACTGGGAACTCGGAGATCTTTTCGATCATCTTTGCAATAACCTCAGACCGCATTCCCTCAACAAACTTGATGCTACCAACAACCAGATGACCGCCGCCTGAAATTCCTGCTCCCGGCATCTCATCGCGCATGGCACGAACCATCTGGGGGATGTTCATCTTCACACCGCGGGAACGGATAACCGCAAAGTCCGGACCAAGGCCAAGGGTTACGACCGGCTGATTCTCATAACGCTTGCAGAGAATATCATGGACCTCACCGGAGGATTTTCCCGGCGGCGGGAAGGTGAAGCGGTGGGCAAACATCTCAACATCGGCAAGGAAGAGGTTGGCCCCTGATGCCAGAATCTTATCTTTGACATGCGGCATCATCGTGTTCATCTGATCCTCAATTGCTGCATTTGCTTCGGTTACGAGAAGCGCAACCAGCCGGTTGTGACGGTCTGGTGCATTGTTGAGGTTTAAGATGTCTTTTACAATTTCACGGCCGTCATTGAACCTGAGCCAGTACTGCTCGTAGTCCAGTGCAAGTGCCATATCCTTACACTCATCCCGGCTGTACTTACCTTCAATGAGTGCCAGATATGCATCAAGCTCGGGAGCCTCACTGCGGTCTGCAACACCGGCAACCGAGGGGAAGTGAAGGATCCGTGCTTCAACAGCCGGATTGATCAGGCGGGCAATTTCAGTTCCAAGCATTCCTGCAGTGACACCAAAGTCACCGCCAACATGATAGGGGTTGACATGGGCAAGCAGATATTTGTCAATGGTTTCATCCGGATGGTGGTGATCGGCGACAACGACATCAAGCTGATACACCTCGGTCATCTTGTAGGAGGGCATATCCTCCTCGGTTGAACCGTTGTCCATCAGAAGAATCAACGGTAATTTTTGGCCAAACCGGACGTTATCCTTTAACATCATGTCAAGATCGCGGGTTACGTCCTCAATCTCATAGAACGGGGCTTTGGATGGGGATCTGCGGAAAAGGAAGTTGTCCTGATCCGGATCGCCGCCAGTGTCACGGATTAACTGAAGAACTGCCGTCTCAACAGCAACAGCAGCACAGATACCGTCAGCATCCGCATGGTGACGGAGAATGATCGGCTGCTGGGTCAGCACCGCACGGCGGACTATTTTTGCAAGCTTACGCATTTCCGGCCAGAGTGCATCAAGTACCGGGCTTTCGATGAGCGGGGTAACATCAGGAGGTTCTGCACGGACTTCAAGGGCTTTGTTGATACGTGCACGGACAGCGTCTGCCTCGGTTCCTTTGAGGACATGCATGTCGGAGACCTCAACCTGGATCTGATTGTTTCTGCGGGTTGCCTCTCCAAAGATACGGACGATGTCACCGAGATTGACCTCCGGATAAGATCTGACACCAGCCTCGGTGAATGCTGCAGCATCCTCAACACCGGAGTCATCACAAACAGTGAAAATGGTGGGTCCAGATGTCTGCTTAATCTGCACGACATCAGCCTCAATGGTAACGTTTCTGCCGATCTTGTTTTTCAGGTCTGAAAGACGGGATAGTGTGATCTTTTTGGTGACGAGCTGCGTTTCATAGCTTCCTTCGGGCAGCTGCACTTCGCGCAGATCGATGTTTCCGTTCGGGCGAATCTGATTTACCTGTACAAGAATCTGATCACGCTCTTTTTTCTCGGTCTTGACATTACTTTTATGCAGCAGTCCTTTGACGCGATCGTTTAAGAGAACAAACGTACCGAATGTTGCAAACCCCTGAACTTTTCCAAGATATACCTGGCCTTCTACGATGTCATCCACTTCACAACCGGGGCCTAGCCGGTATACCATATCAATTGTACCCATGTAAATTTACTCCGAGTCTTCAAAATCTTCTATTTCATCGGTGTCTGCACCGCAGAGACCATACAGTTTCTCCTCTCCGTCACGCCGACCGCGTGCTACCAGCAGGTCGCCTGCGTGCAGCACAACACTGCGTGCAGGCCGGTAGGTCCAGCGGTTTTCATGTTTGATGGCAAAGATGACCATACCTGTGACCGTTCCCACATGCGAGTCGGCAAGGGATTTTTTATCCAGCGGGGAACCTGGATGGACTGTCACCCAAGAGATGATCTCATCCGATTCACGGACAATCCTTTTGATAATCGGCGGAACGTCGATCTCCCGGAGAACTACATCTGCAATCGAACTTGCCGCATCGGAGATGGATTCGGCAAACGAAGACATGTAGAGCATGCCGCGAAGGCTTGCAACATCCTCCGTACGCTTTGCAGCTTCAAGTGTCCAGAGATCAAGTTTGAGGCGCATCTCATCAAGTTCCTCTTCCAGAGCAACAACCTCGTTGGCGAGATCCATGTTTTCATGAAGGAGTGCCGTGTATGCAAGGCCGACAGAGAGTTCACTGATGTTTTTCATCTCGATCATAAGGGCTGCCGCCCGATCGAGGTCGCTGATGGCAGTCGCGACATCGTCATCATCATTTGGCGCAGGCTGACCGGCAAGTTCGCAGAGTGCAGGGAAACCATACTCAGGCCCCCGCCCAACCAGCACATCCCCTGCGCGAAGCACGGTATGTTTGTCAGGATCGTAGATTCTCTGCCGCATCCGGCGTATCATGATAATACGAATACCAGTTGCGGACTGGAGTTTAATGTCGCCAAGACGCGCACAGTCAAGGGTACTGCCCGCCGCAACAACGGTACGGTGGGTTGCCTCTTCTGCCTCCGGCAGTGCTTTTCTGAGCTTTGCCGGGAAGGAAACGTGCCGCATGATATTTTTTGCGATATCCGCAGCCTGGTTGGAGATACGTTCCGAGGCTTCTGCAAGCTGCAGGAGGCCGCTCATCGGTTCAGTGTCCTCCAGACGGCGTACGCTCATCATACTGGTGATACGTGCCTGATATACGAGGTCGTTCATCCGCTCTTCAAGTTCGATGACTTCGTCTGCAATGGCGTTGCTCTCAAAGAGTACCGCAGAGTAAGCCAGATCAACCATCAGTTCCGAGATATCCTTCATTTCAATGAGGACGTCCTTGAGGTTGATGGGTTGATTATCGCGTTCCATCATGCCTTACTATTATAATGGAGACGTCTGACTACTTAAGTCATAGTTTCCCACAGGGATTTCGGTTCTACCTGCACAAATCCACAGATACCTGCACATATTTTTCAAAAAAGGGAGATTATTTCATTACGGCACCGTCATTTGCCCCGGCACATCCCCGTGCATATCTGGCAAGCCAGCCAGAGGTGACCGAGGGCGCAGGCATGACCTGCCGGCTCCTCCGTGCGGCAAACTCTTCGTCACTGACGAGAGCATTGACTCTGCCGTTTGGAATGTCGATGAGAATGGTGTCTCCTTCTTCAAGAAGACCGATCTCACCGCCCGCAGCTGCTTCAGGACAGACATGTCCGATAGAGGCCCCGCGGCTTGCACCTGAAAAGCGTCCGTCGGTGATGAGCGCAACCTGCCTATCCAGCTTCATGCCTGCAAGGGCCGATGTTGGATTGAGCATCTCCCGCATGCCGGGTCCTCCTTTGGGCCCTTCGTAGCGGATGACAACAACATCACCTGGAACAATCTTTCCTGCATAGATTGCCGCAATTGCCGCATCCTCCGAGTCAAACACACGGGCGGGACCGCTGTGAACCAGCATCTCATCCGCAACGGCACTTCGTTTGACGACACAGCCATCCTTCGCAATGTTACCCCAGAGGACGGCAATTCCTCCAGTGGGACTATAGGGAGTTTCAATCGGTCTGATGACGACCGGGTTTTTGTTGACTGATCCGGCAATGTTTTCTGCCACTGTCTTTCCAGTAACAGTGAGAAGAGATGTATCAATAAATCCTCCCTTCGCAAGCTCGGTGAGAACCGCAGGAATTCCGCCGGCAGCATGCAGATCCTGGATGTGTGCCGGACCTGCCGGTGCAAGGTGGCAGAGGTTGGGAGTTTTGGCACTGACATCCGCAATCGTTGCAAGATCCAGCGGAACACCTGCCTCACGGGAGATTGCCAGAAGGTGAAGGACACTGTTGGTACTGCAGCCAAGCGCCATATCACAGGCAAGGGCATTTCGGATCGCCGCAGGGGTTATGATCTGCCGGGCAGTTATACCCCGTTGAACAAGGTCCATTACTTTCATACCTGCGTGTTTTGCCAACTGAATACGGGCGGCCATGACCGCGGGGATGGTACCGTTACCGGGAAGGGCAATGCCGAGGGCCTCTGCCAGACAGTTCATACTGTTTGCGGTGTACATCCCTGCGCATGAGCCGCACCCGGGACAGGCATCCATCTCGATCCGTTGCAGATCCGCATCGGTGATAGCGTTTATTTTTCGTGCACCAACCGCTTCAAACAGTTTTGAAAGACTGATCTCTTCACCATTGTCAACACCTGCAAGCATCGGTCCGCCGCTGCAGACAACCGCAGGGATATCAAGGCGTGCTGCTGCCATGATCATGCCGGGCACAATCTTGTCACAGTTTGGAATGAGTACAAGTCCGTCAAGACAGTGTGCCATTGCCATCGTCTCCACACTGTCGGCGATCAGTTCACGGCTTGCAAGCGAGTACTTCATGCCGATGTGTCCCATCGCAATACCATCGCAGACACCGATTGCCGGAATCAGGATCGGAGTACCGCCCGCCATGCGGACACCTGCTTTAACAGCTTCCGCAATTTTGTCCAGATGAATGTGACCGGGAACAATTTCGCTGTGTGCAGATACCACACCGATTAAAGGACGGGACAGCTCTTCTTCGGTATAGCCCATTGCATAGAACAGTGAGCGGTTGGGTGCCCGCTCAACACCGCGTGTCACTGCGTGGCTTCGGAGTTCCATGATATCCTCACTTCTTTAACCAGCACATCATCTTCCGGAGTTTTGCGCCGACCTTCTCCACCTGATGCTCGGACTCAAGCTGACGGGTTGCCAGGAATTTTGCACGGCGGCCAGCACGGTTTTCGGTGATCCATTCGCTTGCAAAGGTTCCGTCCTGAATCTCGCGGAGAACTTTTTCCATCTCTTTTCTCGTATCCTCGGTGATGATTCTCCGTCCGGTACGGTAGTCTCCGTACTCTGCAGTGTCGGAGATCGAGTAGCGCATAAAGGAGAATCCTCCGGAGTTGATCAGATCAACAATGAGCTTCATCTCATGAACACACTCAAAGTATGCCATCTCGGGTGCGTATCCTGCCTTCACCAGAGTATCAAATCCGGCCTTCATCAGTTCGGTTACACCACCGCACAGCACTGCCTGTTCACCAAAGAGATCGGTTTCGGTCTCCTCACGGAAGGTAGTCTCGATGATGCCTGCCCGGCCTGCACCGATACCGCAGGCGTATGCGAGAGCATAGTCGCGTGCTTTGCCGGATGCATCCTGATGGATGGCAATTAAGCTTGGCACACCGCGGCCTTCCAGGTACTGGCTGCGGACGGTGTGTCCCGGTCCTTTGGGAGCAACCATGATGACGTCAACACCTGCGGGCGGAGTGATCTGTTTGAAGTGGATGTTAAATCCGTGGGCAAACATCAGGACGTTGCCTTCTGAGAGGTTGGGCGCTATCTGTGCGGCATAGATGTCTGCCTGCTGCTCGTCTGGGACAAGCATCATGATGAGGTCGGCGGCTTTTGCTGCGTCTGCAACTTCCATGACGCGAAGTCCTGCGTCCTCGGCTTTTTTCCAGGAGGAAGAGGTTTTTCTAAGACCTACAACAACGTTGACTCCGCTGTCGTGAAGGTTCTGTGCATGTGCGTGTCCCTGGCTTCCGTAGCCGATGATGGCTACGGTTTTGTTGTCAAGCAGGCTTAAGTTGCAGTCCGTGTCGTAGTACATTGTTACCATTGTATTCACCTTATTTTCGTATTCCGCGTTCGAGGGCGGTGATGCCCGTGCGGCACATCTCAAGGATGTCGTATTCTTTAATCACTTCAAGAAATGCGTCGATCTTTGTCGGCGCCCCGGTTAGTTCTACAATCATGCTGTCGACCGAAAGGTCGACAATGTCGGCTCCGTAAATGTCGGCGACTTCCCGGATGGCACTGCGTTTGCTTTCGTTTGCGGCGAGTTTTACCAGCAGAAGTTCACGCAGAAGGGACCGGTTTTCGTTGAGGGCAAAGATGTCGCGGGTCTCAACAAGTTTTCTGGTCTGGCTGATGATCTGGCTGATGACCGCCTCATCACCGGAGACAACAATGGTGATACGCGAGATGTGCGGGTCGTTTGTTGCAGAGACGGTGAGGGAGTCGATGTTGTAACCGCGTCTGCCAAAGAGACTTGCTACGCGGGCAAGAACTCCTGAGTGGTTGTCAACAAGGACGGAGAGTACTTCTTTTTTTTCCATGGTTTACTCGGTGATCATGTCCTCAATGGTTCCGCCGGCGGGAATCATCGGCAGAACTTTCTCGTCTTTGTCTATCATGCATTCGATCCAGACCGGTTTGTTGTCCTCAAGTGCTTTGGCAAATGCCTGTTCAAACTCTTTCGGCGTGGTGACACGAACGCCGGAGAGACCAAATCCCTCGGCAACTTTGGGGAAGTCGGTTTTACGTTCCGGGGAGGTACTGGAGTATCTGCCGCCGTAGAACACGGTCTGCCACTGGCGGACCATACCAAGAACGGTGTTGTTCATGATGACGGTGATAATGGGCAGGTTGTAACTTGCCACCGTACAGGCTTCGTTGAGGTTCATGTGGAAACTTCCATCACCGGTAATGTGAATTACACGCCGGTTAGGCTGGGCAATCTTTGCGCCGATTGCTGCTCCATAACCAAATCCCATGGTGCCTAGTCCACCGCTTGTCAGAAATGATCGGGGTTTCGATCGCCCGCAGTACTGGGCTGCCCACATCTGATGCTGACCCACATCGGTAACGAAGATGGCATCCTCACCTGCAAGCCGCGAGATCGTATGGATAATCTGATGCGGTTTGAGGGTAGTGTCACTGTCCTCGGGTACATAATCGGCCTTCTGCCACTCGGCAATCTGATCGTTCCATTCGCTGTGCTCGGCAGCTGAGATCGCGGGCAGAAGTTCTGTGAGGATTCTGTCCACGTCGCCGATGAGGCTGCAGTCCGCAGGAACGTTTTTGCTGATTTCACTTGGGTCGATGTCAATGTGAATGATGGTCGCACGTCCGGCGAACTTTTTGGTGTTGAGTGCGACCCGATCGCTGAATCGTGTTCCAACAGCAACGACAACATCGGCCTCGTCTATGGCTTTGTTGGTGGTAAAGCAGCCGTGCATGCCGATCATACCAAGGTTGAGCGGATCGTCGTCTGCAAGAACACCAGTTCCCATAATAGTGTGGCATGCCGGAATGTTTGCGGTATGAATGAGGGCTGCAAGCTTTTCGGATGCTCCGCTGCTCACAACGCCGCCTCCAAAGTAGATGATCGGACGCTTGGCACTGTTGATGATCTCTGCCGCATGCAGGATCTCCTCTTGTGCGGGCATCGGGGGTTCCGGAATCTCAACCGGTCCTATCCGTTCGAACTCGGTTTTTGCGGCGGTGACATCCTTGGGAATGTCAACGAGTACCGGACCGCAGCGGCCGGTACGGGCGATTCTAAATGCGTCCCGGAGGATATCGGCAAGCTGGGATACATCACGCACTACAAAGTTGTGTTTGGTGATTGGCATGGTGATACCGGCGATGTACACCTCCTGGAAACTGTCACGCCCGATCAAACTGGTTCCGACATTGCCGGTTAGTGCAACGAGGGGAACACTGTCCATGTATGCGGTAGCAATTCCTGTAACGAGGTTGGTTGCTCCGGGCCCGGATGTTGCAAGTACGACGCCGGTTTTGCCGGTTGCGCGTGCGTATCCGTCAGCCGCGTGAGAGGCTCCTTCCTCGTGGGCTGTCATGATGTGACGGATCTTGTCACGGTATTCATAGAGTGCATCGTAGATGTTGAGAACCGCCCCTCCGGGATACCCGAAGATGGTGGTGGCTCCCTGTTCAATGAGAACTTCTGCGATGATCTCTGCACCAGTTAGTAACATGTTTTTTCGTTCCAAAGAGATCTCTTCCTCTCTTTGGTCATCTCCTTTCACGCTGTTTCTGAGTTGCGCGTGCTCTTATATGTAGTTCGTCTGAGGTATGTATACCTTTGGCATGGCACACCATGACACACTTCATCGTGTGAACAATAGATCAGCCGATCACGCAGGGTGTACTGCCGGAATACAGACATGCAATGGATGCATGGGCAGATGTTTGTTCAAAAAACAGGATGGAAATTATACCGTATCTAAGACGTTTGCTGCAAGGAGTTCGATGTACTGTTTTGCGGCACGCGGTGTTCTGCCGCCCGCACGAAGGGCGTACTTTTCAGCCCCTGCGTGAAGCTGATCTTTTTCTATGGACAAATTGTATTCACAGGCAAGGGAGTCAACAATCTCCAGGTACGCATCAGCCCCGGGTTTTTGGAAGGTGATGATGATACCAAACCGTGCGGAGAGACTGATGGTCTCTTCAAGAG
>JAHLFR010000030.1 GCA_018883755.1 Candidatus Methanocorpusculum faecipullorum
TCGCAAAAGAGATCAAAAAGATGCCGTAAAGCAGGGAAACAATTCCCGCATCTTTTTTTTACAGAATTTATGAGAAAGCTGGCGATTGTCTAGGCAGCCGGATTGTAACCTCTGCGATTCAAAATTCACGACACATGGCAGGTTACCATGACAATTTTCACGGGATTCTGGAAGGTTATGCACAGTCTCGGGGCACCCGGACGAAAACATGAATATCCGGCAAAGCCTATGAATATCTCATGATTCATGTTGGCGTTCTTGGAGCAACCGGCGCTGTTGGTCAGCGTTTTGTCCAGCTCCTCGCAAACCATCCCTGGTTTACCCTTTCAACCCTTACTGCCTCCGATCGGTCCGCAGGAAAGACCTACGGTTCTGTTGTGAACTGGCGGCTTGATTCTCCGTTCCCGGAGTCGGTTAAAGACATCGTTGTATCCCCAACCACTGTTGATGCGGTAAAGGACTGTGATATTGTGTTTTCCGCACTTCCCGCGGACATTGCAACAACGCTTGAGTCCGAGATTGCAGACGCAGGTGTCGGTGTCTTCAGTAATGCGAGCTCCCACCGCATGGAAGAAGACGTTCCCCTAATGATTGCCGAGGTTAATCCAGAGCATGCGGCACTCATCGATGTGCAGAAGAAAAACCACAATCGTGAGGGATTCATCGTCACAAACCCCAACTGTTCCACGATTATGCTTGCAACGGCACTTGCCCCCCTGCGGAAGTTTTCTTTCACAAACATAAACGTTGCAACCATGCAGGCAATCTCCGGAGCAGGTTTCGATGGGGTCCCAGCCTTCGGAATCTACGACAACGTGATTCCATACATCGGATCTGAGGAGGAAAAGATGGCCCGCGAAGCGAACAAAATTCTTGGTACGTTCAATGGGTCACAGATCACCGGAGCACCGTTCCAGGTCTCTGCATCCTGTAACCGTGTCCCTGTTGTAGATGGGCACACGCTGAATGTCTGGATCGATATTGCTGCAACTCCAGATGAGGTCATTGAAGCATTCCAGACCTGGCAGCCGCCGTTTACCGGACTGCCCACTCAGCCGGAAAAAACGATTCTGTACCTTCCGGAGGAAAACCGTCCACAGCCAAGACTTGACCGGAACCGCGGTAACGGTATGACCGTTTCTGTTGGGCGTGTACGTGAAGGTATCAGATTCGTTGCGATGGGACACAACACCATCCGCGGTGCAGCAGGTGCTTCGGTTCTGAACGCCGAACTGCTGCATACAAAGAAGTACTTCTAAGACGGCTCTTTTGGAGACTATCTGGGATATTCCCAAGATTCCCAGATACTTTCCTGTATCCATGCAGATACGATCAACTGATAACAGATTATCGCTAAATGATACTACGACGATGGATAATACAGTCCTGATTGGAAACAAACCGGTGATGAACTATGTACTGGCTGTGGTTACACAGTTCAATGCCGGGAACTCCGAGGTGATCGTGAAGGCACGCGGCAAAGCCATCGTTCGTGCTGTAGATACAGCCGAAATTGTGACTCGCCAGTTTCTTCCGAATGTGGTGAAACAGAGTGTAACCACCTCCACAGATCAGGTCGAGATGGACAATGGCCCCTCCAATGTCTCATGCATTCAGATCATCCTCGCAAAATCCTGACCTTTTTTTCTATGTCAAAAAAGAATACGATAGCTGGTGTGGCACTGGTTGTTGCCTGTGTTCTCTGCGTGTGGTATGTGAGTCTACCAAGTACTGAGGAGTTTTCCCGTGAGGGAACAGTTTCTCTGCTTGGGGAAAAGACCGTTATTTCCGGGGACGACGGGACAGTGTATATTCCTTCGACCAATGTTTTGGAGGATTGTGAGATTGGAACCCGGATCTGGTTCACAGCAGTTGTGAATTCCTCACAAAGCGAACTACTGCGAGGACCCTACAAACCAGTAGACATCCTGAACATTTCCTGCATGTAGGCCTCTGTTTATGTATCCTATTGCCGTTGGTATTCTTGCAGTTGTATTTCTGCTGATTGTGATGCGGCGAATAGGACATGTGCGTCTGCCAATATGGGCAGTGATGACAGCAGGAGCAGTACTTGCCCTTGTTACCGGTTCGATTACACCAGAGGCTGCGGTTGCTGCGGTGAACGTTGATGTAATCGTCTTTTTGTTCGGGATGTTTGTACTGGGTGTCGCAATGGAGAGGTCAGGTCTGCTGCATACAGCATCGGTTGCGGCATTTGCAAAAGCATCCTCCCGACACCAGGTGATGTTCTGGTTTATTTTTCTGATGGCAGGAGCTTCTGCATTTCTGATGAATGATACCGTTGCAATCATTGGAACACCGGTTGCACTGTACTGTTCCCACCGCTTTGGGATTCCTGTAACACGGATGCTGGTAGCACTCGCCGCGGCGGTAACATTCGGGAGTGTGATGACGCCAATCGGGAACCCTCAGGTACTGATGATTGCAATGTCGGGGGGTGTGCCCAATGCATTTGGTACATTCTTTGTGTACCTGTGTGTGCCGGCTCTTGTGAGTTTGTACATTCTTTACCGTATGATGATATGGCATCTGCCAAACATAGAGGTATCATCGATGTATGATCGTGATTCCAGCAGTCCAGAGGATCCTGTACTGGAGCGACTGACCAAAGTATCGCTTGTTCTGGTGTTTGTAGTGATATGTTTGCGAATTGGACTGTCCTTTACCGGATACGAGTTGCCTCTGGTACTGATCGCACTTGCTGCGGCTCTGCCGCTCCTGCTTTTGTCCAGACGGAGAGTGGAACTTCTGCGTGGGGTGGACTGGAGTACACTGCTGTTCTTTGTCTCGATGTTTGTACTGATGGCTGCAGTGTGGAACACCGGTGTGATTCAGAGCCTGCTGCCGGAGTCGTTTACAACGTCAATGCCGGTTCTGTTTGGTGTGAGTGTTCTGGTACCTCAGTTGGTGTCAAATGTACCGTATGTGGCACTGGTTCTACCGGTTCTTGAGTCGGCGGCAGCACCAGTCTATCTGTACCTTACACTTGCTGCGGGAAGCACGATATCAGGTACGCTGACAATTTTAGGTGCCGCAAGCTCGGTAATTATCATCCAAAATGCGGAAAAACATGGGGAAACGATGACATTCTGGGAGTATTTCCGTGTTGGGATACCGCTGACAATTGCAGCATCACTGGTGTTCATCGGGTGGATCTGGATCTGTTCGCTGCTATTTGGTGCTACTGGTTAAAAGATTTAAAAAAATGGTTAGAGTTTCTGTCCGCATTCAGGACAGAACTTTGCACCTGCTGCAACCTCACTGCCACAGGCAGGGCATTTCGGGGATCCCACTTTGGTTCCGCACTCAGGACAGAATTTCGCACCGGGCTGAAGGACTGCACCGCAGTTTGTACATCTCCCCGATTCTGGCTGGACCATTGAGGTCCCGCATTCAGGACAGAACTTCGTACCTGCCGGGGCAGTCGTACCGCATTTAGGGCAACGAACCTGGGCAGCCATCGGGCCCTGAGGCTGTTGAGAGGCTGGGGGCTGACCTCCAAACGGCGCCGGCTGACCTGCTGCCATACCCGCCATTCCCTGTGCCATCATATTGCCCATACCAACTCCCGCACCCATTCCGGCTCCCATCATCGCAAAACCGGAGCCTTCACCCCCACCCTGAGCAGCACCGGTTCCAATACCCTCAATTGCCTTACCAGACTGGTACTGGATGTAGTTCACACCAAGTGCCGACATTGCACCGCGTTTGTTGATTGCCTCCTGAACCTCCTCAGGCATGTTAATGTTCAGACCGGCAAACTTCATGATCTTCAGTCCATAGACCTCGGTTTCGCGGGTCAGTTTGGCGAGACAGAGCTGCTCAATCTCCTGCAGGTATGCAGGCATGTCCAGAACACCCATCTGTTTCTTTGCCTTCAGTTCACCGAGAGTGTCGTTTAACACCGCAACAATCTGTCCCTTCAGCCATTCAACGATCTCTTCAGATTTCGTAAGACCCTTCGTTCCAACGAACTCGGTAATCAGCTGGAGGGGTTCGGTTACTTTGTAGGAGAACTGTCCAAAAATTCTCAGCTGTACAACACCGAAGTCCACATCGCGGAATGCAAGGGGCTGGCTCGTCCCGAATTTGTCCCGGAACTCACGCTTCTGTACCCAGAAAAATTCACCTATCTGGACGTTTCCCAGAACTGTTCCTGCAATATCCTTTAGGACAGGAATGTTCTGTGTTGTCAGTGCATACCGGTCGGGACGATCAAAGACGGCAAGGGCCTTTCCGTCACGGAAGAAGATACCATACTCATCCTCACGAACCAGTACGTTGTCATTCCACATCACATTTCTTGGAAGGCGCCACATCACATTGTCGCCTTTCTGATCCTCAACCCAGTAGAATCCTTTTCGGGAGTCTGCTCCCTCAATGTCGGATCCGGAGCCTATCTTTTTGTTAACTTTGGAGAATAACGCCATTAGAATGCACCAAGTCCTGCCATTGTCTCAATACGTTTCTCAAACACCGCCTGAAGTTCTGAAAGTTCTGTTCTGATGTTGCGGAGATCCGCTTTTACCAACCCAAAATCACCGGTATCAGCAGAACCGAGTGCTGTACGGCACAGTGTACCTAGTCCCTTAATTCCGTCAACAAGAGAGAGATCAAATCCATACAGTGTGTTCAGCTGCTCATCACTAACGCGGTATGCCGGAGAGATTCCTGAGTATCCCTGCTCTGCATGACGAACGCGTGACTCAGCGGTTTTCGCTGCAGAGATAACTGTTGCAATATCATTCATCAGATCCAGTTCCAGCGCATTCCCGGCACGCTCACGGATCTGTTCAAGGGGACCAAGAACGTCCGATTGCAACAGATCAGCAATCTGCATTCTAAGAAGGGAGTCTGCAATACGCAGATCTTCTTTCTGCCGATATCCGCGGAATCCGGGAATTCCCAGCTGAATCTTTTTCAAAAGTCCGCGATCATCCTCAACTTTGTTTCGTAAATCCGTCATTTTTCCTCTTATTTTTGAGAAATCAAATTATTTCTTTGCTACAACATAGACGATTGCAGCAAGTGCAATACCGGCAAGTGCTCCGCCAATGACCAGTAAAAGTTCTGCTCCTGCGTAAATCAGCATCAGAACCGCACCGATGATGGCAAACAATGCACCAGAACCGGTGATCAGTGGTTCTTTTTTGCCGATTGCAAAGGACAGGGCAACCGCGATGAGTCCAACACCAAGCAAGAACACACCCGCGGCAGCCAGCAGGCCGAGGCCAGAATATCCAACCAGAATTGCGATGCCGAGCATCAGAACAACACTCAGCCATCCAATCTGGAACCGTTTATCTTCAGTATATCCCATAGCTATTCGTGGTACGTATGTACTTATTCGGAGATGTGGACATCATGAGGCAAAGAACTTTTTCCAGAACATTCTGTTCAAAAAAAGATTATGCGGTCTTCTCACCGATGGAATCAAGCGTGATCTCAAAGGTCAGCGTTTTTCCTGCGAGTGGTGGATTGATGACAACACGGGTCATATTGCTCTCATTATCGATGATCATGACCTCTCCCTGCACTACCTGAATTGAACCAGTTGAGTAATCGTACATCAGGAAGGTAGAACCAATTGAGATAGGACCTCCATTGTAGCTTTCTGCAAGGGAAACCGGAATGTCAGCATATGTATCATAACTGTATTCACCGTACGCCTGATCAGGAGTCAAAGTCACCGTCTTTGTTTCACCTGGTTTCATACCAACTACAGCCTCATCAAATCCCTTAATCATCTGACCAGACCCTAATACAAAAGTAAGGGGAGATTCGCCAACATTTGTCTCACGTACGGTCCCGTCTTCCAGCGTCAGCGTATAATACACGTTTACCGTATCGTTCACCTGTGCAGTCTGATCTGCAGTTCCAATACATCCTGCGGCAAACACCACAACAGTAAGGGCTGCAAGAGCCAGCAAAGCCCCGGTAATTTTTGAGTTCATGTAAAATATATTTTACACTCAATTGTATAAAAGTGTTCAGCTATCCATAACAGGATACGAAAGGTCCAACAGTACCTCCTGCGGCTGGGTACGAAGTGCAACAGCTGCAACGGCACCAATCACTCCTCGACCACCAAATGTCGCAATTCCATGCTTTTTTGCAATGGTCAGCACTTCCTCCTGCGTCACCCGTTCAGATCGGATACGCGAAGCAAGCGCGAGAATATCCGGTGCGACATGCTGACCCTGGGAAATTGCAACACCCCAGTTGTCAGAAACGCTTTCCTCCTCCACAAACCGGCTAATCTTTGCCGCAAGCCCAGCAAGAGTTTCCGGATCAACTGCAAGTTCAAGGAAACTGCATGAGTTTCCAGCAGTTTTCTCCTCAATACCCTGTGACAAAACAGCCACCTGATGCCGTATCCCTATTGCATCTCCACTTTCGGTAAGATACTTCATCAGTGCCTGAGACAGGGCAAACGTAGCTCCGCCGCACCCTTTTCGATCGGTATCATCAATACCCACCGTTACATGTACGAGAGCGCGTGTCCGCACTTCCCCGGTAACCAGACCATCAGCAGAAGAAATGGATACTCCGCAAACACCCTTTGCC
>JAHLFR010000031.1 GCA_018883755.1 Candidatus Methanocorpusculum faecipullorum
GAAAACTGCCCGCAAAAAATCAGAACATGGCGAGCGTGTCATACGAACGCTTATCGCCTGTGTTCTCGGAATGATCGCAGGTATCGCCTCATATTTCATTGCGGGAACCCCGAGTGCTGAAACCGGTGTCCAGGCAGATCCTTTCATTGGTATCCTGATCCTGTTGGTTGCAATTGTTCTCCAGAGAACAATCTTTATCCTCCTCAAGATCGACACCGCAAAGCTCGGTAAAAAGGACTGGTTCTATCAGGCATTCATGACCTTTGCCATGTGGTACCTTTCTTGGACCATCATTCTGAGCACATCACTCTTAGCCGAGTAATATCATGAGGATCGCCATCGTTCACAAAGACCGGTGTCACTCCCGGAAATGCGGGCAGGAGTGCATTGCCTACTGCCCGCGGGTACGGACCGGAGATGAAACTATTCAGATCGGTGAAAACGGTCGTGCCGAGATCTCGGAAGAGCTCTGTGTAGGTTGTGGTATCTGCATCAAAAAATGTCCGTTTGAAGCCCTTGATATCATTCAGCTCCCTGAAGAGCTGGACACGCCGGTTCATCGTTACGGTCCGAACGCCTTTGTCCTCTATGGTCTCCCCCAGCCAGTTGCAGGAAAGGTGACTGGTGTTCTTGGACCAAACGGCATTGGAAAATCAACTGCCGTTAAAATTCTCTCAGGCCAGGTCAAGCCGAACCTTGGTATCTTTGAACGTGAAGTCTCTTGGGAAGAGATTCTTAAGTACTATGCAGGAACCGAACTGCTGGATTATCTGCAGCAGGTGGCAAAGAAAACTATCCGTGCCTCCATTAAACCACAGTACATTGACTTCATCCCCAAAGTGTTCAAGGGAAAAGTTGGTGATCTCCTCAAAGCAAATGATGAGAGAAACCAGCTGGATCACCTCATCAAAGAGCTTGCTCTTGAGACCATTCTCGAGAAAGATCTCTCAACCCTTTCCGGTGGAGAGCTCCAGCGTGTTGCCCTGACTGTTGCCCTTTCCAAAGAAGCAGACTTCTACTTCCTTGATGAGGTCACCCCCTTCCTGGATATTTACCAGAGAATGATTGCGGCTAAACTGATACGTGAACTTGCCGAGTCACATCCTGTCATCTTAGTGGAGCACGATATTGCCATTCTGGATATGGTTGCAGAAACCGTCCATATCGCCTATGGTAAACCGGCAGCTTTTGGTATCATCACGCGGCCGAAAGGTGTCCGCATCGGTGTAAACCAGTATCTCGAAGGTTTTGTTGCAGAGGAAAATGTTCGTATCCGGGACTATCCGGTAGTCTTTGAGACTCGCGGTCATGAAAGCGACGTGGACCGTGAGATCCTCATGGAAATTCCGGAGATGACCAAAACCTTCCCAGGCTTCACCCTCAAAGTGGCAGGAGGCGAGGTGCGGCGCGGAGAAGTTCTTGGTATTGTTGGTGCAAATGGTATCGGCAAATCCACTTTTGCCAAACTTCTTGCGGGTGTCGAAACCCCTGATGATGGAAAGAAGTTTGATACCGTAACTGTCTCCTACAAACCGCAGTATGTTACCGCAAACACTTCGGACACTGTTGAGTTCCTCTTGCGTCAGGCAACCAGACGTTTCGACTCATCCTACTACCAGCATGAGATCCTCGAACCACTCGGCTTAATGCCGCTTTTGCAGTCCGAAGTCAACCACCTTTCCGGTGGAGAGCTTCAGCGTGTAGCAATTGCCCTGTGCCTTTCACGTGACGCAGACCTCTACATCCTTGATGAGCCAAGTGCACATCTGGATGTAGAACAGAGACTTGTCACGACAAAAGTGATCAAACGTGCTGCTGAGGACAAAGGTGCCGGTATCATGGTGATCGATCACGACATGTACACAATCGATATGATCAGCGAGCGGCTTCTTGTCTTCGATGGTGTACCTGGTGCGAACGGTCTTGCAACTGGTCCCTTTGAGATGAAAGAGGGAATGAACAAATTCCTTGGTCTCCTGGGAATCACGTTCCGCCGTGACAAGACAGGACGTCCGCGTATCAACAAACCGGGATCATACCTCGATCGCGAACAAAAAGCAGCAGGAGAGTATTACTACTATAACCTTGATATGTCCGCTCTCTCCGATGCAGAAAAAGAGGATGAGGACGAAACGGAAGATTCTGATTCCCAATAATCTTTTTTCAAGAAAGTTAGTTATAATCCGCTCTTTTCTAGTTCGTCTGCAATCTGTGCAAGAAGAATTTTGTCCCCGAGTTCTTTTGCAAGAGCCTCCGCTTTTCCAAAATCAACGAGTCCTGTCTCCAGATCGCCGCAGTCAATACGCGCCAGACCTCTGTTCAGATATGCCAAAGCAAGCCAGTGCCCCTCACCTTTTGCTCGGTCAGCATGGACAATAATGTATGTCAGATCCTTTGCTGCACGATCTGCATGTCCAAGCTTTCTGCAGATCTCTGCACGATTGTAGCGGATTGGGACACATCCGGAAAATCTGTCCAGCGCCGCAGAGTAGTCTGCAACCGCTTCGGAATATTGTTCCAGTTCCTGATAGGACGTTCCGCGATAATAGTAGTAGTTCACATTCTCCGGATTTTCAGCAAGTGCCTTTGTAAACCACTCAATACTTTCTGCAAAGTTTCGCACAAGATACGCCTGCATCCCTTTCTGGAAATACTCGTCTGCCGCAGTCATAGACACCCCCGCAAAGATCCTATTTGCATCCCGTAGTCATTGATCATTGCTGAAAGCTCAAGTCTCTCTGTAAGCTCGGCAGGAATTGCCTCTCTCCCAATGCAAGCTCCTACAATCTGTCCTGCAACTGACGCGGTCACACTTGAATCACCACCATGATTTGCTGCAGCCCGTACAGTCTCTGGAAAATTGTCCTCATGCCGAAGTCCACAGAATAGCCCGACTGAAAGCGCCCTCTCCGCCGTTTTTCCGGTCCCAAGTTGGGATATGGCATCTGCATCCGGGATATCCTTCTCAGCCAAATCAATTGCGTCGGAAAGTTTTGCCGCGGTCTCCGTTCCCCACGACAGCTTTGCAGTTTCATCTCTCACTGTGGTTGCCGCATCCCAAAGCGCAGTACCATCAATCAGGTATGAGATCAGTGCCGAAAATGCACCTGCTGCTCGGTATCCATCCGGATGTCCGTGCGTCAGTGCAGCAATTCTTTCCCCGAGAATCCGGGCAGAATCGTGTTCTGCAATATACCCTGCAGGTGCGGTGCGCATCATCCCGTCAGCTGCTTTGCTTGTGTTTATCCGCATGTCAATACTTCCCATAGTACCAGAATGTAGTGCTGCAAGTGTTGTTGCTGTCGGTGCACGGGTAACATACATTTCATGATGGGCAAGAAGTCCTGTTGATGCACTCTGAACCAGTCCTCCGTCCTGTGTGTACAGCCATTGAAGGTAAGACCGATACACTGACTTTACTGGATTCATTCCCGTCTTCACCGCATAAATCAGTCCCTCCGTCGTAAACAGTGTCAATTGTGTCGTATCCGAAAAACACGCAAACCCAGTATGCGGATTTGGCACAAGACATGCCGGGACCCCATTTGTTCCGTACCTTCTTTCTATCTCCTCAAGGCTCGTAAACTTCACAGGGTAGCCAAGAGCATCACCTATCGCCCCGCCGAGAAGCGAGCCGGTAACACGAGATGCACTGGAATTCATACTGGAATGTTTGTCCTGCTTACTATTAGGATTGTCGGGAGCGATACTTGAAAACAAGTATGATTTACGATAACTATTTATCGATAAACGATAAATAGCATGTTGTATAACTTCTGCACGACAGAATAGAAGTACTCGCCCTCCTTCCAAAGGGGACAAAGGGAAAGAGGTTATACAATCACACAAAAACAGGTAAACCAATAATGAAAATAGCCCATCCCATCCTGATTGGGGCACTCGTCCTCACGTTGCTGTGTGCTGGGGTCACTGCTCCTGCAGCTGCTGAAGTCACCGGACAGATCTCGGTGATCAACCTTACTATGGACCCTGAAGTCCTCATGCCAGGCGATACCGCAACTGTGACTGCGGTTATCAAAAACTCAGGAACAACTTCCGTCTCTATTGGCCGTGCAATGATAATGGGTGTTAACGAGGTCTATTCTTCCGAAGACAAAGCCTACAACAGTGTTGGTATGCTCGGTCCGGGAGATGAAATGACCTTTACGTTCCCGATCACCTCCCGTGGTGCAGTTGGTACCTTTTATCCGATGCTTTATCTTGATTTCCTCGATGCAGGATTAACAAGCCTCAAGTACACCTTTGCCGTCCGCGTTGATGATACCCAGCTCTCAGTTGCTCTGATTGATCAGCCTGATGCGTTTGGTCAGAGCCGAAATGAAAAGGTCACTATCCGTGTCGGCAATCCGCGTGCCAACAGCTTAAACGGCATCCAGATTACTGTTAGTGGTGATGGCGTCTCTTCCAAGCAGACCGCCTACTTCGTAGGTAAACTTGAACCGGATCAGTATATTGATGCAAACCTTACCGTTGTCGTGGACAAGCCAACGGATATCTCCTTCGATGTAAGTTACCGCAATGGCCAGAATCTGCACACAAACTCTGTTCAGATCCCGGTTGAACTGGGAGAACGCAAAGTCCGTGCAGAGATGATCCTGAATAATATCGTCGTATCTAATAAAGGAACATATTATCAGATCACTGGGGATGTCAACAACGCAGGACTGGAGGACGCAAAGTCCGTCATGGTTACCACAGCCAAAGCAACACCCACTGCCCCGATGGAGACCTATGTTGTCGGATCCCTTGAGCCGGACGGAATTGCTGAGTTTGATGTTACGTTCGTCAATCCAGAATCCAATATCATTGATCTCGTCGTTTCCTATAAAGATTCAGACGGTAACCCGTACAGTACTACAGTTCCAGTAACCCTTCAGGGTACCGTTGTCTCTGACAGCAGTAGTTCGCCTGGTGATGACTCGCCTCTTGGTATCATTGTAGCTGCAGTGATCATCCTTCTGATAGCTGGATGTGCAGCAGTTGCATGGCGTCGCGGGTTTCTTGATGATATAAGGAAAAAATAAACCATGTCTGAAGTACCGGTTGTAGAATTGGTTGACGTCTATAAGGTCTATCACATGCCGGCTGGTGATGTACATGCCTTAAATGGTGTTGCATTTTCAGTAATGAAGGGAGAGTTCGTGGCCATCATGGGTCCGTCTGGTTCCGGGAAATCCACTCTGATGAACATGATCGGCTGCCTTGATGTTCCCACATCTGGGGATATGTACATTGATGGGCGTAATGTCAAGGAAATGACTGATGACGAGCTTACTATTCATCGTCGCGACCGCATTGGTTTCATCTTTCAGAAATTCAACTTGATCGGTCTTCTGACCGCCTATGAAAATGTTGAGTACCCAATGATCCTCAAATACGGCAAACGTGATGATACTGGCAGGCCAAAGGAACTATTGGCAAGTGTCGGCATCGATGAAGCAAAGATGACTCACACGCCGTTTGAGCTCTCCGGCGGTCAGCAGCAGCGTGTGGCCATTGCACGTGCTTTGGCAAACGATCCTGCTCTTCTTCTCTGTGATGAACCCACCGGAAACCTTGACTCAAAAATGAGTGAACAGATCATGGCCTTATTACAGGATCTAAACAGAAAAGGTCGTACAATCGTCATGGTTACCCATGATCCGCACACCGCAACCTATGCAAACCGGACGATTGTCATCCGTGACGGAGAAATTGTGAATGAGTAAAAAGAATCAGAACACCTCATCTTTCAGTAAGATTTTCTCTCCCATCATTTTTGAGCTGTCTGTCAGGAATCTTCGACTGAATTTATTGCGATCCATGCTCTCGATGATAGGAATCATCATTGGTGTTCTTGCGATCACCTCTCTTGGCATGATGGGCGGTGCATTTTCCGCAGAGATGACCTCGCTTCTCTCCTCATCCACCAACTCCCTGACTATCATGTCAGTGGAGGAGAAAACGGTGGATGGTATTCCCGCGACCGGTTTATCCTCAAAAGATCTGCGTGACATTGAAGCAGCAATTCGTTCAGCAACCTCGGATTATATCCTGATTCCCATGTATCAGGGTTCCAAAGTGGCAAAGTTCCAAAATGAGGAGTTCAGTGCTCAGGTTTACGGCCTTGAACCAGGTGATATTCCTGAACTGGTGACAATTCAGGATGGGAAAGTCCCCCGGGGTTCGGAAGGGATTTTAATCGGTGAAAAGCTTGCCGAAGATCATGATCTGAGGATTGGAAGTAGACTTACCATGACCGATAAGAATGGAGCAACCACTGCAGTACGGGTTGTGGGTATTCTGGAAAATTCCGGAATATCACTGACGTTCTCCACTGACAGTGCCATTGTCGGTACAACAACATGGTATGAATCGATCGCGAACACATACAATCTGTACAGTTCTGCAATGGTGAAAACCGGTAACTTGGATAACTTGGATGCTATCTCTGCTTCGATTGAGAAACGGCTGAATGGACGCGCTGATCGTGATACAGATGACCGGGTGTATGTTATGGATGCACGACAGTTTGCAGAAATTATGCAGGAGGGACTTGGCATGGTTTCGCTCTTCTTAGTTGCGATAGGTGGTATTTCGCTTCTGGTTGCTGCAGTCGCCATCTTCAATGTGATGCTGATGAGTGTGAACGAACGTATCCGGGAGATCGGTATTCTTCGCAGTATCGGAACACTCCGTAATCAGGTGTTGCTGATGTTTCTCTATGAGGCTGCGATCATCGGCCTTATCGGTGCGGTAATCGGCGGAATCCTGAGTGTCGGCGCATCAGCTCTGGTGATTGGTCTTTTGTTCGGAGACATAAGTTTGATGCTTGCCCCGTCGGTTCTGATCTACATCCCCTATGGTATTGTCATTGGTATTCTGGTCTGCCTACTCTCGGGCCTCTATCCAGCGTGGAAAGCAGCAAACCTGAACCCGGTGGATGCCTTGGCATCAGACTGAGAAGAAATTCTGCACTATTTTTTGAGATACAATACAACAGGAAGAACTGTTTCTTGTGTTCTCCCACTGTGGGCAGAAAAAAGTTATAGATAGCCGGATAATTTTCCAGCTGCATCCCGCGCTGCATTAAACGCTGGATTGTCAAACAAATCCATCGGTCCGGAAAGTTTTCCGTCTGCGACCGAAAAACCAAGGGCTACTACTGGGATAACTCCTTTTGCAACCGTTTTGCCGTCGCAAAGGCTAACGGGGCAGAGAATGCCCTCCGGCAGGAGCTGTGGTCGGGCAAACACCCCGCAGAGCTCTGCGGTTGTCGGGCAGGGATATTCTGCACGGGCAATCATAACCACACCCGGACCTGCTGAGGCAACCGGTGTATCGGCATTGGCAGCAACACCAACAATTGCAGAACTCTTTGCCGCAGCAATCAGCCGGTGGAGATCCTGCGGTGTCTGAAACATTGCTGCTTCTTCAGTACAGAACACAAACCCCTTCCCATCTGCGATTGATGGTGTTCCAAACGGATTAGCAAACTGGGAAAGCAGGGTTTTGTTCCAGAACGCTGGACTTGCTGCACTTGAGAGAAACAACACAAATGGCTCGCTCTCCCGCTCTGCAAACGTCATGCCGCACATTACTGGTTGGATATCGCGGCAGAACAAGCGCCGTTTGTCTGCGGTATCACGTGCCGCTGCGACGACTGCATCCTTCAGCGCCGTGATGAGAGGAGATGCTCCTCCCTGACCATGAACCATTACCAGCACCAGCCAGTCAGCAACATGTGTCACCAGGGAATCCGTCAGAAGCGATCCCTCTGCTTCTTTCAACACCTTTGCCGCCTTCTGTAACACGTCCGGGAATATTGCCGCAGATCCTGCAATGCCGCCGAGAGGCAGCGCACACACGGAAATTGTTGTTGCCATACGTTATGCACTGTGAATTTTTTCGATTGCCTCAATCATGCCGCGGCTACCGACATAGATCGGTGTTCTCTGGTGTACCTTTTTCGGGACAACGGTAAGTGTACTCGAAACTCCGTTTGAAACCGCTCCTCCTGCCTGGACTGCCAAAAATCCGATTGGATTGACCTCAAAAACCAGCCTCAGTTTTCCATCCGGAGACTTTGTCGTTGGAGGATACGCATAGACTCCTCCATACTTTAACACCTGGTGGAAGTCCGCAACAAATGAGCCTGAGTACCGGTTCTTGCCGCCTGCTCCTTCTACATCAGAGATGAACTTTGCATGTTCCGGTAGCCACTCTGTTCTCAGACCCCCGGATCCATAGAGGTTTCCTTCCGGCATCTTGACATTGTCTGAAAGCAGCTGATACACGCCGTCACTGTCCTGAGCAAAGATTGCAACTCCGTGACCAACCGAAAGTGTAAGCGTCGTCATTGGCCCGTAGAGAATATAGAATGCAGCTTTCAGATTCTTTCCTGGTTGAAGCACATCCCCGTCGTAAATGCCTACAATTGTACCAACACAGAGGTTCACTGAGATAAGGGAGGAACCGTCCAGCGGATCCATCACCACCGAGTACTTTGCTGACGATGAGAATGTAGTAATGTCGTCCTGCTCTTCTGATGCGACCGCACGTACCAGGCCGCTTTTTGCGAGAACACGGGTGATATGTGAGTCTGCCCACGTATCCATTGCGGCCTGCTGCTCTCCGGAGGCATTTTTTGAGTCAGCATAATTCTGATTACTGATAAACGCCGCACGGATTGGGCCTGCCTGATCAGCTATCAGTGAAATTATTTTACTGAGATCTTCATATACGCCCGAGTTTTTGAGATATTCCTGTAGAGTCGTCATGCGTATTCACTGAATATATATTGGACGTGACGATAGATAAGGGATTCATCGCAAGTTTTACCGAGGCATGCGATGCAGTGTCACTTACTGCTTGAAAAAAGAAAAATTAGTTCTCACCGTTTTCTTCAGCAAACCGCTGAAGTTCACGGTTCCGCAGTTCGGCGCGCTTAATCTTTCCGGAGATGGTTTTCGGCAGTTCTGTAACAAACTCAATCTGCCGCGGATACTTGTACGGTGCGGTAGTGCGCTTCACATAATCCTGAATATCCTTCACCAGTTTCTCGGATGGCTGATATCCATCGTGCAGGACGATGAATGCTTTAATCACCATACCGCGGATGGAATCAGGGCTTCCAACCACAGCACTCTCTTTGACGGCGGGGTGTTCCAGAAGTGTAGACTCCACTTCAAATGGACTAATCCGGTAACCGGAACTTTTGATCACATCATCGTTTCTTCCGACAAACCAGAAGTATCCATCCTCGTCTTTGTACGCCTTGTCACCGGTGTAGTACCAGCCGTTGACGAACATTGCCGCGTTCTCCTCAGGGTTGTCGAGGTATTCGCGGATAAGACCAGCTGGTCTTGGATCCAATGAGATAGCAATCCTTCCGGTCTCTCCCTGCGGGACTTCGTTACCGTCATCGTCATGAAGCTGGATGTGCCAACCGGGAACCGGTTTTCCCATTGAACCCTGTTTGACCTCCATGCCTGGCATCGTTGCGATACAGCAGCAGGTCTCGGTCTGGCCGTATCCTTCGCGAATTGTAAGGCCGGTACCTTCCTTCCAGATACGGATTACTTCAGGATTCAATGGTTCTCCTGCACTGGTACAGGTCCGCAGCTCGCTAAACGAGAACTTCTTCAGATCTGCAATGATCAGCATACGATAGATCGTCGGCGGTGCACAAAACGATGTAATTCCATAACGTTCAATCAGTGGAAGAAGCTCGGTTGCATGGAACTTCGTACGATAATCATAGACGAAAATACACGCTCCGCAGATCCACTGACCGTAGATCTTACCCCAGCCGCATTTTGCCCATCCGGTATCCGATACCGTAAAGTGTACATCATATTCCGTTAGATCATGCCAGAACTTTGCTGTAACCGTCTGACCCAGGGGGTGGCCATAGTCGTGCAGCACCATCTTTGGATCTTTGGTGGTTCCGGAGGTGAAGTAAATCAGCATCGGATCGGTCGAAAGCATTTTGCGGCCGACACTGCTGACAAGTTTCGTTGAGACCGGAGCAGGATACAGCAGTTCATTCTGGTAGCCGATCCATGGGGTTGGCAATCGTTCGCCCGGCTTATCGTCCACCAGCATACGGAGCTGGAGGTTTGGACAGTCAGCTGCGACCTCATCGACCTTGTCCATGTTATCGCTGTCGGTGATAACCATCTTGAAGTTGCCTACCTTGATACGATAGGCGATATCCTTCACCGTCAGCATATGGGGCGAGGGACAAAACACTGCACCCAGCTTCATAATGCCGAGAACCAAAATCCACCATTCCGGAACGCGCGGAAGCATCAGGAGAACTCTGTCTCCTTTCTGAATTCCGAACTTCATCAGGATATTTGCGGCCTCGTTTGAGTGAATCATCATGTCCCAGAAGGTGAACTTCTTTTCAACACCCTGCTGGTTGACCCAGATCATCGCCAAGTGGTTGCGATCCTTTTTGGCCCAGGCATCGACTACATCAAACGCGAAGTTGTAATACTTTGGCGTAACAAGGGAGAACGTACGGTACGTCTCGTCATAGTTGCCAATGTTGCCCCCGATTTTTGGGGAACCTTGCGTCTCTGTCATGGTTCTTGTCAATATTAATGGGATGTCTGAGGTAATTAATCCGAGTGGATATGAAAGTCAAGCTCCGTTTGGGATGATTCACCGGACACGAAGTATTATGCTTGAGTCTCTCGTATTAAATAGAGATGGATGGGAAAACATACGATTCGCTGAAGATCGAAAATATCGTTGCATCCGGCGTAATCGCAGATGAGATTAACCTGGCAGAGATTGCCGAAAAGATCGACGGCTGTGAACTGAATACAAAACGGTTCCCCGGTGCCGTATATCGTATTGATGACCCGAGAATGGCTTCGTTAATCTTCTCCTCGGGAAAAGTGGTCTTAACCGGTATCAGGAATGAATCTGCGCTCCAGGATGGACTTGAGATCATTCTGAAATCTCTCAAAGAAGCAGGAGTCAAAACCCTGGACGTCCCCAAGGTTGCAGTGACCAACATTGTCTGCTCCTATGACATTGGTAAATTTATTAACCTGAACCGTGTTGTAGCAACACTTTCTCTTGAGGCAATTGAGTATGAGCCGGAACAGTTCCCGGGTCTCGTGTACCGTATCAAGGACCCGAAGATTGTTGCGCTCCTCTTCTCCTCAGGAAAGATCATCCTGACCGGCGGAAAGAATCTTGATGATGTTCGCCGCGGTCTTGATTTCCTTGAAGAGCGTCTGGACACCATCTTAAAAGAACAGAAATAAGGCAGAGGATGCTGCCCGTACCTCCTGGGTGCATCCCCGAAATCCGGGTTGTTTCATCAACATATCCCCGAATCTTTTTTTTTCAGAATTTTTCAATCAGACCAGAACCGATGCGTCTGTACAAACTTTCTCTCGGCTTTTAGAATTTCTCGATAAAAGTTGTCACCGGTTGCAAATGTGTTTAAGATCCGTGCCGCAGCCTCCGGTCCCACTCCCCGTCCTGCAAGTGCGATAATGGCCTTTTTCCCACTTGAGAGTACCATATTTGCATTGCGCAACATCCGTGCCTCTGCCTCACGCTCCTCAGTACTTTTGTTCTTCTTTTTCATCGCCAGGTACATCTTTTCATCATAGGGTTTGAGGACAGCAATCAGTCGTGCTCCGCATACAGGACACTGAGGCTGATCTGGCGCGCGCCCTACTTTGGTCCGGCTTTTCCAGTTTTTGCAGTGCATACATGCAAGCACAATGTCCTGTTCTTCAATCCGGTGTTTCACACTTGCAATGATCGCCTGATCCTCTCCGGGAGGCACAATTACGTCTCTTCCGGTAAACAATCCCTCTGCTCCGATAATGGACAGGCGGCTTGTTGCAGTCTCCATTTTGTGGTCTTTGATCTGCTGTATTACAAGACGCGCGTGTTCCACATCCATGTTCGAGAAGAACAGTTCACGGAACGCCTCCTTCTCAATCACCGTTCCGTCAAACAGCTCCAGCAAACGGCTGATACTGATCTTTTCATAGTCGGCATCCGCATCAATTGCTCCGAACTTTTTTGCCACCTGCACCAGTTTCCATTTGTACAGAGCCGTCTTTTTGAGGGCAAGTATAAGAATCGCCTCAATATGTTCCGGCTCAAGAGAACAGAGTACTTCATCCACATCCTGGGCACGCAAAAATTTTGGCAACCGCAAAAGAATCCGGTAGGCATTGGTCTCAATACCTACTGCGGTTCCATACCGTGCGGAAAGAAGGATCGACAGTACTCGGCCAAGTGCCTCATTGACTTTGTGCCCGCCGCAGAGATTGATAACAACACCTTCATCCGCATCCTCAAGGACGATCACCTTGTCGGTTGCAACGATAGATCGGTTCTTCTTCATCTCAGCAAGAATTTTTTCCGTGAACTGTACTGTTCGTTCTTCCGCGTGGTAGCCTTCAAAGGTACGCAGGCGGCGGAGCCGTCCTGCCTCTGTTGCGACCGTGAAGGGGACCGGAATCTGTTCTCCTTCCCATGACGGCAGTTCTCCTTTTGCATTCTTTGCGGGTTCGACCATGATCCGGTCTTCGTCAATATCAAGAACTCGCCACATCTGGCCGCGGGCAACAAACACCGCACCGGATGAGATCCAGCTTATCACAAATGATTCGTCCAGGGTTCCGACGGGCTTGCGTGATACAACATCAAAGACGACACTTTTCTTTTCGTCCGCAATCATTGACAGGTTCTGCGAGAGGTAACGACGTGCGCGTGCTTTGGTGATGACCATGTCATTCTCGGTTCTGATGAGGTAATGCTTTTCCATCTGTGCAATAACCTCAAGAATCAGCGGCCCTGCATCTTCAAAACAGTAACTGCGGGAAAAGATCTCTTCGATTTTTTTGACGGCAATCTCGCCGCGCTCAACCGCAAGTGCTGCGATCTGGTTTGCGATCACATCCGCTGCGTTGATATGCGGCCGAACATTTTCCGGTTCATTCTCCATTGCTTTGCGAACGATCACCATCGACTCAATGCAGTCATCAAACCCGGTTGCAAGAACAGTTCCCTTTGATGTTGCATGCAGCTGATGTCCTGCACGGCCGGTTCGCTGCATAAGTCTGGCAACCTCACGCGGTGAGTTGAACTGTACCACGTGATCGATCTGGCCGATGTCGATGCCGAGCTCCATGGAGGATGTGCTGATCATTCCCCGCGTGAGCCCTGCACGGAATCGGTCCTCGGCATCAATTCGCATCTCACGAGAAAGAGAACCGTGATGAACATCAATGTCTCCGCGTTCCCGCAGTGCATGGCCGATTGCCTCAGCTACGCTGCGAGTATTGGTGAAGACGAGTGTTGAGGTGTGGGAGTCGATACATTTTTCGATCAGTTTTGTCTGATCCGCAAATGACTCGCCAGCAAACCTGACCGTTATGTCCAGGGTTTTTGCTACCGGCACCTGCACAACGGTGTACGGGCGTTTGCCGCAGAGGAACTTCCCGATAACGTCAGGATTACCAACCGTTGCGGAGATGCCGATTCGCTGTACCTCTCCAGAGAGTTCCATCAGCCGCTCCAGTCCGACAGAGAGTTGTGCGCCGCGTTTGGATCCCGCGAGCTCATGGATCTCATCGATCACAATGAAACGGACACCGGCAAGATGTTTGCGCAGCACTTTTCCCATCATCATTGCCTGAAGACTTTCCGGAGTCGTGATAAGCAGGTCCGGCGGGTGTGTTGCCTGTTTGCGGCGATCATTTTGTGTAGTGTCGCCGTGGCGGACCGCAATACGCAGTCCGAGTTCTTTTCCCCACCACTCAAGACGGTTCATCATGTCACGGTTGAGAGATCGAAGCGGTGTAATGTAGAGTGTGGTAAATCCTGGTGGATGCGGTTCAGTAAGCATCCGGTGAAATATCGGCAGAAGGGCACTTTCGGTCTTTCCGGTTCCGGTCGGTGCAATCAGAACAGCATTGTCTCCGCGGATGAGCTTAGGGACTGCCCGCATCTGAATCTCAGAGAACTCGTCAAAACCCCGTTTATCGAGGGCATCCCGAATTTTTGGATGCAGACTTTCCCGCAACTCCTCAATAGCTCCGGTCATTTCTCCTCCGGGTTCGGGCTGAGATTTTCCCAGGTGTCAACATAGGTCCCGTCTTTTAGGAACACTTCCGCGGTCTCGGTTCTGATTGCTTTTGCAATCGGTGAGATCTTGTTCCCCGGAATTAATCGGACATCGAGTCCGCCTGCAAGTTCATAAAATGCGGGAACCAGAAGGACGCGGGTCGTGGTTTGTGTCTCCGGAAGTTCAAGGGCTGTACTGTCTATCTCTGCCAGAAGATATCCGGGGGTTCCGCGGAGTGAGCATCCGACTTCGTCGTAGATGTTTACAACCGGATGGTGATGACCGCAGAGGATGAGTTTTCCGGCAAGTTCCGGTGCAGGGATCGTGTGGCCGTGCATGTAACCGCATCCGTCAATGACCTTGCCGTTTGCCGGAAGAAGTTCCCCATTCAGGAGATATTTTTCAAGGCCTGTATCGTGATTGCCCGGAGCTAGCCGGAACTCCGTTCTTTCCCGGATTTTTCTGAGAACTTCCGGAACCTCGTTTCTCTCTTGATACGTCACGTACGGGATCATGTGCTTGAGATCGCCCAGTACAACGAGGTAGTCGGGGTCACTTTCCTCAATGATTGCAAGCAGCCGCGAAAGCCGTGAGCCCGTCCCGCTCTGAAAATGGAGACCGCGCCTGTGCAGATCTGCTTCGACACCGAAGTGAGGGTCGGCGATGACCAGCGTCCGATCGTTTCGTTCGATGAGGATCGCCGGTCCTTCTGGATAA
>JAHLFR010000032.1 GCA_018883755.1 Candidatus Methanocorpusculum faecipullorum
TTCGGGTTCGAGATGATGTTGGCAACGATCTTTTCGATACCGAGGTTTTCCGTCTTACAGGATCCTGCGAGGGCAGCTCCTGCGGCACAGATTGCCGTCTCGTCAAGGTGGGAACCCATGGTGATAACAGCAACAGGGCTGTTGGCGTCACCGGTGTGGTAGTCACCCTGGATGATTGGCCATCCGCTTGCTGGTGATTTCTTATCTGCCATGTAGCTCACATCCCAAGTAATGCAAATGCAATCAAGCTGGCAATGAACAGTCCGACAGCAAGACCATACCAGAGCGAGGTAACGGAACCTGCATAAAGCAGGGTCTTCTCACGTCCGGGGTAGCTGTTGAGGAAGTTTCCTTCTCCGGAGAGCATTCCAACAAGATCATCTGCAATCTTTTCAAGTTCAGCAACCTGATCAATGACCGGCTGGTAGGATACACCGGCGGTCGTGACAATGCCTGCAATAGGGTCAGCTACGAGGCCAAACTCAGGTAATACTAATACATATCCCATTTTTGATTCCTCCGATTAGCTTATTCCTCCGCATCGCTGAACGGCTTTGCATTGAGCCATGCTGCTGCATCGCGCTTGGATAAGGCGAAGTATTTCTTGTAGGACCAGTACCATCCGATGAGTGCAATGATCAGAGAGATCCATGCTGCAACCATGCTAACGAATGCAAAGGAAATGACTGCCATAACAATCATGGAAAGGAATCCACACTCAATGGTGAGCATGTTGGTTCTGTCCTGTTTCTCTCCCGGACCAAGGCAGGCATTGAACGGGTGCTGGAGTGCAATTGCACCAAGCATGAAGGAAACTGCAATGATACCTGCACCGATGTAGGATGCATCATACATGTTTACTGTAATGCCAAGGATATCGAGAGTGAAAGAGGTGATTTGTGTAAAGGTAATGTGGCCGGTTGCAACGATCGTCAGACCCATCAGTGCAAGACTGCCAACAGCGGCAAGTTCTGCGATACTGCGGGTCATGACCGGGATCTTCATGTTCAGGACAGAGTTTGAGATCCATCCGAGAATGAGACCAACAATCAGTGCAATGATTAATCCTGCAATTGGGACAAGGAACGGGCTAATTACAGCCAGTTTTGCGGCAAACAGCATGGCAATTACACCAGATCCGAATGCAAGCATACCTGCGGACGGAACACCAGTTCCGATACCATAGCTGCAAAGCCGCTTAATTGTGCTGTTACCCCAGATCAGGGCACCGACAGCTGCAATACCACCGAAGAATGCAAGGTAGTCATAACCTGCATAGGATCCGGCAACAGCGATGTAAAGGGAAACCAGTGCAAGGACAAGGCCCATAGCCATGACCTTTTCATGTGGAATGCCATCGTGGGATGCTTCAACTTTTACTGACATTTTTTACACCTCAGAGAATTGCCACCGCCAGCAGTGCAACAAGACCGCAAATACCGCTTGCGCAGATTGCTGCAATGATTGCACGGGGGAAACGCTTGAACTTCGGGTCGTGCGGACCTTCAATAGTACCAGTAATGTTGTATGCAGAAAGTACTGCAATGACAAGGAACATACCGATTGCAAAGATACCAGCAAGTCCAACTGCAAGTGCAGATGCACCTTCACCAACGATGTTTAATGCCGGGAAGCTTGCAGTGTAGAAGTCGAGAAGTTCAATGTAGATGAGTGTTCCGCCAAGACCACCGAACAGACCACCGACAACACCGCCAACATAGGAGATAAACGGAAGTCCGTGACCTTCGGTTCCCTGGGATTTGTACTCAGCCTGAGAGTCACCGGTGATTGGGTCTTTTTCGACTTTACCGGATGCTGCGGGAATACCCATGCCGTAGACATAGGAGATGTTCACCATGAGACAGGTGATTGCCATCATTAATCCGCCGCCGATTGCGCCACCGGCGAGAGCGACTCCAAAGCCTAAACTTGCTGCCCATGCTCCTCCGAACAGTCCTGCGAGACCTGCACCGGTCGCAAGCATTGCGACACCGGTTGCGATACCCGGCGACTGTCCCATTGCTGCCGGCGCACCGCCGACCGGGACGAAGTGGACACCAAATGCAATCAGGGCTGCACCGACAATAATGCCGACAAGCGTAGTAACCGGGAGCATTGCGCCACCGGAAAGAATACCGGAGCTACCAAGGAAGTAGGCTGCACCAATAAAGATGATTGCAAGGATGATTGCGATAACGGATGCAACTGGCTGGAATGCTCCGGCGTTGCCCGCTGGTTTTGCTGCAATTGCGCTCATAATTAGGCCTCCGCAGTGTAGGGTCCGTAGTTCTTGCGTGCCCACTTCTCAACATAACGGTCAAGGATCGCGAAGAGAAGGATGATAACAACACCAACAACAACTGCTCCCCATCCATTCCAGGTGTGCTCAAAGAGGACGGTACGCCACAGTTCAAAGAACACGATCAGACCGAAACAGAGACCAGATGCTGGTCCACCAAGTTTTGCGGTGAAGAAACCGTTGTCGATCGAACTTCTCTGACCAGCCTCTGCATAACGGACAATGTTACCGGATGCAGAAATCGGGACACCAGCACCAAACTTCTGGTTCTGGTACTGACGCTCCTTACCATAGTACGGGTTTCCGGTTGCGGAACCTGCTGCACCAAGAGCAAGACCCCATACAATACCAAGAAGTGGAAGTGAGAACGGGTGGTTGAGTACAGTTGCCATCAGGTAACATGCGGTTACCGTGGTGAAGATTGCAACAAATGCATGACCCATGGTTACAGTCGTTACTGACTTTAACACATCAATAAAGACCGGCTGTCCGAACTTGGAGAGACTTGCAGTTCTTCCAAGGTATGCAGTGGTAGCATAGATACCCTGCACAAAGGTTGCGAGAACTGTACCAAAGATGATTGCCAGTACTGCGTTGACATGCAACATCATGAATGCCCATGCAATACCGCAAGCAAGGGTTACCCACAGGGTATATGCTGGGGGCTCACCGGATACTGCTTTGTTGTAGATACGGTGAGTATAGCCCATCTGAGGTGCGAGCTGGACCTGAGAGTTCGGGTCACCCTGTGATCCGATGTTGGACTCAGTATCCTCGGCTGCACCTGCAACCGCTGCGAGAGCTCCCGCAAGGGCAGTTACTCCAATGCCGATAATAATTTCTTGCATGTAAGATTCTCCCTTGAGTTTGCGTGCACGAGTTTTACAACTCGTACTGCACCTGATCACCTTCACGGTGTCAGGGCTAACGTTTCCTTATCGGAAACGAAAGTATTGTTCCAGTGAAAGCCACCCAAATAGGGCCGCCACAGACTGAAACGAAGGATGCGTCTCAAGTAGCTGCACGATTTAATGTCGTGCAGACGTCTCGGGAGTCGTAATGACTCATGGATAATTCACAGTCATTCACACGTGAAATGACGTGAACGTTCGAATAACGTTACCACTCTAAAGAATGGAGTACAAAGTGTGGACAGTAAATTGTTTGCAGGGAGTGGTATATTAATGTATACGAAAAATCGTCGAAGAGGTGTTCTTTGATCGATGATTTTATCCGAATTTTCAACCGATTACACTAAATTATTTGAGTTATCAATAAACCCCTTTCCAAACACAAGTAAATTTTACCACACATAAATATTATTTTGTTAAAAATACATCTATAAGACCTTTGTTGTCAGATAAAAATCAATTTCTGTTGGACAATCTGGCCAGAAAAAGGATGATTCTTTATATAGCTAACTACCCTCCGCTGAAAAAGAACAAACATTCGCGCGGTTAGAATAACGACAGATGTAAAAAAAGAAAATGGGCTTATCACCCTGGACAGATTTACTGTGCCGGGATGATAAGTGAGCGTTCGCCTGCTGGCATGAACTCGCGGATAGCTCCCTTTGCGAACTCCTTTCTCGGGTTTGCAAAGTCGAACTTGAGTGCGGGGTCTGCGAAGCAGATCTTGATAAGCGGGGACAGTGCCCATGCGTCACCACGACCAATGTGAGCAGATGCAACGATTGCTGCGTACTCACCCTGGTGACCGACGTTCATTGCGTAGTTCGGGTAGTTCGGTCCACGGAACTCACCAATACAACCCTCATCAGGTCTGATGGAGAGCGAGTTTGCGGAACCGCACTGGTCCTGCAGGTCGTAGCCGAAGAATCCAAGTCTGGACCATCCATCTTTGTGCATAAGCATGGAGAGGTACCAGGCGTTGAGACCAGCGTTGGAGTTACCGGTTGCGATGGAGGTGGTAGTACCACATGCTGCTGCAAGAACTGCTGCACGCTGGGAACCGCCGAAGTGGTCTTCCATCATAGTCGGGAACTGCTCGTACTGCTCCATACCATAGAGGTTGACTTCAGTACCGATGTCGTTGACAACTTCCTGGGTCGGCTTGACTTTGTCGTTCGGGTTCGGGTTGGTAACATCGACCTTGTATTTGTCGTGGATGTAGTCCATACCGTGGTAGACAAAGTCATCAAGGACGTTATCGGTGTATGCTGCGGTTGCATACTGGGTAAATCCGACACCACCAGACATGTAGGAACCAAGCCAGATCTGGTCGAACAGAACTGCTCCTGCACCGACAACTTCAAGGGTTGCCTTTGCCGGGTCGTTCGGGTTGACACGGTCTGCCTGAATCATATCGGCAAAGTTGCCGAAGAGAATTCCTCCTGGCTCATTCGGACCACGTGCACGGCGTGCCGGCAGGTGGGATGCCATGTTGATGACACCAGCGTGCTTTGCTGCGAAGGACAGGTCAGCGACTGCTGCTTCACCAGCGCACATGCGGTATGCTGCAATGAAGGACATACCGATCTGCATTGCAGACCAGCGGGAGGTCGTTCCACCATCACAGGTACGGCCAACGATGGTCGGCATGTGGACACACTGCCACAGGGACTTGCCAACAGCTGCCTGGAGGGCCTCTGCCTGCTTCTTGGGGAAGAGCTTCTCAATGTCGATGACGTACTGGGACTCGATAGAGTCTGCGAGTTCCTGGTCACCAGTAAAGACACGGACGTAACAGTCGTCGGTTAAAGCCGGGTGGGTCTCAACCATGTGTTCCTGAACGACTGCTCCTCCGGGCATTGCATGGTTGACAATGTGGAGATACTCAGAAATGGTTTCCGGGGTAACTTCCTTGCCAAGACGCTTCTGCAGGGTGGAGTGGGCCATGTCCATGGACACGATTACAGTTCTGCGGATATCATCCCAGAACTGCTGCATTGCTGCATTGTTAACGAAGTGCAGATCATCACCCTCAACGAAGGTTCCGGTTCCGGAGACTTCGTAGGTCATGAGCTGACGCTGACCCATCGGGACACCTGCAAGGTGGCAGTGGTCTGGGTCGTACATGGAGATTCCTCTCTTTGCAACGATTGCCTCGTTCTCTTTGAGGAATTCGGTCTTACGTGCAGACTGGTGAATACCGTTGAACTTGTAGAATTCAGTGGTGGTGGACTCAACATCCTGCTTGGGGAACTTCTGCTTGAGTGCTTCAAGGAAAAGTTTCTGGGTCTTTTCTACTTTTGCCATTGTATTCAGGCCTCCTTGGGCATAAATCCGTACTTGGTACGAAGTGCGTGGATACGCTGGACGTACTTCACATACTCCTCATCACTGCGGAATGCAGTTCCGACAAGGGAGTGGAACATGGTGGTGTTGTCCTTGAGCCAGGCTGCATCCATCGGTTTACCAACTGCAACCTTACGATCGAGTGGGTTTCCGACCTGGTCTTTCACGTACTTGACAATACCATCAGTGTCAAGGATACAGCGCTGCACTGCATCGAACATCATGCCGTTCTCTGCAAGACGCAGGGAGTGACCGTGCACAGTTGCACCGCGAATACCACAGGTAGCTGGGTCAAAGAGGTTGGTCTCGACAAGCTCACGTGCGTATCCCTCAAGGTCACGCTCACGGCACTCGATGATCTGACGACCGGACAGAGTTCCTGGGTCAATGCCGCGGAAGCGGTACATCTCAAGGTAGGTTCTCTGGTACGGCTGACAGGGTGCGTTCAGCATTGAGTCTGCGAACTGGATGTAACGGACACGGTCACCAGCTTTTGCTCCCTCAGTCGGTTTGACAATCTTTCTGATTGGGCAGTCGGGTTCTCCCTGCTCTGCAAGTGGCGGGTGTGCGGACGGGTATGCCTGTCCTGGTGCACGGTGTCCCATAATAAGGATGAGGTCCTCATCGGTGACGCTGCGAATCTTTTCGAGCTTCACGTTCGGGTTCATCTGGTTGCGGCGGTTTTCTGCAACCTTGGACGTTCCCGGTCCATACTGTGGTGTATATGCCATAGTTTGTTCACCTTAGTGTGTAATTCCTGATACAGGAGATTCATGAGTTTCATGTAATCCCATTTCAGGATTTTTGATTATTCGTAGTACTTCATGAATGACATCAGCCATCGCAACACGGCTAGGAGTCTGACCTCGGGTGATTCCGGTGACAATCCCCATGACTGTTCCTTTCGTTCTGATTTTATCAGGTTTTGGCATGACGTATGCGGTTTTGACGCCTTCCCGTGCGAAATCCTCAAAATCAACTGGTGCCTGACAGACAACAACAGCGTTGACGCTGCATTCCTGCAGGATCTTCCGGGATTTGTGGATTACGTGGGATCGGATGTTTCCGTGGTGAAGAACGGCAACTTTATGACGTTCTATCTGTTCAATTTCGCGATCTAATATGCCAAAGTTGGAACCGAGTGCAACACCACCGATTTCTGCGTCCGGCGGAACTCCGCTGCCTGCGTTCAGCACCAAGGTACTTACGCTGTATTCGATCCCCTGCTGCCGCAGTGCCGACGTGATATCGCAGACAGGTTTTGTTATATGCCTTCTGCCGGGTGACATACCGACGATGATGACATCAGGATTTTTACATTCAGAGATGGTTCCCCTCTGAGCAAGAGAGCCTCCCTTACCCATACCCATACTCTGTCTGCAGTCGACCAGTTGTGTTACACGTCCAAGAGGCATTATCTGTTCCCCTGAAGGATGATCGGGCGTTGTTTGCTCTTTGGATCGGTCATACCGAGTATACGAACATCATCGACGATCCCATATTTTGCATAATCGGTCGTCGTCATATTAGAACGCATATAGATACCCTCGGTAATCCCATACGGGAACTTATCGGCAAAGACCTCATCACATGCTGCTTTGATATCAGGAATCAGAGACGAGTCTTCCAGTTCAAGGAGAATTGTTCCCACCTGAACACCGAGCAGATACTCTTCTCCGCATACTTGGATGGTTCTGCGGTACGTGGTCGGGTTAGCAGTACCGCGAGCCGGACCATATGGTACGGTTGCGGGAATACTCGGACCGTTTAAGACTAAACGGCGGATACCTCCCACGCGGAAGAGCCGGTCAAGAAGAATCTCGACGGTCTCGGGATTCAGAAATCGCATTGGGACGATTCTCAGCTGTGGATATGTTGGTTCTGTCATTCTTTTGACCTATCCGTCGTGACGGAAATTGTTACAGAGGCTTAGACTGCCTTTGCAATTGCCTGGATTGGGCGAGCGAACTCTTCGATCTGACCGAAGGTATCACCGTAGATTTTTGCGGTTCCCTCCGGGGAGAACATCTGAGTACCTGCATCAAGTGCACATGCTGCAACGATACAGGGCATACCGTTTCCTGCTGCGTGACGGGTTACGACGTGGTTGCCGTTGAAGATACCCGGTCCGCCTCCACCATAGATAGAGTGGCTGAAGAAGGAGAAACCGACTGCAACACCCATCGTTCTTCCGAAGTCTGCACCCGGAAGTCCGGTCTCGTGCTCAAGAAGGTCGTTGAAGTACAGGAGAGTGGAAGAAACTGCCTGTGCGAAACGTCCAGCACCACAGTTGACCATGGTTGCTGCGAGGGTTCCTGCGGATGCGTATGCGTTCCACATCATCGGGTCCTTGGTCTCGTACGGCTTGAAAGTTGCACTGCCTGCACCCTGGACAATGACTTTGTCCTCAATTGCACGCTCAACGAGAGACTGGACAACAGTACCGACGGTTCCGGTCTGGCCGTTTGCCTTAACAAGGTCGTAGACGATGTTGTTTGCGTTCAGACCCTGGTAGGCGTAGAGCAGAAGCTGTGCACGCTCGAACGGACCGATTGCGTTACCCATCTCAAACTGACCTGCCTGCTCGAAGGTTGCGGCGAGTGCTGCACCCTGCATTGCGTTGCGGTGGGTCATCATTACAGACTGGTTTGCCGGAATGTTACGAAGTGCATATCCGAGAGACTCGTTGTTCTGCGGGATGGACATGATCATGGAACATGCTCCACCTGCCATATCCATGGTAACCGGGTAGGAACCAAAGACTGCTGCCTTGACAGTGTTTGCGTTGAACATGTCAACGTTGAACTGCTCAACAACTGCGTAGGTGGTTGCTGCTGCAACAGAGGTAAGTGCTGCATCGTAGGTTGCTGCACTTGCAATACGTGCAGACGGAACCTTGACTAAGAGGAGTTTTCCACCATTGAAGCGCTTGATCTCTGCCTGGTTGTCTGCATCAACAGAAACGTACTCTTTGATCTTTGCTTCGATTGCATCAATGTTGCCGACAATGTCAAGGTCGAGTTCGCGGCCGAGGATCTGCTGGTGTTTGCCGATCTTTCCGGTCTTGAGTCCTTCCTGCACACCGCCGATGTTGACTGCGACGGTTCTCTTGGTGTCGTCGATGATCTTCTTAACAGCCGGGTTGACCAGCGGGCTAATCTTCTCGAGTGCTACGTTGCTCTTGAGGAGCTTGCCGTTGTCGTCATAAAGATCAATGACATCCTGGTATTTTGCCATAATTTTTTCCTCTGAATAATGATTTCATTGGCTTTGCGCCGCATGGTTACCATGCGCCGCGTAATTTTCCGTTACTTTCACTGAATAACACTGGAAACTGCTAATAGAGAATTGTTGGTTTTGTCAGTGACGGTTGTTTTGGCACAATTGCGCAAACAGTTCTAAGGGTTACCCAAAGAATGTTCACACGTCCCCCTCTCGGGACATTGAAATGTATCTTTGTGTCGGGATATAAGTATTCTCTTTAATGGGAGAGAAGGGAGATATCTGCGTTGTTTGCGACATCAAGGCAGAAAATGCGAAATTGGTAAATACTTTCTGGAATTTTTCGGGAAAGTTTCGGCCAAGTGTGACGAGACATCAAAGCAGGTAATACTTTGTGCGTTCGATAAAAGGGACAGTGATAACACACCATGCGCCCCAATAAATCACGGTTTCTTTGACCGCGCACGGGAAAAAGGAGGTTTTTTATCTCCGGAACAGAACAAGTGCTCCAAGGAGAGACAAAGTAACCAGGTAAACAGGGAGAGATGACTCTGTTGGAGAAGGTGTAGGTATCTCTGTAGTCGGTTCTGATGTTGTTTCTACGGGTGTTGGAGTGGTCGCTACCGTAGTTGGAGGAATGGTCGTTACGGTAACAGAAGGAGTTGCTGTAGTTGGAGTTGATGTCGGGTTAGTGGTGATGCTCACACCAGGATCAGTTACATCATTATACTCCATGGTGATGGAGTTGGATGTTGCCGCATAGTTGTGGAAGGAAGTCGGAGAACTCCACTCAGCATAAATCGTGGTGGTCTTACCCAGATCCTTTGGACGGAAGGATGCATTTGTCAGAACCTGAACACTGTCCACACGTATGTCAGCAAAACTATTGCCCGAGACATATGTGGTTTCAGAACCGTCTGCCCCTTTGAAGATGACATTTACCTCGGCATCAAGGTCAATGCCGCTCGGACCCACATGCGGTGAACTAATCTTGATCAGATACGCCTCAGTATCAAGGAATCCCCACTCCTGCACTGAAGAAACACCGTCTTTTGCAAGAACGATGTCAATGGAGAGATCAGGATAATAGATCAGAACTGTACCAAGCTTTGTCCCCGAACTGTTAATAACATCCCATGAACCGGTGTAATCACCAACAGAAGATGCGAGCAGGTTGAAATTATCAGGATCCTGAACAGAAATCATGTTGAGGACATTATTGTTTGACTTGTACTGCAGTTGTGCAGCACCAGAAAGATCACCGGTGAAATTTAGCTCATCCTCGTAAACAAAGATAGTACTCCCGGGGGAGACATCACGGGCAGCAGCCGGAGCTGCGGAAATACCTGCAGCAAGAAGGCAGATTACGAGGATCATAAGAATGTATTTTTTCTGCATAAAATACTCCTCAAACGTATAAGGTGTATGTGGGCTCTCACGCTATAGATTATTTGTGGAGAAAAAGAGCAACAGAAAGTACCTCTCTACAGCAATCACATCACTAACCCTGCAAATACACCAAAAAAGAATTCGGAACAAACCTACCGGGCGAACGTCTTATGCCGGTTAACAGCCAATATATATTCTCACATGCTCCGGTTTGCAATACTCGGCCACAAGGCTACAACATCCCCGGACTTCTCCTTAAACGACATGCCGGGAGGTGCCGGACGAATGGACGTTCTCTGTCGCTGCATCAACAGTTCATTCTTCCTCAGTCACGATCTCCGCCGCAATACAGAGTGTTATCTAATCCTTGAAGGAGGCGAGCCGCACAAGACACTCCGGTTCTCCGGAGAGACGATCCGCTCACTGAACCCTGACGAGCGAAGTGCCGGTGCACTGATCAAAAAAGGATTGAGTACTCCTGCAGAACCAGAGTTCAAGAAAGCCGCGGACGGAATTGCAATTCGATCAGCAGGCCTTGCAGAACTTTTACAGGAATTTTCCTTTGCGGTCCTTGATGAAAACGGTGAGGATATCCGGGAAGTAGAAACATTGCCGGAAAATTTCATCTTAAGCGATCACATGAACTTCACTGAAGAGGAGGAAGAACTATTGAAAGATCTTCCGCGGTACTCGGTCGGTCCCCGGGTACTGCATGCTGATCACACAATTACAGTGATCTTAAATGAGTTTGACCGGAGGGAGATATCATGACAGATATTCTGGAGAAAGTACATCAGATTCTGGAGTACGGTGATATCTGTGATCACTGTTTGGGAAGGCTGTTTGCAAAACGATCGTTTGGCCTAACGAATGAACAGCGCGGACATGCACTGCGGGTTGCCCATGCCCTTGCATATAATATCCCATTTGTTCCCTATGAGAAAGGTACCTGCTGGATCTGTAACGATCTCTTCGACACTGTACCTGCATGGGCAGAAAAAGTGGCAACCGCCATGCAGGACATTGAGTACAGTACCTTTGTGATCGGTACACGCGTCCCGCCAATGATGAGCGAATCAGAAGAGATGATCTGGTCGGATCTTTCTCTGGAACAGCCCGAACCGATCAAATCGGAAATGAATCGTGAGGTGGGGAAAGCAGTATCCGCTCTGACCGGAAAACGAGGAGACCCAAAGAACCCTGAGATAACGGCGGTCCTGAACATCGCTGATGACTGTGTGGAGCTGCAGATTGCATCCATCTACTTCTACGGCAGATACCTCAAGTATGAAAGAGGAATCCCACAGACGCACTGGGACTGCCGCGCATGCCGGGGAAAGGGATGTGAAAAGTGTAATTTCACCGGCAAACAGTATCCAACTTCCGTTGAAGAACTGATCGCAGAGGTTCCAAAACAGATGTTTGCTGCGGAAAACGGGGTATTACACGGATCCGGCAGAGAAGACATTGATGCACTGATGATAGGTACCGGCAGACCGTTTGTGATGGAGATGCAGAATCCAAAAATCCGAAATGTAAATCTCCAGGAACTGGAATCAGCGATAAATACATTCGCCGCACCCCGCGTCCAGGTAAAGCTGGAACGGTGGTCCGATAAAAAGACGGTGGAAATGCTTAAATCACACAAAGGGCATAAAACATACAGGATTCTGGTCGATATAGACGACAGTATCTCTCTTGAAACGGTTCAAAATGCGGTATCAAAGCTAAAAGGAGCTTTGATTCACCAGCGCACGCCTGAACGCGTAGCACATCGCAGAGCGGATCTTGTCAGAGAGAGAAGGGTCGTTGATATCGAGTGTCTCGGAATAGAGGATTCCCTCTTCCGCATCGAGGTTGTAGGAGAAGGAGGACTCTATATCAAAGAACTCGTATCAGGAGACGGAGGTAGAACAACTCCAAGTCTCGCTGAAATCCTCGCCGTCCCCGCCAAAGTTGTCGCGTTAGACGTGGTGCAGGTCGACGGAATTAATAATGGAGATGAGTAAAAATGGCAAAACATAATGGTATTAAGAAACGGACACGGTATAAGCTTCAGAAGGGTCTTCGTGAGCGGGGAATGCCGAACGTAACTTCGGTTATCCAGCACTTCGAAGAGGGTCAGAAGGTTCACATCGTCATTGAGCCGAGCGTGCAGAAAGGCATGCCGCACCCGCGTTTCCACGGCAAGACCGGTACGGTCCTTGGCCAGCGCGGCCGTGCCTGGCTTCTTGAGATCAAAGACGGCAATGCAACCAAAGTGGTCATCTCCCGTCCACAGCACCTCAAGGCGCAGAAATATTAACCCCCAAATACTAATTTTACATTTATTTCAGGAGTCACAGGCATGAAAGTGAAAAAAGTTATCAGCGAAGAAATGATGTCGCTGCCGGAACTTCGTGAGGTACTGATCTCGATTCGTGATCAGCGTGCCGGCGGAGACAGCGAGACGGAAACGTCTGCACGGACGATGTCGTACGAGCTGCGCAAGAGTATCGATCATGCCGACAGTCTCGGAAAGTGTGATCCCGCAACCGCAAAAGTCCTTGTTGATGAGTTGAACGGTCTTGAAAAGATAAGACCGGAGATTGCCTACCGGATTGTCAATATCATGCCGGAGAGCCGTGACGAACTTCGCGCAATCTACGCAAAGGAGCGATACACACTTCTTCCGGAGGATCTGGATCAGATCCTTGACATTCTCCGTCAGCATGCGTGAGTGAGGTAGAGATAATGCCTCCAAAAACCGAGAGAGCCGACAAAAAGGAAGTCGAAGCTATCGTATTGGATTTCCTTCAGTGGGGATATGCTGATGACAAACGCCCGTTAAACCAGCGTGAGCCGGTGATCCTTGCGGTCGGTACCGACCAGTTTAAACTACTGGAGCTGATTCCTAAACGGAACTACGCCATCAATCTGCACGACAAAGTGTACATCGGAGATGGTGAACGGAAGGTTGTTGAACGGGTAAAGCGCCGGATCTCCTATGATGAACTGACCAATACCGCAAAAGGTGAACTTGAGCCGGTGATCTCAATGATCATCGCAGAGACCGAACCGCGGTTCGTAAAGTTCTATAACGAGGCGGTGCCCATCAGTCTGAAACTGCACATGTTAAATCTCCTTCCGGGTTTTGGAAAGAAGACTCTGACTGATACACTTACCGAGCGGCAGAAAAAACCGTTCGAGAGCTTTGAGGATATCCGCTCCCGGGTAAAAACGCTTGCGAAGCCGGAGAAGTTTATTCTTGAACGGATTATGCTGGAGCTGGAAAATCCGGACGAGAAGTATCATCTCTTCACGTCAAAATGAAGGCTCCCAAAGATCAACATTTTTTGGTAGATGCAGATGCTGTTGCGCTGATTGCAGACACCGTTCCGGTATCCGACAGAAAGGTCCTTGAGATCGGACCCGGTGGCGGCGTACTGACAGATGCTCTGTTACAGCGTGGTGCACTTGTCCGGGCGGTTGAGCTGGACGGAACCCTGATACCAAACCTTAACCGACGTTTTTCCGAGCAGATAAAATCAGGCCAGCTGGAAATAATTCGCGGGGATGCATCAAAAGTACCTCTGCCGGAATTTGAATTGGTTGTCGCAAACCTGCCGTACTCAATCTCCTCAAAAATCACCTTCCGGCTGCTGGAGATCGGATTTGAATCAGCAGTACTGATGTACCAGCTGGAGTTCGGGAAACGAATGATTGCGCCTCCGGGTAACAGTGAGTATGGAAGACTCTCGGTGATGGCGCAGACATATGCGGAGGTGGAGATGGTTCTGGAACTCCCTCCTGAGGCATTCTCCCCGCCACCGGAGGTGTGGTCAATTGTGGTGAAGATCACACCACATGAACCACCGATACCAATTTGTGATCGGAAGGTTCACGCAACACTCGTCAGAGAACTGTTCTCCCACCGGAGAAAAACAATCAGAAACGGACTGCGCGGAATGAGGAGCATCTACGGAGAACAACCGGTGACAAATCTTATTGCGACCCTCCCAGACGAGCTGCTTGAGATGCGCCCCGAGATGTTATCGATCACAGATTTCATTGATCTTGCAAACAGACTCTCAGAACTGATTCCATGATACCGGATACCTCGCAGATCTATTTCCCGGCAGAGGATACACACCTGCTGATCCGCGCTGCCCTTGCAGAAGTCAAAGAGTCTGACCGGGTTTTGGAGGTCGGAACCGGTTCCGGCGCTGTTGCCAAGGCAGTAATGACCATTGCCAAGAAAACAGCAGCAACGGAGATCAATCCGCATGCCGCAGCATATGCCGCTGCCGAAGGTGTAGCTGTTGTCCGGGGAAACCTCCTGGATCCTATCCGCGGCGAGTTTGATCTGATTCTGTTTAATGCACCGTACCTCCCGACAACGCCGGAAGAGAGAATGAATGACTGGCTGGAGTTCGCGTTGGACGGAGGAGAGACAGGACGCAAGGTAATTGAATGGTTTCTGCCTGCAGCAATCGATCATCTCTCGCTGTTTGGCAGAATTCTGCTGCTGGTTTCCTCGGAAACAGGGGTTCCGGAACTTCTTTCGCTGTGCAAACAGTACCGGATGATAGGAATTGTGGCAGATGCAGAGCGGATGGAGGACGGCGAGATGTTGTATGTTCTGCGGATCTCACGGGACCTCTGCTGCATAGAGAGATGACGGCAACCCTAACAGAAGAGATAAGTTATCAGGGACACCATTCTGTTGGTATGACAATCCAGAAGATTGAGTTTGGTGTCTCCGGCATGCACTGCGGAGGGTGTTCCGGCCATCTGACAACGATGCTTTCGGAACTGCCGGGTGTTGGCGACGTAAAGGTCGATCACGTTGCAGGTACTGCATCACTTACCGTTGACTCTGATCAGACAACATTTGACGATATCACAGACTGTGTTCTGGATGCAGGGTTTGATGTTGTACCTGACTCACTGAAAACTCTCTAACCATTTTTCTTTTTCAGTTTTGTATCCGACAAGTAATTACGCGAGTATCGTAATAATGGTAATTATGGCAAGAACACTCTCCGAGCATGACATTGCACTGCTCCTAAAACTGGCACCCGAGTGTGATACCCTGATCTGCAAAGGATCAGAGAACGCCTACCGTTCAATTCTTCCTCCGGTTGCAAACCATTACGCAAAGGATGCCGATGACTTCGCAATACGGCTGAATCGTTTGACAGACGAGGAGTTTGTTGCTCTTGTTGATCTGATCCGGGAAGGAAAAGAGGGAATTAGTTGCATCCCGGAAGAGTGTGTTGGTGTTTTAATCGAGCAGACACTTCGCCGTGTGGGACAGGATGCAGGAAACGAACTGTATGCCCTCTATGAGGCAGGAGCCCAGTGTCTGTAAAAATGATTGGAGAAAAGGTCTCTGAACAACTCAGTTTTTCTTTGCAGAAATAATTGCCATCACTGACTCGGCAATGGCAACGACCTCTTCCTGATTAAACGTCTCAGAGTTAATTACGAGATCATAGGGGGAGGGATCAGCGATGTCAATCTCGTAGTACTCCATGTACCGTGCTGCTTCACAGGCTTCACGCTCAATGGTTGCGGAACATGCCTCCTCAGGAGTCAGATTTTCACGCTCGGCGATCCGCTCGGCACGGCAGTCCGGCGATGCATACAGCAGGATTTTCAGATCAGCATTTTCCACCATCCATCCGGCAAGACGCCCTTCCAGGATGATGTCGTCACTGGCTTCCCCAATCTCTTTCTGCCGGGCATCAATCTTGAGATCAATCTCAGGGTTTTCTTCAGCAAGCTTTCCAAATGCTGCAAGATCCATCCCGTGTTCTTTAGCGAGACCACGGAAGACCTCACCAGCGGAGAGATAGCGGAGATTGTATTTCTCGGCAAGGGCTTTCCCAAGAGAGGTAGTCCCTGAGCCCGGGGATCCGCTGATCGTAATCCGCATCGATTACATGCCTCCAATATTGAGGGCTTTTCTGATGACCTGACTGACCGTAATGGAACAGAGCATATACCAGAGAATCCAAAGCGGGAAGAATCCAAGGTACATATCTAAATAACTGGAGAGTCCTGCAAACGGAAGGATAATGGCATTGCTCAGATCCGCGTGTGCCATGGTCAGATCAACATTATGCGGGATGTGTTCGATCAGCCAGAAGAAGATCGGAACCGTCAGAACGAGGATGTAAGCCATGGGTTTGAACTGCTGCTGACTCATCTCCATCTGTTCAGCCATCATTGCCTGCTGGCGCGCCTGCATCTTCTTGATGGCTTTCTCATCACCGGAACGCTGTGCTTCACGGAACAGGACGTTGAACTCCTTGAATTTTTCCTGATTCTCACGCATCTTTTCATAGTCGATGGTGTACTTCTGAATCAGCGAGGAGTACAAACCTGTAAGTGTTGCAAGGATCAGGACAAGTGCAAAGAACGGAAGACCAAGAGCGGCAAAGGGACCAATTACAATATCAACAATGCCGGAGATGAAAGTACGTGCTTCCTGCCAGCTGTAGAGAGGTATCATACCTAATACTACAGCAAGGGCGATGTACATTCCGTACTTTTTGCCGAATTCCATGAAAGGTTACCTCAGGGTTGCAGTAAGTTCCTCAACAGCTTTGTCAAGGAGGAAGTCAGCATTAACGATGATTTTCACCGTACAGCCGGTCAGCATCGCATAGGCTGCAGCAAATGCACGATTCATTTCCTGGTGTTCTGCAATGGACTTTGCACCTTCCATGTCACGTACACGAGTCTCGTCGGACAGTCTGCGGACGAGGATCTGATCGTTGTCCGTCTCAACAAGAACGAGAACATCCGGCATGATTGCAGTGATGACCCACTCAGGAAGACCGGCAAGATATCCGTTCGGCGTCTTAACAGATGCATGAGTGTCGATGATGACGTTCCCGTCAATTGCAGCGATCTTTTCTGCAGCGAGCTTTTGCAGGCGCTTCTGAACCGTACGGTCAAGTTTTCTCATCTGGTCACGGTCCTGGACAAGGCCTTCCGCAGCAGCGACTTCAAACATGAAACTGCCGAAGTTGATATTCTGGTAGGGAGTACCTTCTGCGGCGATCTTTTCCATTGCGGTGTTAATTACAGTTGTTTTGCCGACACCGGGCACACCGGTGATAATGACCTTTTTTCCTGCCATATTGGATCACTTTTCCTATGTGAGAATCGTTTAAACGTTGGTGAGACAGGATAATAAATCTATTTTTTGGAAGGAGAGGAAGTGTATTTGCATGCATAGAAAAGAAAAATCCAAACCTAAGATAGAGTAAAAGATTCAGAAAAAATGGGGTTATTCTTTGCCGCCGAAGAAGCCCCGCATAAACGGATACATCTCCATGATCTGCTCGTTTGCAATCTGTTCATACAGACGGTAAACGATCGAGACCGTAAGCAGCAAACCAGTACCTCCCACAAAGCCAATGATACCCAGCATGTTTGCAAGAATACTTAAGACTCCAATAAACACACCGCCAATCACTGTGACACGCGGGATGTATCTGTCCAGATACCGCTCCAGCACAGCGGGGCTACGGCGGTAACCGGGAATCTGCATACCAGAGTTCTGGATCTGGCGGGCAACATGCTTTGAATCAAGACCTGCCGTCTTAACCCAGAAGATTGCGAACAGAGCACCTCCGACAATCATGACGACTGCATCAATACCCACACGGATAGCAACCTCCCATGCTGCATGGCCGACACCCGTAAACTGCGGATGCCACCACATCCAGTCCTGCGGCTGGTTAATCGGTGCAAGATACCACATCAGACCATTGATCGGCGTGGAACCGTTAAACTCTCCAAAGATGTTGATACCAACACTGGAAAGGAACATACCAATCATCTGAACGTTTGCCTGCAGAACACGCACCAAGATCATCGGCAGAACACTTGCATACACAAGTTTTACCGGGAACCGGGCACGGGCACCACGCACATTTGCGTGAGCAAGCGGAATCTCGACACGGGTCGCCTCAACATAGACGATAAGGAAGAACAATCCTACAGTCGTGAACAGTGCGAGCAGCTCAAGACCAAAGTACTCAACGAAGTTCGCACCGGAGCTTATCACTTCAAACAGACGGGGGAAGAAACCCACCGCAAACTGATCCGTCGTAGCCTCCCAGTTGAAGAAACCGTTCACGAGACCCTGGGCAACTCCTGCAACGATGAAGAGACCAACACCAGAACCAATACCCCACTTCGACACAACTTCGTCCATGAACACAACCAGCAGACCGCCTAAACAGATCTGCAGGAAGATCAGGAACATCACAGCTGCGGTATTGCCGCCGAACATTGCAGCAACCGTCATGTCAGGGCTCATCCATCCGCCCAGAACGTTCGGCAGGGCTTCCAGGATAATCATTACAAAGATCAGCAGCTTCTGCAGACCCATGTAGATAACCTGACCGCGCTCATCGGAAGTATTGATCTTGATCAGGTCAGCACCACGAAGCAACTGCAGTACGATAGATGCGGTCACAATCGGTCCGATACCAAGGTGAAGAATCGTTCCGGATGCACCAGCGAGTAACGCACGGTAATATTGGAAAACATCCAGAGAAGTTTCACTCAGACCAAAAACCGGAATGTTCGTCAGTATAAAATACAACAGCAGCACCGCGGCGGTCCACATCAGCTTGTTTTTGAAGTGAACATGACCCTCCGGTGGCCGAACAGCTGGCATCTTTGCCAGCAGTGGTTCCATTCGATCCAGCAGTTCTCCCATGAGTGATACACCAAAAATTTAAATTTAGGGGGTCAGTGCCTGACCGCCCTGTTCCTGAACTTTTGCGACAGCACGCTCGGAGAAGCTCTCTGCAGTGATCTCAAGCTTGTGGGTTACACGACCACCGCCGAGAACCTTCTCAACACCAATCTGTGCGGCGTCAAGAATAATAACATCTCCGTTTTGTGTAGCAATACCGCGGGCAAGAAGATCCGGAACCATCTGGTCGATATCACCGATATCGAGAACTTCGTAGGTAACAGAGGTCTTACAGACAAATCCGTGTTTACCTTCTGTCTTTCCGAGCAGATAGAACCGGGTGAAATTGTGGTCACGCCATCCTGCCTGTCCACGACCTCCGCGGTTACCTGCACCACGGCGGTTCTTGTGGGTTCCCCCGCCACAGGTGCGGGTTCCCCGGAACTTTGAACGCTTGTTGACTGGCATACTTTTTACCTCATCTTGATCAGAAGGTCGTTAATCTCCTTCCCGTAGTATCCCAGGGCACCGCCCTGATTGAACGTACGCTTCGTGGTCTTGTATCCCTTTCTTGGCGGGTGCATACGAAGCACCGGCTTGAGTTCAGGAACATCCTTCATCCGGATCTGACCTGCTGCAAGAGCAGCGGCAAGCTCGGCAATGCTTCCAAAGGAAGTTGCTTCTTTGACGTACTCATCAGTCAGGGGCTTGTTTCCGGTAAGTCTTCCACGGGTAGTAAGAATCGTCTCAAGCGTTGCTGCATCGACTTCACCGAACGCGATGTAGTCCTTTGCTTTCCGGATCATACCAAGGTACTCCGGAGTCTCCGGCACAAGGACACAGTGGTTGATGTGGTGGAGGCGCAGCATCTTTAAGGTCTCTTTAATGTCACGGCGGGTGTTCACCACTCCGCGAACCTGCACTACAGCGTACATTACTTCCGACCTCCGATACGAATCAGATTCGTTTCACGAAGTGCATTGTAGGTTGCCTTTGCGAAGTTCAGTGTCGTTCTGGTGTTACCGCTCGTGTTTACCCACACATCACGGATACCTGCGAGTGCTAATACCTTCTTACCGACATCACCGGTTACGAGACCGATTCCCTTCGGGGCGGGCTTGAGGGTCACGCTGACGGAACCTGCCTTACCGGTAACCTCCATCGGAACAGAGTGTTTCTGACCGCAGCCGCATTCCCAAGAACCGCATCCACGGCGAACCTTCACAATGTTCAGCTTCGCGTTTACGATTGCCTTCTTGATCGCAGTTCCCACCTGGACATCTCTGCCCTGGCCGAAACCGATGTAACCATCCTTGTTGCCGACAACAACGACCGCTCTGAACTTAATACGGCGACCGGAGTCAGTCATACGCTGCATCATGTCAATGCAGAGGACTTCGTCAACAAGGTCAGGAAGCATAGCATCGACAATACCTGCTTCCTTGATGGGGTAACCACTTGCAAGAATCTCATCGAAGCTTGCAAAGTCCCCGGCCATGACTTTCTTGCCAAGACCGGTGATGGGAACCCACTCTTCCTGTTCGTACGCCATATTACTCCAGCTCCTTCATAATTGCGTCCTTTGCAGCCTCGACCTGAGAGACAAGATCTGCATAACGCTCATCATATTCTGCAATGTGGGCACCGTTGCAGCGGTCATCGTCCGGGAGAATGGACTCTCCGACCGGAACGTCGAAACCTGCATCGACTGCTCCCTTCACTGCGGCAAACACACGGGCACCCGTGGATGCAACCTGCAGACCAATATCTGCAATTGCTCCCTCATATCCGGCTTTCTGAGCGCGGACTGCAAACAGCATACCGGTCAGATATGCTGCGGGGGTGTTGCCAAGGTAACCCTTGTATCCATAATTTACCAGCTCTTTGCTGTTCACATGAACGAGCGTGTAGTCGCCGTCCATCTGTGCAGCAACAAGCTGAATAATGATGTGGCGGTTCGTCTTCCGGATAACCATACGGTTTCTGCCGGAAACAATCAGCCGCTGGCGCTGGTAGTAATCAGTCTTTCCTTCGCGGCGTCTGCGGAACTGAACAAAGTATCTTCCATTCGTAGCCATTGCTTAGTCCCTCCGGGAAGTAACGATCTCAATCTGAGCCTTCAGGTGAGCGACGTTACGGAACTGACCACCGGCTGCACGGCGGTAGAGTCTGCGGTATTCGGATCTCGTGATGGAACCTGCATCACGCTGTGCACGAAGCTCTTTGCGCTGTGCACGGATCTTCTTGATCCACTGGGTCTTTGACGGAGTGCGTGCACCCTTTGCACCACTGCGGCGTCCCGGACCTTTACAGTGTCCGTAGGCACGCTTGGCGATCCGGGCCCGTGCACGTCCGCGAGAAATACCCTTCTTCTGGTGAGAGGAAATTGCACCCTCCTCGATCAGGTTGCGGATATCCTCACGGGACATTGCACTCTGAACCTCGGAAAGTTTCTCAGGGTTGATCCAGACACGGTTTACACCGCAGCCGAGAACAGCGGCTGCAATACGGCGCTGAGAAGCAAGATCACTCATTGGTCTTCGCCTCCTCAGTCACAGGTGCAGCAACAGCTGCCTTTGTCTCTTTCAGGTTCAGAACCTTAATGCCAAGGGATGCTGCTTTCGTCTGGATTGCCGCACGTTTCTGTCCGCCAACGGATGCACCAATACGGACAGCAGTCGTAGCTGCATCGATCTCTTCAAGATCAGCCGGTCTGAACACAAGAACTTCACGGTATCCGCTCGGGTGGAATCCGCGGATTGCTGCCGGGGCTCCGAATCCTGCTTCTGGGTGTGCACCCTTTGCACGGAAATCCTTGCGCTGTTTGCTGTGCAGACCGCGCGGTCTGCGCCAGGTGTCAGCCAGCTTAACCTTTGCACAGAGGCACTGGCGGGAGAATCTGGCCTTCTTTGCAACACGTGCACGAATCAGTTTCTTAATTTCACTCGCCATGTTAGTTACCTCTGCTGGTAATGTAGATACCGTCCTGGAACACACGCGGGTCACGGTTGCGAACCTTGCAGGCCTGCTCAACGTTTGCCGCAGTGTTTCCGATCTTTTCACGGTCAATACCGTTTAAGATCAGCTCATCGCCCTGGACTTTTACCTTCACGCCTTCGACAATCTTTGCGTAGCGTGCCTGTTTTTCGCCAAGGAAGTTGGCGATCTCAACACGGTCACCTGCAACCTTCACCTGAATTGGGAAGTGGTTGTAGACAACCTTCATGTGGTACTCGTACCCCTCGGTAACTCCCCGTGCCATAACATGGAGGTGAGCATTGTAGGTACCGAGCAGTGCATACACACGGCGTCTGGTGGACTCGGTGGAGATCCTCACTGCACCCTCTTCCACAACAATCTCAACTGCCGGGTGGTGCATGATACGGGAAAGAGAACCCTTGGAACCCTTCACCGTCATGAGGTCTCCCTCTTTTGTAACGGTTACACCTTCCGGGATGTGGAAAATTACTTCATGCATAATGATCCTCTCCTTAGAAGACGTATCCTAACAGCTCGCCACCAATACCGAGCTTACGTGCCTGTTCATGGGACATGACACCCTTGGAAGTGGTCAGAATAATAATTCCGAAACCCTTTCCTGGAAGGTATCTGGTTTCCCAGGACTCGAGGTCCTCGACCTTTACCGAGAAACGGGGGGTGATAACACCACACTTGTTGATACCTCCGGTAAGGGAAATCTCATACTGACCTCCTCTGCCGTCCTCAACCTTCTCGAAACCGCTGATATATCCGTATTCCTGCATGACTTTAAGCATGTCACCAAAGAGGCGGGTGGCCGGCTCAACGGTCACTGCAAGCTTACCGGTGTCACCGGCATTCTTGATAGCGCTCATTGCGTCTGCAATCGGATTCTGTTTTGTCATTCTCCGTTCACCTCTTAGTTCATCTTCTTAAAGCCCATCGTGGGTGCCCACTCACGGAAGCACTGACGGCAGAAGTAAATGTTATATCTGCGCACAAGTCCCTGTTTGCGTCCGCAAAGCTGGCACTGGTTTGCACCACGACCATACTTTTTCTGCTGGACTTTGCCGTTGTCCTTTGCTGCCATATTACTCCACCTCAATGCCGAAGGTCTCAGTCACAAATGCCATAGACTCCTCACGGGTCACATGCAGCTTGCTGTTGAGCTTCTTCTGCTGGATCTTTCTGCGTGCCGTTCTCGTACCTTTCTTCTCGATAACTGCGATAATATCCATACCGTAGATACCGATCTTCGGGTCATATGCCTGACCCGGGAAGTCCGTGTGTTCCTCAATACCAAAACCGAAGTTTCCGGTTGCATCAAACTGGCGTGCGTGAAGAACATTCTCCACTGCATAGGTCTTTAATGCGGTTGCAAGGAACGTCATTGCCTTCTCGCCGCGAAGGGTAACTTTACAGCCAATCGGCTGACCACGGCGAACACCGAAAGCCGGAAGCGTGTTCTTTGCATAAGAACGAATCGGCTTGGAACCCTGAGTAAGATCGGACATGATGTTTTCAGCGTTGACAAGCCGCTCGCCTGCCTCGCCCACACCCATGTGGACAACAACCTTTGCCACGTACGGTTTCTGCATATCGCTCATGCGTCAACACCCCAGGTGGAAAGGAAGGACTCAGAGGTTCCAATCATATAGACATAGTCCTCAATGGTCTCGAACTTCTCACCGTTTGCATCCTCAAGGATGACACGGTTCGGAAGAGAAGACTGCTGAATCTGGATCTCAACGATCTTTCCGGTCTTCATCGTGTGCTGACCGCCAATGATGACAGCCATGTTTCCAACTGCGAACGGGAAGTGCTGCTGGACAACAAATCTCTCATCGCCAACAAGACCAATCACAAGGGAGTCCTTGCCTTTGTAAGAGTTGTCGCCGATAAAGTTTGCACCGGACGTCAGGTTGATCTGTGTCTTGCCGCCGACAAGGGTGGTCTTGTTTGCAACCTTGACCAGCTGAATCTTTGCTGCTTCCGGAGAGATCTCATACTCGGTGTGGCGTCCCTTTGCATCAACAAGGATCATATAGTGCTTGTTAATCTTCGGGAAGCTGATAATGTCAAAGACATCAATACCGATGTGCTCATCAGTTACCACGTTGCCGTTGAGAACAACATTACGGTCGTGAAGGATCTTCTTGACCTCTTTAGTGTTCTGGGCGAGGTTCATGTGGTCACGAATCCAGATGCCGATCGGGAGAGCAGATCCATTGTGCGGACCGTGAGCAGTGCTTACGACATACTTGCTTTCCTTGCGGGAGATCTGCCACGCATCCGGTGCGGTCATACGCTTTGTACGAGTCATTATGCCTTCACCTCAAGACGTGCAACGCGTTTTGCGTCCTTCAGGTTCAGTTTGGTGATCATCACTTTGGAAGGGTCAATCGGTCTTGGGACATCTTCACCGTTTGCTTTCTTCACAACAACACCGTGAACAAGAACCTTTGTGTTCTTCACATCGACCTTGTCAACAACAGCTTCAGTGCCTGCGAACTCACCGCGGAGCACTTTAACGGTGTCACCGGTGACAACACGGAAACTGCGCTTGCCATATTTCTTACGGAGATCATCAGCGAGAGTTGCGTGTAAAAATGCACCGCGAACATGGATTGGTGCGTTGTACCGGAACTTTCTCTGTTTTCTCGGCTGAATGCTTGCAATACGTGCCATGTTTCTTCACCTTAGATAATGATCGTTGCCATGGATCCGACCTTCGGGAACCGCTCTGCAACTTCACGTGCAACCGGGCCCTTGATATCAGTACCGCGCGGGTCACCGTTATCGTTCAGGAGGATCATTGCGTTCTCTTCAAAGGAAACACGCAGACCATTCGGGCGGCGGAATTCCTTCTTCTGACGGACAACAACTGCTTTCACAAGCTTTCTCTTCATATCAGGAGTTCCTTTCTTCACAGATACTGTGGCAAGGTCCCCGATACCCAGTTTCGGCTGCCGGTTCTTGACACCGTGGTAACCGAAAACGGAAACAATCTGAACAACACGGGCACCCGTGTTGTCTGCACAAACCATCTTTGAGCCGGTCTGAAGTGCGCGCGGGATTTTGGACGTTAAGCCTCTCATGCCCGGGTCACCTCAACAACAACGTAGGAGGTTGTCTTGTTCAATGGTCTGCACTCTGCAATTTTAACCTCGTCGCCAATTCTTGCGTCGAGGCACGGGGCCATGTGTGCGTGGATTCTGGAACTGCGCTTCTCATATCTGTCGTATTTTCTGACAAAGTGAAGGTAGTTCCGCTCGACAACAACGGTCCCCTGCATGCGCTCACTCACGACCTTACCGGTAATCACCTGGCCGCGTACCGGTAAGCTGCCGTGGAATGGGCAGTTTACGTCGTCACAGTCCTTCTCTGGAGCTGCAACATTTAAGCCGATATTTTTTGCCATATTTAACCCTCATCTTATGCGCATAGCTCGCACGTCACGCACCCCTAAACGGGACATAACGCCTCGCTGCCCTGGGCTCACGCCCTCGCTTTTACACGCCGCGCTGGAGAAATAGACAAGCCTGAGCAGTCTATTACAACTTCAACACTATCCGGGAGGGTTACCCGGAGTAACATATATTGTTTCTCCAAGCACTTAATCCCATTCCCTGATCGGAGGGAAAGAGTATTTTTGGTCTCATCCACGATGAAACCACAGATTCCCTCCTGTGTTTTGTTGCGTGATCGAACCACAACCGCATATAATCCGATCAGCTCATGCTGCAGGATCGATTGTGGTGTGATCATAGACACTTATGCCTGACGCTTGGTCTGTTCAGTCTTAATGCGTGCGATAGTTCTGCGAATTTCCCGGATCTTTCCGGGGTTCTCCGGTGCACCACCGGCGCTGACTTTTCCGTACTGCTGGATTAACTCGTTCCTGAGTTTCTGCTCGTTCTCTACAAGCTCAGCATCGGAAAACTGAGCGACTTCCTTTGCTCTGAAGATTGCCATGTTGCTCAGGCCTCCTCAGGGAACTCAGACTCAAGCTCCGGCTCGTTTGCAAGTTCTGCATCGAACTCATCAAACACATCAGCCTCGGCAACCTGTGCGGGAGCCGGGTTTGCATCCGGGCGGATCTCAAAGTGATCCGGCAGAACTGCTCCTGGCGGAACAATCTTTACCTGGACACCAATGATACCGAGCTTCTTGACTGCGGTTGCATATCCCGTCTCAACAACGGACTCAGCCGGTTCACCGGAGTGTTTGATGTAGCCTTCCACAAACTTCTGTACACGGGCACGGGCACCGGTCAGCTTACCTGCAATGATAACCTCACAACCGAGTGCTCCAGAGTCCATGACACGACGGATAACAGAAGTTCCTGCCTTCCGGAAGTACCATCCGCGCTCAAGTGCATTTGCAAGGCGCTCTGCCATAATCTGTGCGTTCAGGTTCGGGTTTGCAACCTGCTGAACCTCAACCTGCGGAGAATCGATACCATAGACGGAGGTCAGATCAGTCGTGATCTGGCGAACCAGTCTGCCACCCTTGCCGATAACAATACCCGGTTTTTCTGCAAAGATGGTAACCTGCGTACCTACCGGGGTGCGGACAATGTCCATACCGCCGTATCCGGCGCGCTTGAGTTCTTTGTTGAGGTACTGCTCGACACGGACCTTGCGGACACCATCGGCAACGAACTTCTTCTCGATAGTCATACTTACTGCACCTCACGAAGGATTAACTCAATGTTCACGGTATCTCTGTGTTTGGGAGTTGCTCTGCCCATTGCACGGGGGAAGATGGCTTTCATGCAGCGTCCTTTGTTTGCTGCGGCGTGGACAATAACCATCTTTTCCGGAGCAAGACCTGCATACTCAGCGTTCTTCTGTGCGGAGCGGATTAACCGGATGTACTCTGCGGCTGCCTTGACCGGATATCTTCCGGCGGCGGTGCCGAAGGTCTTACCGTTTAAGCTCTTCTGGTGACCAACGTTTCTTGCATAGCGGTGGAACGGTACAGCTCTCTTCAGAGCGATAACCTGTTCAAGGTATGCAACAGCGTCGTCTGCCATCATGTTGCGGACGAGGTGGGCAATCTCCACTGCGTGCTTCGGAGAGCATCCAAGCTCGTTAGCCTTTGCACGGGCGATGTTGTCGCCGGTAAGTTTGTTACTGTATTCTGTTCTTGCCATGACAATCACTTCAGCGGGACATACTTACTCGACCGGGTTGCACCAATACCGGCGCTACCGTGGCTGACCTTCTTGCGGGTAAGAGCGAACTCACCAAAGTAGTGGAACACGCCCTCAACCGGAATCTCAACGTTCACGAACTCTTTACCGGAGTAGATGGCAACAGTCTTGCCGACCATTTCCGGAAGGATGATCATCGAGCGGATGTGGGTTCTTACACCGTCACCGGCTGCGATCTTCGCACGAACATCCTCTTCATCGCGGGTGAAGCCGCGAAGAACCTTGCGGCGTGCTCCCGACGGCATGATCGGAAGAAGCTCATCCATGGACATGGCTTTGAGCTGCTCAATGGTGTAGCCGTGGTAGGTATACTCCTCTCGCCGCTTTGGCATTCTCTTAGTAGTTTTCTTTGCCATTTACGTTCACCTCCGGCATCCGGTTCTCCGTGCTGCAACATGTCCGACTTTCTTACCGGCCGGAGTTCCACGTGCAACGGTCTTTGGCTTACCTGGGTGCTGGTGTCCTCCACCACCGAACGGGTGGTCGATAACGTTCATAGCAACACCACGGACACGCGGCCAACGGGTTGCCGAGGTCTTCATCTTGTGATACTGTTTACCTGCTTTCAGAACCGGTTTGTCACCGCGTCCTCCACCGGCCACAAGACCAATGGTTGCAAGACAGTGCTCGTGGAACCACTTTGGTTTGCCGGACGGCATGCGGACACCGACCTTGCCCTCGGATTTACCGATGACAACTGCCTGGACACCGCTTGCACGGACAAACTTTCCACCGTCACCGGGACGTGCCTCAATGTTGCAGACAGCCATACCGGTTGGGATTAATGCGAGCGGAAGAGTGTTTCCGTTCTCGATCTTTGCCTCAGGTCCCCAGGCGATTTCTTTGCCGACGCCAACACCTTCGGTGATAAGCACGTACTCTTTCTTGCCGTCGATCTTTACAACTGCAATCGGGGTGTGGCGTGCTGGGTCGTGCTCAATGTCAACAACGGTTGCAGTGACAGTCTCGGTAAAAGAACCGAAGTGTTTCAGTTCTGCCTTATACTGGTGTGACGGGGCGCGGTAGGTTGAACCTCCCTTTCCACGTGCCTGTGTACTAATTCTGTGTCCCATGTTGACTCACCTTACACGATTCCCAGCTGAGAGAGAATCTCTTCAGCAGCGTTATTCTCTTCGAAGGTAATGATTGCCTTCTTGGTACCCTTGGAAGTCATCATGGTGTTGATGGATGCGACCTTCTTACCGAAGTTCTTTTCCAGTGCTGCCTTGATGGACTCCTTGGTTGCTTCCTTTCTGACGATGAAGGAGAGCTGATTGGAGTTTTCCAGGAGAACCATTGCTTTTTCAGTTACAAGCGGGTGTGCGAGTGCCATGATTATGCCTCCCCGAGCTTCTTGACAGCGGCCTCAGTCCAGACAGTCAGTCTGCCTGCGTGGGTTCCGGGTGCCAGAACATTTGCGTTCAGAGAAGTGACCGGCATGACATCAACACCTGCAATGTTTGCACCTGCGGTGAAACCGGGGGCTGCGGTGACGATTAAGACGGACTTTGCCTGCTTGTACTTGCGTCCGCGTGTCTTTCCGCGTCCTGCACGGATTGCACGGGAGTTCTTTGCACGCTCGAGGTCTGCACCGACGCCAAGGGCGATTAATGCTTTCTTGACTTCTGCGGTCTTTGCGAGTGCTTCAAATGCATCCTCTACAATAATTGCTGCATCACCTTCGAACTTGTGACCGCGGGCGGTGACGAGTTCGGTGTTAACGGTTGCTGCAATTGCAGACCGGATTGCCTTTGCCTTCTCTTTCTTGTTGATCTTCTCAACAAGGATCTTCTCGACTTTTGGTGCGTGTGCCGGGTGACCGCCTTTGGTCTGCGGGACTTTTGCACCGCGGGATCCGTTCTTGATACGCGGGATCTTCGATTCACCGCGCTTGGAACCCCAGCCTTCTGCAGAGGTTCTCATACCTGCATACGGGTTTGCACCGTACGGCTGATACTGCTCGCTCTGGTATGCGAGGACAGCTCTCTTGATGAGGTCCGGGCGGAATTCTTCGTTGAAGACTGCCGGAAGCTCGATCTCGTGGAGAACAGAACCGTTAATTGCTTTTACATTTGCTTTCATCGGTCAGATCACCCCTGCTTGCTCTGGAGACTTACAAACTCAACAACAGGAGTCTGAATGGTCTGTTCACCCATACGGGTTGCGGGACGGATACGAATCAGGCGTTTTGCCGGACCCGGGATGGAACCTTTAATCAGGACATAGTTGCCGCGGACAAGACCGTAGTGGAGGAAACCTCCTGCCGGGTTGATTTCGTCCGGGTTGTCACCGAGTTTAATGATTCTCTTGTTGAACTCCGTACGCTGCTGGAATCCCATCTGACCGGGCATCGGGACCTGCCAGCGAACGTGGTGCGGAGTCCACGGACCAAGAGTACCGATGTGACGGGTTTTCTTGGTTCTTGCGTGCTTTCTCTTTCTGAGCGTGATGCCGAATCTCTTGACAGCTCCCTGGAATCCCTTTCCTTTGGTGATTCCGGTGATGTCAGCGAACTGACCCTCGGAGAGAATGGAACTCATCTCAACGCTGGTGCCAAGAAGAGAAAGTGCGTAGTCAAAGCGTTCCTGTGCACTGCCGCCAGCTACACGGATTTCCATTAAGTCTGGAACTTTCTTCGGGACACCGGTAAGTGTCTCCGGCTGGGTGTACATCAGAACCATAACCTCGACGACATCTGCCATTGCGGCATTGATCTTCTCGGTTGCAGCAGCAGCATTGTGTGCCTTTGCTTTGGTGATTCTGCCGGAAAGTGCAGCAACATCCTCAGACCAGACTTCGGTAAGCGGGTGTTTGCCATAGGTGTCTTTGACATAGACGCGGATTGCGGCAACTTTCATTGCCGGGATTTCAATAACGGTCACGGGGACCATAATTTCCTTGCCTTCTGTCGGGCTCTTTTTGTGATCGTCAATCATAATGACGTGGGTCATGCCGGCTTTGTAGCCTGCAAAGCCCTGAAGCGTGGGCTGCCCGTTATACTCTGGCCAGGATTGGTACTTAGGTACAATGCTCTTGGCCCTCTTGCGAGGATAGTATGCGAGGGAACCGGCACGCGGTCTCACAGATCTCATGTGTTAATCAGTCCTTAATACTGTGGTCTCTTCGTTCCTTTGGGAAGGAGAGACGTCTGCTGTGGTTGTCAATTATTAAACAACCGTTCTTTCACCATCAGCCTGCGATATTGCAAATCGCCTTCGACCATGGGACGTACATTCTAGTGTCGGTCTCCGCTCTCTGTGCAGATGCACAGATGCTTAGAAGACGGAAAGACGGGTAGCAATTGATCCATTAGGATATCCGCATGAACGACAACGTCTTGTCTGTTCTTGTGGTTTTTATGCCCGAATGACGCATGTTACATGCGCGCCGCACAGTTGCGGCTTTCCAAGTCTCACGTAAGAGAACCTGACAGTTCACGCGCTCTTTGGTTTTCACAAAGAATGGGCTCGTCCTGCTGACGTTCGCCCTGCGCGCTTCATCAGACCTATTGAGGTCTTAATCCTTTGCGGGATTTCCCACAAAAGGGTTACACGATAATGAAAACATCGACAGAATCTGCGTGTTTTCAAACCAACTGGATATCCACGATACACAGCAGCTATGCTGATATCAGCCTATGAAGGCTTCACTATTATTGGAAGAGTGAGATAATAAAGGTAATGGAGGGAAAAAGATGAGCGAGAGTGCGCAAAGGTTATCCAAAGTAGAGATCGCCGTCGGTGTTGAGATATACACGGATGTCTTCTCTGACATGCCGGCCTTTGATCTTTTCAGGCATGTAGGAACTGATGCGGTTGATTAAGGAGATACTGTCATATCGGATTTTTATGTTCAGAGGGGCTGCTGCCTGGTAGATGAGATGCGGGGCTTCCATAAGATCAGTGCCCGCAGCAAGGACACAGAGGTCTGCTGCATCAAGAGTGTAGAGAAATTCGAGAGTCTCTTTTGCACGCCGAATGTTTTCGTTCGCAGATTTTTCAATTGTACAGATGTTTGCTTTTGATGTCCCGAGACGATCGGCGATCTGCTGCTGGGTCATTCCTTGCTTGCGATATCTGATAACTTCCTTCTGGCGATCGGTAAGGAGAGTATCTTTCATGGTTATTAATATAAGTCTGTTAACTATAAACATATTTGGTTAAAGTACTGTACTTTTCCAGTACCCGACTGTGTAATCAGAATCTCGCCAATGAATTAGTTTCGGAGATTACGCGCACAAATTTACAGGTATTTTGATAACTCCTAAAGAGAGAATAGCAGCGACTGATGATGAATGGGTTCTTGTGCGTAAGAGATTGAAGTGTGTCTTCATGTGGTGCTATTGTAAGATGCCAAGATTTGGGGAGGTTTTTTCTTTAATACCAAATATTTCACCGTATTTTGTGAAGATGCATTATCAATTCACAAACCTTATATTTGTTCTCGTCAATAATTTCATGTTCTCATTGAAAATGAGAGGTGTAATAAATATGGTAGTTAAGGTAGGAGTTGCAAAACTCGGTAACATCGCATCCGGTGTTATGGCAGAGCTTCTTTTAGATGAGCGTGCAGACCGTGAAGACATGATGACCTTCATGGCAACCTCCGGAACGAAACTGCAGAAGGAGGATGTTGACCGTGTTGTGTCCAACCTGAAAGCATGGCAGCCGGACTTCGCAATTGTTGTTTCCCCGAACGGTGTTCTTGAGGGACCGACCGGTGCACGTGAGGACCTTGCAGCAGCAGGCATCCCGACGATCGTTATCACCGATGATGTGACGACCAAGAAGGAACAGTTTGCAGCACTCAAGGAGTCCAAGTTCGGATACATCATCGTGAAGGCAGACGCCATGATCGGTGCACGCCGTGAGTTCCTTGATCCAATTGAGATGGCTGACTACAACGGCAACCTTGTTAAGGTTCTTGCAGTAACCGGTGCATTCCGCAAGCTCCAGCTTGAGCTTGACAAAGTCATTGACCAGGTAAAGGCAGGCAAGAAGGGCGACGAGCTTGTTCTCCCGAAGGTTGTCCTTAACTCTGACAACTCCACCAAGGGCGAGTTCAACAACCCGTACGCACTTGCAAAGGCACGTGCAGCATACGAGATTGCACAGTCCGTTGCAGGCGTCAACGTCAAGGGCTGTTTCATGACCAAAGAGTGGACCGACTACGTCCCAATCGTTGCATCTGCACACGAAATGATGCGTGTTGCAGCAGTTCTGTGCGATGAGGCACGTGAGCTTGAGAAGGCAGGCGACTCTGTTATCCGCAAGCCGCACAAGAAGACTGGTGAGATCGTCTCCAAGGTCGCTCTTATCAGCAAGCCTGAGTAAGTATATTCAAAAATATTTTTTTCTTTTTTTGCTGTAGTGTGTTGGACAAAATCCGATTGTGCAGAGATCATCATCGAGATGTTTGATAACGAGTTGTACTTCTGTTTGGATAGTAGGATTCAATGATAAACGAAAAGTAGGATTCAATCTAACAGCAACTGTTATGTAGCACATCATATGCACTGCATTCAAAGTTGTTGCTACTTAGCTCAGTATATTTCGTTGATCGATGAAATGTTCAGAATACAATAGTTACAAGGATTTGGTGTGTTTTTGAGGTAGATTTTTGTGTGATCATATTATGACAGTATCTTTTTCTGAATTCTCGTCGATCTTTTTGTATCTATTATTTTTTGATATTTGCCATATTTTCCGGTAGTTTACCTATTGTGATTGAATCCTCATTTAGGAGGAATTACACTTGAAAAACACGAAAATCATGGCCGCATTGGTGATTTTCCTGGCAGCAGCACTGTTTATTGGTGCAGCATCTGCCGCAACGGCTATTACTGTTTCTGATGATCAGTTAAATCCTACCTCAATCACCACTGCCGGTAACTATACCTTAGCATATGATAATGCCACAATTCCGGGTCATTATCTTCCAGCAGGTAAGACGGCATTCACTACATTTGATGACCTTACGCCTGTAAGCGGTAACTACACCTTTGCAGCAGCAAACAATGGTGATTACCAGCAGACTGTCACTACCACTGCAGTTACCTATCAGCTGAACTATGTCCAGAATTCAGCCCAAGAAACCCAGAACTTTGTAAAGGTTCGTGACATATATCAGAGAAACATCACTGCAAACACAGTAGCAACGTTACGTTTCCCTGATACAACATTCATTCCAATGGGAACTGCCTTCACAGATGGTAACATCACTCAGGCTGTAACTGACAACGCAGGTAGTTTCCCTGGTTATGAAGCAGGAACTGTCCTGAAATATACCATTCCAGCAAGCTCAGTTACCTACTACCTCAGCATCGACATTGGTTCAACACCCGTACCAACCGGTGCTGACAGAAATGTAGCCACTGGTAACGATGCATTTGTCTTTGAACACATTACCGTTAATAATACGGACGGTCCTGGACTGAAACTGACGAAATTCACGGACGGTTCATCCCCATCAGTTGTGAACCAGATTTCTGCAGATGCAAATGGTGTTTTCTACCTGACGGAAGAGGTCGTTGGTAACAACTATGGTACTTACTACCTTACACCAACATGGGATCCAAATGCAGCATATGTCAACATCTGGTATCCGGAACTCTCTCTTAAGGCAGAACTGACGACCAACGATGCAACTGGAGCAACTGCTGGTGACTCCATTGACGGCAAGACCGTTAACAAGGACACCGTGGTTTCCTTCCTGATCAGTGCACCGAAAGTTGGTCCGGCATACTACAACTCAACTACTGTCACTGGTGCAACCGCAAAGATCGTGTTTACCACGCCGGTTTCCGGTAAGACCACTGCATTCGGTACTGCGAACTTCAACGGCGTTCTCCTTACCGGATCTCAGACCACCGCAGGCTGGACTGCCGCAGGTGAGGATGCAGCAGCTGGAGCTTACACTGCACAGGCAGAATATGTCCTGCCAGATTACTTCGCAGACTATGCAGCGAAATCCAACACGATTTCCTTCACTCTGCAGAGCAGCACCCTGACCATCACGGCAGCAAAGGACTCTGTCATCCGCAGCAACCCGTTCACGGTTACCATCAGCGGTAAGGCACAGACCGACTATGCAGTCTACCTTGAGGGCGCAGTTGCCACCGATGTGAACCCGACCCTCCAGCAGGATCAGACTGGATTCCAGGGATACTTCACGACTGACGCAACCAACGGAGTTAACTCCGCAGTGATTGGCGGAGCATTCTTCAAGACTGATGCAAGCGGTAAGCGTACCATCCAGTACAACACCGCAGAAGACACCGAAGACAAGACCTACACTATCAGAGTTAGTGGTATCGTAAGCATCGACGGCCCCTCTGCAGTCCTCGACACCTCTGACTACGACAAAGTCAAAGTCAAGGTTGAGAAGGGAGCAGTTACCATGTCAGCATCCGGTGACGGTTCCTACTACATCGGTGACGAAATTACGCTCTCCGGTACCAAT
>JAHLFR010000003.1 GCA_018883755.1 Candidatus Methanocorpusculum faecipullorum
GAGCGATCTATCTGTCGCCGTTGAAAGCCCTGATTAATGATCAACAGGACAGGGTTCTGTTTATGTGCGGGAGGGCAGGACTGACTGTGGCATCCCAGCACGGTGATGTAGCCGCACGCGACCGATGGAAATTTTCCAAAGGGGAAGAACAGCCGAATTTACTGCTCACAACACCCGAATCACTGGAAGTACTGCTTGGAGATCCTGATTCACGGAGTGCATTCTCCTCACTCCAGTTTGTCGTGATCGATGAGATTCATGCATTTATGGAAACGGATCGTGGCGTACATCTCCGGTGCCTTCTGGATCGCCTGGAAAGGATCACAAAAAATACTGTTGTGCAGAGGATCGGACTCTCGGCAACGGTTGGAAATCCGGAAGAACTGCTTGCTTGGATGTCCGGGCCAAATCGAAAGAAACAACTAGTTCAGATTCCGTCCCCTGCAACACCGAAACAGTTCTCTTTTGTGGTGGAGGAGGAGTTTGCTGTACAGATACAGGCAGTGGCAGATGCAGTGCGGGGAAAAAAGGCACTGGTGTTTGTAGACAGCCGGAGTTTTGCAGAACGGCTGATGGCACCGCTCAGTGATCTCGTCCCCGGAGTGTATCTTCATCACTCGTCGGTGTCAGCAGAGGAACGTGCAGAAGCAGAGGCGGCGTTTGATCAGAGCGGTGGGACCTGTGTAATATGCACAAGCACAATGGAGCTCGGCATTGATATCGGTGATCTGGATCTGGTGGTGCAGTACGGGCCGCCGCGATCGGTTGCATCATTTCTCCAACGGCTTGGACGAACAGGGAGACGGGGAAGACCCGCGGCAATGACATTTATTCTGCAAAGTCCCTGTGATCTGTTGATCTCTACAGCAACGATTGAAGCGGCAATGCGGCATGAGATAGAACCGCTCAGACCTCCTGCACACGCATATCACGTGATGGTTCAGCAGTTGTTTCTTCTGCTGAGAAGCAGGACCAGAGGCATATCACGACAAACGATAATTACGGCACTTCGATCGCTTTCGCCATTTGCACAGGTCCCACCAAAAACCATAGAGGATCTGCTTTGGTATCTTGAAGAGCAGGGATATGTAGTACGCGACGGAGAACTCTACTCCCCCGGACCTCATGCCGAACGGGAGCTGGGCAGATCAAACTGGATTGCGTTGATCTCGGTGATTCATGATTCAGGAGGATATCTTGCAGTGCTGCCGGACGGAACAGTTGTGGGTACACTGGATCCACGGTTTGTGGGAAGCGACCCCGGCAAGACATTTTCGTTCACCGGGAAAAACTGGAGGCTCTTGTTCCGTGACGACGTACACAAGCGTGCGCTGGTGGAACCTGCATCTGCCTCAGGAAACGGAGTGAAACGACCGTTCTGGAGTGGGAATGGTATGCGGGGGGCCGATGCCTCCCCCACTGTCTGTGATGCGGTCTGTCAGATTCTCGCTAGGGGAAAGACAGTTCTGCCGCTGCCGGAAGAGCAGAGAACAATGGTTGAGGATCTGATCCGGATGCTGCCGGAGGATTTTGTACCGGGAACTGTTCATGTTCGTGCCGAGCCTGAGGTCGCCGGATGGTCCGTGGTGATCGCAACATTTCTGGGAGTTAGGGCGAACATGGTTCTTGCGCGTTTGCTGAAAAACAGACTTTCTGATGGGAAATACAGTCTGCGGTATGATCAGTTTGCCATACGGATCTTTGGATGGGAGTCACCGGATGCAGCGGAACGGACAGGGTATCTCCTGCGCGAAGTATCGCACACAGATACTGCAGTACTTGCCGAAGAGATGCCGGAACTACCAGAGGGAACCTGGAAGTTTGCAGCGATGCTGCCGAAAAAGATGCTTCATGAGATGGCAGTGGATGAGTATTACCGTCTGCCGGAAGTACTTGCGGGCATCAGGACCATACGGGTACGGGACGTGTCTCACAGATAACCAAACGGCATACCAAGGGCATTCGAGACAACCATAATGACGTAAAGGATAGCAGCAATGATGGGGAGGTGCAGGAGATAGATCGCGAGCGTATGTCTGCCGACAAGAGAGAAGGCTTTGCCGAGTGATCCCGCATCCGGAATATGGAAACGACGGACACCATTGGGGTACAGGACCGAGCCGATAGCGACACCAAGGAGCATCACACCCACCCAGGGAAGGAGCGGGAAGTAGTCACGAGGATAGAACATGCCGTCTGGAAGAGCGCCGAGCGGCAGCAGCCAGATCGGGCCGGTATGGATTGATTTGATCGCAAATCCCGCCCATATGAGGATAGCAGCAGGGATGATGTTCCATTTGCCAAGCCTGAGAAACGGGATACAGATGATCATGGAGAGGCCCATCATCTGCAAGAAATTGAAGAGCATGTAGTTGCCGTCACGAACAAAGAAATGAATTGCAACGGAGGCAATAACAGCAATGGCAATCCCGATAAGGAAGATTTCAATACCACGCTTAAGAATTGCCACATGGTACTCACGTTTTGAATGTCCTGCCATTCTCCCGTACCGAAGGACAAGGGCAACACCGGATATGATAACAAAAATACTTGTTCCAAGGTGAATGTAGCGGCAGACCTCATAGTACCAGTCCAGGGTAAAGATCATGTGAAAGATTACCATCAGGGAAGTGATGTGAAAAATGATCATCCCGATGAGAGAGATACCCCGAACTGCATCGACTTCCCAGTACCGCTCGCCCATTGCCTCAACGTTTGTGTTATATGATAATGGCTTTTGTGCTTGTGGGATAGGTGTAAAAATGCTGGCATTCACAGGCAGGCATGCTAACCAAGGCAGAACAACATCAGAAAAGAGATGAGATGACGGATTTCGAAAAAAAGAGATTACATATTCTCAAGATACTTTTTCAGCGCATTCCAGTCGCGAATCTTCAGAATTTCACCGGCTGTATGTTTTTCATGATGGTTCAGCTCCTTTGAGTGGTGGATTCCGTCGCCAAGTTTTGCGATACGTACCTCTACCACATCATTATCGCCTTCATTCTGGATGGCAACAATCTGTTCAAGATATGCGACAATTTCTGCCTTTTTTGCAGCGCTGGTTGTCATAAAAAGTAATCATCCCTCATAGGATATACACACTTTGATAGCGGCAGAGAAAGAACACTGGATCCCAACAGTACTGAAAGAGATCATGCCGCATCCCAACATTCAAACGCCTGCAATGCAACACGCCATGAGATCCATAATCCCAGGAGACCGGCCAGGAGAAGTACCAGCGCTAATGGTGAAAGCAGAGCAGGGACCATCAGATCCTGTACATAGACCGCGAGGGTTGGAACAAAACACACAACAACGAACAGCAGAATTCCGATGTTCATACGATACACAAAATACACCGCAAGCATCAGATCCAGTATCAGCAACGCAACACCCATACACCCAGTCCACCAGATCAGTGGCGACACCCCCAGCAGATCATATCCATCCAAAAAAAGTACGGATACAACTGCTGCAATACCGCAGATCAAGGCCACTACCCCCAGACACAAATATGCGAACTGATATCGGGCGGCCAGAATTTCCCGGCGGGAGAGTGGCAGTGCAAGCACATACCGCTCCCACCGGCTGGCTGTATCCAGGGTCATTGCGTTGACTGGGAGGAGAAGAGCCATCGCGATCCCGATAAGAAATACGACAGAACTGACACCCCACGGTACAAACAGTGCAGTACAGAAAAGGAACACGATAACCACAAGCACAATGGCAGTGCGCAGGGAAATCCAGTCCTTCAGCAGCAGTCCGTTCATATGCTACCCAACTTTAGAACTCCTTTTTTGCGTAAATTCGAACTGACAACCAGAAGGATACATAGACAAAGAGTGCTGTTACAGCAAGGAGAACGCCAATAATCACAGGCATCAGTACCGGATCAGTTGGAGTTATGCCTGACAGGTCTGCAAAGAATGACATCCCGAATATCACCACAACCGGTGTCAGCGCAACCACCATGATGATATAGCGCATCTTCTCCACCCCGAATTTCAGCGTCAGCGGGAGAGCAATGCTTCCCAGCAGCAGACCGCAGGCAACGAACAGCACCATCAGCATCAGCGGACTGAAGTAGGGAAGAAAAATACCTTCACCCGGCATCAGTATCATCATAGCAACTGCGATGATAAGTGAGATGATACCGGCAACACAAATGCCTCCAACCATCAGCTGATAACGTGCTACCACAATCTCTCGGCGGGTCACCGGCAGACTTACCGCGTACTTATCCCACCGGGCTGCTGTATCAAAACTGATCGCAGTTGTCGGCAGCAGCGCACCAAACATAATCAGGATAATATACACCGGCAGCTCATTTCCCAGCGGAATAAACACCACACAGAAGATCAGTGCCATGAATACCAGGTACTTCAACGTCGGTGTCAGATTCAGCAGATCCTTGTACAGCAGACCGTTCACAGCTCCTCACCCCGCGAGTAGAACAGCATAATCGCCTCGGTCGTTACCGGGTCAATCACCATCTCCGGATGCCCGACAGCAAACGATCTCTTGTTGCGGATCAAAACCTCACAACCAAACTGGTTTTTGCGGTAGCGGATGATCTGATCCTGCTCGATTTTTTCCAGCTCCTCGGTACCGCACTTCACAATACCCATACTGTCCATCAGATCGTCACGACCTGATGAAAGAATGATGCGGCCGTGATGGATGAACGTCAGATAGTCTGCGATCTTATCGAGATCACTGGTGATATGGGATGAGATCAGAATCGCATGGTTTTCATCCTGAATGAAATCAAGGAAGATATCAAGGATCTCCTCGCGGACAATTGGATCAAGACCACTCGTTGCCTCATCCAGAATTAATACATCCGGCCTGTGAGCAAGAGCCGCCGCAATACCGAGCTTCATCTTCATACCGCGGGAAAATTCTTTAATTTTCTTTTTTTCATCAAGACCAAACTGGGCAAGATACTTTTGATATAGTCTCCCGTCCCAATTCTGATAGATATTTCCTAGGATTTTGGAAATGTCAGCTGGAGTAAGATTGTCGTGGAAACAGCACTCATCAAACACCACGCCAATTCTCTCCTTAATCTCCTTTTCATGACCATCAAGATCCATGCCAAGAATCTCAACGGTACCCGCATCACGGTGAATGAGATTCAGCATTGCCTTGATCGTCGTTGATTTTCCCGCACCGTTCTCCCCGATGAATCCCATGATAGATCCTTTTGGTACGGCAAAGGAAACATTGTCCAGTGCAAAATCCTGATACGATTTGCAAAGACCTGTTACGTTTATTGCATACTCCATTTCTTACTCTCCATTGTAAAGCAGCTCAAGAGACTCCCGCAGCTCCTCATACGTGATACCGCTTTGGGTTGCGATGTCCACTGCCTTTTGCAGATGCTCCTCACACAGTCGCATCTGTTCCTCTTTGATAATCTCAAGATTTGATCCCGCCACAAAGCTGCCTTTCCCGGGAACTGTTTCAATGAATCCGTCATGTTCCAGATCGGTATAGGCACGTTTTGTGGTGATGACACTGATGCGCAGTTCCTTTGCAAGAAGACGCATACTTGGCAGGGCAGTTCCCTCCGGAAGTTCGCCGCTGATGATCATGCGTTTTATTTGCGAGGTAATCTGCTCGTAAATGGGTTTATCACTGGCATTGCTGATGATGATGTTCACGAGGACCTCCTGCGTCATATTGTATATATTGTATATACACATTAATACTTTTGCATGGAAGAAAGACTCAGCATCTGGAGATTTTCCAAAAACCTATCTTCAGGCATATTTATCAGATGACACAACCAATGTATTACCCAAACAGGGGTAGATATTCTGGGTCGAATAGAGAACGAAAATCAGGACGTAGCAGAAGATGGAAGCATTATTCGTGTAAAGCTTCCGAATCGTCGTGCAAAAGAACAGTTTGCCCAGGCAGAGCTTATGCTTGGTTCAAACCATATCAAAGTCCGCTGTTCAGACGGTGTCACACGTCTTGGTCGGATTAAAGGTAAGATTAAGAAACGGGTCTGGATCCGCGAAGGAGACATTCTCATTGTTATTCCCTGGGAGTTCCAGGACGACAAATGTGATATTGTCTACCGCTACACTACCCCGCAAGTGGACTGGCTCCGCGCACACAAATACCTCTAAACACATCATCACCATTTTTTCTCAGAACAATCATGGTACAGATTCCAGCATTTGAAACAGTAGCACAAGCTCACGGACATACCTGTCCCGGTATTGCTCTTGGTTACAAAATTGCCGTCGTTGCAGCAAGATGGGTTGGTGACGACGACGATGTACGGATTGTCGCCCACACTACCCGGTGTCCACTGGACGCTCTCAAAGTTACCTTTGATGTAAAAAACCATCCTGAACGCATGGTTGTCGAGGATACCAACACCGTCAGTTTTGTAATTACAAAACCAAACGGCAAAAAACTCTTTATCGATGAACTGCCAGGGACACACCTTACTAGCGATGAACTCACCGAGATCAAGAAAAAGGTAGAGGCAGGTACAGCAACCGCAGACGATCTGCGCCGCATGAACGAGATCAAGAACGAACTTTTCCGCATCATGCAGGCAATCCCGGACGAGAAATTATTCGCCGTTCGCGAAGAATAACTTCGTCCTAACGATATTTATTTTACGTCACAACCCCCATGTGAAATTGAATTATGATGGAGGATATCACATCCACCGTCGAGTTCCAGATGAGTTTGTTGCTCTTCGTGGCCCTCGGTGGATATCTCCTGGCAACACGCATTCATCAGTCTGCGGTTATCGGCGAAATTCTGGTGGGTCTCATTGTTGGTCCGAGTGTACTCGGCCTTATTACCTATACCGACTTCGTCCAGAGTCTGGCAGGTCTTGGCGCCATTATTCTGCTTTTTGTGATTGGCTTTGAGTTTGAACTCAGTGATATAACCAACTGGAGATACGGGGTGATAGCCCTCATAGGAGTAATCATCCCCTGGATAGGAGGATATGCAACATCCCTGTTTTTCAACATGGATTTCTACATCGCAATCTTCATTGGAACAGCACTCACTGCAACAAGTATTGCGATTACGGCGAACGTTTTGCGGGAGATGGGAAAACTGCACCAGCCGTTTGCAAAGGCTATTATCGGTGCTGCGGTGATCGATGATATTCTCAGTCTGATCGTACTGTCCATCTGTAAAGATCTTGGTTCAACCGGCGAACTAGTGCCGATGGCAGTTCTTCTGACGGTAATTAAATCGATCGGATTTGTGGTGATTGCAGCAGTCGTCGGAATCAAAGTAATTCCGCCGCTTATCTCCAAGATGGATACAACCAAACTCGCCCGGCAGTTCCCGGAGTTCGTGTTCATCTTTGCAATGATGGTTGCGTTCTTCTATGCAATGATGGCAGAGTCAGTAGGTGTCTCTGCAATTGTCGGAGCATTCCTTGCCGGTGTCTGTGTCAACCGTGTGAGCCTGAAACACAGTCTTGACATCAAACTCGGTGCGGAGTATCTGTACATCATCTTTGCGGCAATCTTCTTTGTGTCGCTGGGTATTATCGTGGATCTTCAGTATCTGTTTGAGAAACCGGAGATGCTCTGGTTTATCATTGCACTGATCGCGGTTGCCATCATCACAAAAGTGATCGGGTGCGGTCTTCCGGCACGGATACTTGGCATGAACACCCGCGACTCGCTGATCATCGGATTTGGTATGGCGCCACGCGGAGAAGTGGCAATGATCGTCGGTCTGATCGCACTGACACACTTCCAGGAGATGGCCGAAGCGGCAACTGATGTGGTCCAGAAAGAGTACCTCCTTCAGCTGGGTAACGAGGTTTTCATCGCAATTGTGCTGATGTCGCTTGTTACAACTGTGATTGTGCCCTTGGTCTATCGGGGATGGTTCTTCAAGGCCGAGAAAAAACCGGATCCAGCTGTGGGAATACAGCAATAAAACATTTTTCCAACAGAAGTTTTTGAAGTTGCAGTAGAGTCCTACTGACAACATCCCGCCGAGCGTTATTTTATCTCTTCTTTTCTTTGAAAGATCGCACGTGCGCAGCAGGAATCAGATCGCCAATGAGATCACTTCTTTTCGCCTGTATCAGTCCAGCAATGGCAAGATCATACTGCTTGGGATCTTTCCACTGCAAAAGGGCACGCTGAATACGTTTTTCGCCCCCAACCGGAACATAGACCTTCTTCTGCGTAAGAGGGTGAATGCCGCTGTAGTACATTGCCGTAGACAAAGTCATTGGAACCGGTGTAAAGTCCTGTACCTGCTCAGTGTAAAGATGGTACTTTTGCAGGTACAATGCAAGATCAATCATATCCTCAATCCGGCATCCGGGATGTGAGGACATGAGATACGGCAGCAAATACTGACGGTTCTTTCCCTTTGGTGTTTCGCGCGTTTGTAACTGTTCAAAACGCGTATAAAAGTCAGAAAACACACGGCCAGGCGGTTTGTTCATCAGTTCGGTCACGTGCGTGGAGATGTGTTCGGGTGCGACCTTAAGATGTCCGGAGATATAATGTTCCCGTAGCTCCAGCAGGTATCGGTCCCCCAGATCATCTTTTGGAATGAGATCATAGCGGATGCCGGAGCTGATGAACACATGTTTGACCTTTGGAAGTTTACGCAGACGTTCCAGAAGTGCCAGCTGCCGTTCGGTCCCGTTGGTGAACTTCCCGCATTTCATACAGTTTTTGTCAGGACAGGGCGTTCCCGTCTCCCATATTTTGCAGGAACAACCGTACATGTTTGCGGTTGGTCCGCCCACGTCCTGAATTGTTCCCCGAAACTCCGGCATTTCGGTTATCCGCTTTGCTTCACGAATAAGCGACTCCTCGCTCCGAGAGGTGATAATCCTTCCCTGATGATGCGTGATGGCGCAGAACGAACAGCCGCCAAAGCAGCCGCGGTGAGTTACCAAGGAGAACTGAACAGGCTCAAGAGCGGGAACTGGTTCCTGATATGAGGGATGCTGCCTGCGGGTAAACGGGAGTTCATAGAGATGATCCAGTTCATCGGTGGTCATCGGCCTCATGGGAGGGTTTGCTATGATCACGGTTTTCGGATGAGGCTGTACTAGTTGCTTGTGCCCATCACGATACATGACTGCATAGGCGTTTGCAAACTTCCTTTTATCTATAACATCCGGATAGGACGGGAGCAGTACGGCATCATCCAGCGGATTTTTGCGGAACTCGCCCACACTCATTGTCCAGCAGGTACCGGGAATATCACGAAGTCTCTCTGCGGGATCTCCATTCCGCATTCGTTTTGCAATTTCGATGAGAGCAAGTTCTCCCATTCCATACACGAGAAGCGATGCCGGTGCATCAGCAAGGATTCCCTGCCGGACACTGTTGCTCCAGTAATCATAGTGCGCAAAACGCCGGAGGCTTGCCTCAATGCCTCCAATGATGATCGGGGTCTTAGGATACTGCCGGTGGAGAGCGTTTACATACACAATTGTTGTCCGCTCTGGGCGGGTGAGTTTTCCTCCGGGTGAGTAGCTGTCCTTTGATCGTTTTTTCAGCGCTGGCGTGTACGCATTGACCAGAGGATCCACCGCACCCGGAACGACCGCAAAAAACAGGCGCGGTTCTCCCAGCTGTGTAAAACTTTTGAACTTGTGATCCCTCCAGTCCGGCTGGGCTATGATCCCTACAGTAAAACCCGCATCCCACAAAGCCCGACCGATCAATGCCGCCGCAAACGAAGGATGATCTACGTAGGCATCACCGGAAACGAGAATTATATCGGGTTGGGTAATACCACACGCATTCAGTTCCTTTGGCGTCATCGGTAAAAATTCCGGCTGCGGTAAGGGACTTTGAGGGAGAGGCATAGTTGTTCTCTATGATTGTACCGGAGGGGTGATAAGTGTCGCGTCTGTCCTTGATTACGGGAAACTATATATTACATAATGTAAAATATATCATACACTGAAGGAATGAGGAAACAAAGGCGGTGCCTTCAGGCACAGCAGTAGTATTCCCTTTCCTCCAGGAAGTGAGATGAAAATTCCTCCTCTAATCGTAGACACGAAAAACACATTCAGCAAGAAAAACAACAGCACACACCATCCAAACAGGTAAGAATCAGTCACATACACACCCATACATAATACCACACACAGGTAGACTCAAAAAGCATCAGCCGGTAAAACCCCCATGAGACGGCTGATGCAACTGGGTTCTCTCTTTTTCTCAAGCTACAACTACCGGATATGAGAAAGGTATAATATCCCTCTACACAATTGTATAATGTAAAAGATTGCATACATCATCGTAAAAGATGAGGGGAGTCTCGGCAGGGTTGACAGTCATGAAACAAAATACCTTCTATATTATAATCGGCATCATCGGCCTCATTGAGGTTCTGCTTTTCTGGGAATCCATCCAGTTGTCCAACCCGTTTATTATTGGAGTGGGTTTCTTTGTCGGAGCGGTACTGTATTTTGTTCTGCGCAGAAAAGTGACGGACTGCTATGCAGACGAGCGTCAGAATCTCATTGATATGAAAACGGCATCAGCAACGCTGAAAGCGTTTTGGGTCAGTTTTTTTTCCGTAAATCTTGCAACAGTTGTCTATGTTTTCAGTGCTCCTCTTGGTTTTCAGGATTTTACTGTCTCTATTTCCCAACAGGAAAGTACAAACGTCATCCCGGAGATTGGGGATCGTTTACTCCACGGACTGAACGTTACCCAGCAACACATAGACGGATCTGTTTCAATTACAATCCACCAGAATGCAACAGATGTTCTCACCTCCGCAAGTACCACACCGATGGAGATTATTAATATCTTCCCGGCACCGCCGGAAACGATCGCCATATCTCATCTCGGCGTTTTTGGTGTTATCCAGATCCTCCTGCTTGTATTGATGCTGTTCATCTATGTCGCATTCAGAATTTATTACGCTCATAAGTTCGGGGAGTGGGATGACGATGAAGAATAAGATCAAAGTCTATCGGGCAATGAACGATCTCACACAGGAAGGGCTTGCGCAAGCTCTTGGCGTTACCCGCCAGACGATCCTCGCCATTGAGAAAGGGAAATATGATCCTTCACTTGAGCTTGCATTTCGAATGGCAAGATACTTCAACACGACCATTGAGGAGATCTTCACGTTTGAGGCGTGAAGTACTTCAATTCTGTTTTAAAAATATACCTGCAAGAGACGTTCACATACACGATCGTGCCGGCAGTCAGATAATCTAAAAATAAAAAAAAGTTTAGGCTGCGGCCCTGCGCCGCTCCCACTCATCGAGCACTTCCTGACCCTCAATAAATACCAGTCCATGCTCTTTTGCATATGCTTTTGCCCCTTCTTTGTCAAGAGCAAAGCCGTTGTCGGCCATCATCTCACAGATGGTTACCGCAGGAGTGACACCTGCCATCTGTGCAAGAGCAACCGACAACTCCGTCTGCCCACGACGTTGATCCAGCAGATCATCAGCGGCACGCAAAAGAGCCATATGACCTGGAGTACGGAAATCATCCGAGAACTTTCCGACATTGCCGTTCTCAAAGTTTTTCACATACTCTGCAATCGAGGTAACGGTCAAAGCACGATCGCGATCGGTGACGCCAGTATAGGTGTTGCGGTGGTTCACCCACAGAGAGAAGGAGGAGTGATTGCGCCGGTCGTAGGGGACATCCCCTTCTTTTTCCACAATATCTCCTGCGAAGCGAAGAGCGTCAGATGCAAAAGGCAGGCCAAATGCCTGTGCTGCGGCTCCGGAGATTGCCGTACAGATCAGGCCGCCTCCGTCTTTCCGGAACATACGGATGGTTTCCGGGGTTACTGCGGAGGAGAGGATTGCAAAGTCCGTCTCTCTTTCGCGATTGTCGAAATCATACAGCAGAATTACTTTACCCTGTTTCAGGGCGTCCAATGCCTCATCAATCATATCCAATCTCTACCTCTACACTGTCATTGTCATTCAGTTCAAGCGTTCCACGCAGAGGAACGCCTGAGATAACTTCAATAATGTCCTCCGGATAATGTGTGCGACCGGGGACAACAATCGCACAGGGAATGTCGTCGATTCTACAGGGGATACAGCGTGCCTCTCCAAACGTCCGGTGTTCATCAGAAAACCCGGGAATGGTAATCCACTCAAGTGCATCGATCCGTTTACGGACCAGGACACTCTGCGGGTTCAGTTTTACGTTCAGGGTACCGGGGTACGGGACAAAACCGCAAAGTTCAGTGAACTTTTCCTGGTAGTGAGGTATCGACATATAATATCTGCCTTCCCCAACTCCGGAGATCACACTGCCGGTGAGCACGTAGTGCCCGCCAATACGATCAAAGATTTTGCAGTACTCCGAAAACTCACGGCGCAACAGTTCTTCTCCGGCCTTTGTCACCAGTACAAACTGACCCGATGACTCGGTAGTCCGGGAAATAAGATGAGCCGTCTCCAATGACCGCAGTCTGCGCGAAGCGGTCTGCTGGCTGATACCCAGCAGTTCGCCAAGGCTCTGCGTAGATAGACGGACCGGCCCTTTACATCCTCCCATTGCTGCGATACGCTTCAGACAGAGAGTATCCTCTGCATCGACTGTAACCATGATACTCAGTATTGGGTGGTTTCCTATATATGAGTTATCATCTATTACTTCGTGTATTGACGAATTCGACGACCAGCCTTTTATCTATGGAACGAAATACAATATGTTGTATGAAACCGGGATTGCGTCAACAGCTTGCCGAAAAAATGGCAGGTGAAATTACTCTCTCAGACGCTCCCGGGAAAGCGCTGAAAAAATGGAGATCCAGTTTTCAGATTGCACCCGGTGTGCTTGCAGACCATCTTGGTATCTCTCCATCTGTTATTAGTGATTATGAGAGCGGCCGAAGAAAAAGTCCTGGTACCGGTGTGGTCGGAAAAATTGTAGATACCCTTCTGGATATTGATGAGGAGAATGGCGGAAAGTACATTCAGAAGTACGGCAAGCTTCTCTTCTCTGACTACGATGATGAAGTCATCTATGACATCCATGATTTCGCCTCATCAGTTCCGATTCGAGAGTTGTCGGAACTGATCGAATGCACCCTTCTTTACGGATCCGAGGAACATCAGATCTTCGGGTATACCGTGGTGAACAGCCAAAATGCAATTCTGAACCTTTCTCCAAATGAGTTCAACCGCATTTACGGATGGAGCACCGAACGAGCACTGATCTTTACGGACGTTTCCACCGGAAAGTCGCCAATGATTGCCATTCGCGTAACGCCGTTCAAACCCCCGTATGTCATCTTACAGGGAATTGATATGGACAATGTTCACCCGCTGGTAAAACAGCTTGCAGAGAAGGACCGCATAACCGTATTATGTACATCGCTTGATGTGCAGGAAATTATTACCCGCCTGAGGAATACAGAATGGTAGGAATTATTACCTATGGGGCATACATCCCCCGTTACAGAATTAAGGTCGAGGAGATCGCACGTGTCTGGGGTGCAAATGCCGCAGAAATTAAGGGTGGCCTTGGTGTTTTCGAAAAAGCCGTTCCCGACTATGATGAAAACACAGCAACAATTGCGGTGGAAGCAGCCCGCAGCGCCCTTGCACGCAGAGCAGTTGATCCCGCAGAGATTAAAGCAGTCTATGTAGGTTCCGAGTCACACCCCTATGCAGTCAAACCAACCGCAGTAACGGTAGGTGAAGCTATCGGTGCAACACCGGTTATGACTGCAGCCGACTACGAGTTTGCCTGTAAAGCAGGAACTGCCGGAATTCAGACAGCAATGGGCTTGGTATCTTCCGGTATGATGAAGTATGCGGTTGCGATCGGTGCGGATACGGCACAGGGCGCTCCCGGCGATGCTCTGGAGTACACTGCAGCTGCCGGCGGCGCAGCATACGTGATTGGAAACGACGATCCAATTGCAGTGATTAACCACACCTGTTCATTTTCAACCGATACGCCTGACTTCTGGCGCCGTGAAGGTGAGGATTACCCCCGCCACGGGGGACGGTTCTCCGGTGAACCCGGATACTTCAAGCACGTAACTGGTGCTGCACGCATGATGCTGGAACACATGGGTACAAAGCCCGCGGACTACGATTACGCGGTGTTCCACCAGCCAAACGCAAAGTTCCCTCAGAAAGGTGCTGCGATGCTTGGTTTCACACATGATCAGATCAAGACCGGACTTCTTGCTCCAAGACTTGGAAACACCTACAGTGGTGCAGTACCCCTTGGACTTGCAGCAGTACTTGATATCGCAAAACCCGGAGATCGTATTTTCATAACAAGTTACGGCAGCGGTTCAGGATCAGATGCATTTGATCTGACTGTAACGGATGCGATTCTTGACAAGATCGACAGAACCAAAGGACCGAGCGTTGAGGCAATGCTTGCCGCAGGAAAGTATCTAGATTATGCGGTGTACGCACGCCACAAAGGAAAGATCAAGGTGTGAGGTGCAAAAATGAGAGAAGTAGCAGTTATTGGTGCCGGAATTACGGCATTTGGAGAGCGCTGGGATACCTCGTTCCGAGATCTGTGTACGGAAGCAGGTGTTGCAGCCCTCGAGGATGCAAATGTTGCAGGCGAACAGATCGATGCGATGTTTGTCGGATCGATGTCTGCTGGCAGATTTATTGGCCAGGAACATGTAGGTGCTCTTGTTGCCGATTACGTAGGTCTCGGTGGAGAACTCCATGTACCGGCAACCCGTGTGGAAGCAGCATGTGCTTCCGGAGGTCTTGCATTCCGCCAGGCAGTTGCAGCAGTAGCGTCCGGCATGTCCGATGTGGTTGTCGCCGCAGGTGTTGAGAAGATGACGGATGTTTCGGATGCAACCGATGTCCTCGCCGGAGCAGCCGATCGTGAGTGGGAGAGTTTTGCAGGAGCAACATTCCCGGGTCTTTATGCAATGATCGCCTGTGACTACATGAACAAGTACGGCCTTACCCGTGAACAGCTGGCACAGGTTGCAGTAAAGAACCACTACCACGGCGCACGTAATCCGTATGCACAGTTCAGATCAGAGATCACACAGTCAACAGTCATAAAATCCACGCTCGTTGCATCACCGCTGCGGCTTTTCGACTGTTCCCCGGTTTCAGACGGTGCAGCAGTAGTGATTGTCTGCCCGATGGAACGCGCAAAGGAGTTTACCGATACGCCAATTAAGGTTCTTGCCTCCGCTCAGGCAGGAGATACAATTGCACTTCATGACCGTCCCGACTTTTCCACCCTGGGTGCAACAGTTGCCGCAGGTAACGCCGCATTTAAGCAGGCAAAACTCGAACGCAAAGACATTGACTTTGTAGAGGTTCATGACTGTTTCACGATCGCAGAGCTCTGTGCCATTGAGGATCTCGGATTTGTTCCAAAAGGAACGGCAGGAAAGTTCACCGAAGAAGGAGAAACACAGATCGGTGGAAAACTGCCAGTGAATACGTCCGGAGGTCTGAAAGCATGCGGTCACCCAGTAGGTGCAACCGGTATCAAGCAGGTCTGGGAGGTTGTCCAGCAGCTGAGAGGTGAAGCAGGAAAACGCCAGGTCGATGGAGCAGAGATTGGTATGACCCAGAACGTGGGTGGTACTGGTGCTACCGTTGTGTCACATATTTTCAGGAGGGCCTAACAATGACAGTTGCACGATTCTGGAGAGCAATTCCCCAGAGATACAATATGGTCGGTACGAAGTGTGAGACCTGCGGCAGAGTATTTTTCCCGCCGCGTTCGGTCTGCCCTCACTGCCGCAGGAATGGAAAGATTGTCGAACACAAATGTTCCGGCAAAGGAAAAGTCCTGACCTTCTCAGTTGTCCATTCGGCAAGCGATCAGTATGCGGACATGAAACCCTATGTTCTGGCGATTGTTGAACTGGAAGAAGGGGCACGTATGACGACACAGATAGTCTGTGAACCCGAAGAAGTGTACATCGGCATGCCGGTCAAATCGGTATTCCGCGTTCTGGACCGTGAAGGATCAGACGGTGTCATCCACTATGGTACGAAGTTCGTGCCGGACGTGGCTTAATTTTTCTTTTTTGCGTATCAGTCTGTCTTTGTCGGCACAAATATTGCCGATTGTTTAAAAAAAGATTAGATGTCGAGTTTCTCGAGGAGCGGTAATCGCAGCTTCCTATACTGTTCCTCAGTTAAAACCTGATTATCATACAGTATCCGAAGAGCTTTCAAACACTCTCTTACGGTGGCCTGATCCATTTCTCCATCCTTTGGCTGGATCACAGATGCAGGGATTACATCATCCTCCCCCTCAAACAGTTCCTGCGAACCGTCACAATCCTCTGCCTCGTCTTTGGGGAGGATAGGGGCGATGTAACTCTCTGTCATGGGAGGAGCATCTGATTTTACCGTCTTGGTCAGGTAATCAAGAGGTTTTTTCAGGATCCACTCCTCGCCGGAAAACATCGGCTTTCTACGATCAAGGGATACCATAGCAGTCCCAAGATCATTCATTGCCGATTGCAGCGTCAGAAGAACCCGTTGCGCTTCCTCATTCAAGAGCCAGCCAATCTTCAGTATCGAACCGTCAGTATCGACGATTTTCAGCTCAGAGGATTTTTTGCCTTCATGAAAAATAACAGAATCAATACGGGCAAACGCGTACAACGTCTCATCATACATGCCGGTCGCGTTCTCCTCAAAGTACATCAAACGCTGATTAGAAACGATGATAATTTTTCTGCGGTTTTGATCCTCGGAAAGGTTTTGCATGACGCACAGAGGATTTTCACCGGAGTAAAAGGTATTCAGAATATCCAGGGGCATCGAACTGCCTGCCACATCCTCACCCATAACGGTTGATTGTTTGTTGTTGCAGGTCTTATGCCTTCTTATAGAGCAATACCGCGGCACAATATCTCGAAAGGTTCAGCAGAAGGAGTTTACAAAAAGAGATGGGGATCACCAAAAGTACAGGGTTTCGAAGAGAAATACAAAACGGCCCCATATTCTCTCCTGGAAGATATTAGAATGATTAATAATGATCAATACCCATACTTTCAACAAGTGATATTATGTACCCGCCGGAACTTGTAGCCATCCTCATACTGCTGCTGGTTCCCCTGTTTGCCGCAGTTCTTCTTGCGGTATTGAACAGGGACTCCATTCGCAACGGTATCGTCGGTGTTGTTTCGGCAGTTCTTATTGCGGCATCCCTCTACCTTGCCTATCTTGCATGGTCAAGTCCTGCCCCGATAACGATTGCCCTGGAATCTGCCAAAGTGATAAGCGTCGGCCTCTTCATCGTAGAGCTCGTGGTTGCCCTTGCAATCATCGCACTTTCTCTCAAATACCGGCGGATTCTTCCGCTTGCTCTCGCCCTAATCCAGCTTGCCCTGCTGCTTGTTCTGGAGTTGATCTATGCCGAGTCCGTCATCATCTCAACCGCATTCACCGTGAACAATTTGTCAGCCATCATGGTGCTGATCATCGGCATCATTGGAACACTCATTTGTGTGTATGCCCTCGGCTACATGAAAGACTATCACCACCATCATACAGAAGTTGCAGACCGCAAGCCGTACTTCTTTGCAATGCTCTTCACCTTCCTGACAGCAATGTTTGGAATCGTTCTCTCAGATAGTCTCATGTGGATCCTCTGCTTCTGGGAAGTAACAACACTCTGTTCATTCCTCCTCATTGGATACTCAAAAACACCCGAGGCGGTCACCAACTCATTCCGTGCAGTATGGATGAACCTCATCGGAGGGATTGCATTCACGCTTGCGATCATCTCTCTCCTGGAAACTGATCCGTTTGGGGCAACACTCCTCAGCATCACAGACATTATTAGCTACCATGACATGGCAGCCCTCACCATTCCTGCAGCACTTATCGCCGTTGCTGGTCTTACAAAAGCAGCGCAGATGCCGTTCTCAACATGGCTCACCGGTGCAATGGTTGCCCCGACGCCGGTCTCCGCTCTGCTTCACTCAAGTACTATGGTAAAAGCCGGTGTCTATCTGCTGGTCGTGTTCGCACCGGTCTTCTCAGAGACCGCTGTCGGCCTTGCCCTTGCAGCAATAGGTGTCTTCACCTTCTTTGTTACATCAGCACTTGCCATATCGCAAAGTAACGCAAAGAAAGTACTCGCATACTCTACGATTGCAAACCTCGGCCTGATCACTGCTTGTGCCGGAATCGGAACACCTGAGGCTGTCATGGCAGCGATTCTCCTGATAATCTTCCACGCGGTTGCAAAAGCACTCCTGTTTATGTGCGTCGGTGCAGTTGAACACAAAATCGACAGCCGTGACATTGAAGACATGGACGGACTGCTTGTACGGCTCCCGCTTTTGGCAACAATGATGGTCATCGGGATCTGCGGCATGTATCTTGCACCATTCGGTATGCTCATCTCCAAATGGGCAGCGATTGTTGCATTCCTGGAAGCGCCGTTCGGCTGGGCATTTGTCATCCTCCTTGCATTCGGCAGTGCATTTACAATCTTCTTTTGGACGAAGTGGCTTGGAAAACTGTTCATGCGCATGAACCACCCGCAGGAACCGGATACTATGCTGCACACATCTGAAAAGATTGCGGTAACTGCCACAGGAGTCTTTACAATTCTCTGCTGCATCGGCTTTGCTGCAATTACAGTGTACTTTGTCGAGCCATATCTCGCAGATATCTATGCAGGATTTTCAGAAACCGGAGCAATGCTTCCCGATAATATTCTCATGATTGCTATCATGTTTGTGATCCTTGCAGTCCTCGTACTTGCAGCACACTTTGGATCTGTTTCCGGTAAAACACTCCCGCCGTACCTCTGCGGACGCGGAGTAGATGAGAACGGAAGATTCCATGGATCACTTGGTGTGTACAAAGAAGCAAAATCCTCGAACTACTATATGGAAGAGTACTGTGGGGAAGCCATACTGATCAAACCTGCGTGGATCATCTCCATTCTCCTCATCATTGTCATGTTTGTACTCGCCTTTCTGGGGGTGATGATATGAATCTGATACTTGCAGCAACCGGTGCGGTTCTGTTCCTGATTCTTGCTCCGCTAGTCGGCGGACTGATTGCAGGAGTTGACCGCGTACTTACAGCACGGATGCAGAGCCGGCGCGGCCCTCCGGTTTTGCAGCCGTTCTATGATATCAGCAAACTCTGGCACAAAGAACCTGCATTCGTAAATCCGGTGGAAAAAATCTTCACCACAGCCTATCTGGTACTGATTGCGTTCTCCGGCGCACTGCTGTTTGCGGGCGGTGATCTGCTGCTGGTCGTCTTTGCCCTGGCACTCGCACACACGTTCCTGATTCTTGCAGCGTATGCGGCAAACGCCCCCTACTCAACAGTGGGCGCTGAGCGTGAACTGATCGGTGTAATGGTTGCAGAGCCGGTGTTGATCCTCCTTGCCGCAGGATTTTTCATGGTGACAGGCAGCTTCTTTGTCTCAGACATTCTCAAAGAAGAAATTCCGGCAATCATCTATCTGCCAGGTGTCTTCCTCGCTCTCTTTGCAGTACTGACACTGAAACTGCGCAAGTCACCGTTCGACATCTCCACATCTCACCACGCCCACCAGGAGCTGGTAAAAGGTGTGACCTCGTCACTTTCTGGAAAAACGCTTGCAAAAGTGGAGATTGCGCACTGGTACGAGACGATTCTGATTCTTGCACTGATATTTTTGTTCTTTGCAGGAAATCCGATTCTTGGAATTATCGTAGTTATCATCTGCTACTTCCTTGAAATACTCATGGACAACCTCTTCCCGCGGGTAACATGGCAGATGACAGTGAAGAGTCTGTGGATTGCAACAGTTATCCTTGGTGTGATTAACATTGCAGTGATCGGATTTGTTGGAGGTGTGATTGGATGAGCTCAGCAGGAAAGTCCCCCTGGCTTCTGCACTACAACGCGTCCAGCTGTAACGGATGCGATATTGAAATCCTTGCAGCACTGACGCCGTTGTACGATGTGGAACGGTTCGGCATTATCAATACCGGTAACCCTGCCCACGCAGATATTTTTGTGGTGACTGGCAGTGTGAACGAGCAGAACAAAGAGGTGCTGAAAAACCTCTACGATCAGATACCAGAACCAAAAGTTGTTGTTGCAGTAGGAATCTGTGCTTCGTCCGGAGGCGTGTTCCGCGACTGTTACAACGTTTCCGGCGGTGTTGATACGGTCATTCCGGTGGATGTATATGTACCGGGCTGCTCGGTTCGGCCTGAAGCACTCATTGAAGGAGTGGTCAAAGCAATAGGTGTTCTTGAACAAAAACGTGCTGTGCTCGACAGCGGAGGATCACTATGACGATGCAAATTATCCCTGCATCCCCTGCAGGAATTGAAAAAATCGCGGCTGATATGAAAGCCGAAGGGCGCCGTCTTGTGGTGATTACCTGCACTGCTGCGGCCGAAGAGTATGATATCACCTACTCGTTTGACAAGGAAAACGATCTGGTACACTACCGTCTCACAGTTCCGGAGGGAACAGTGATTCCATCAATAGGTGCATCATATGGGGGAGCATTTGTGTACGAAAACGAGATTCATGATCTCTACGGATTTACGTTCACCGGAATGACGCTTGATTTTGGAGGAACATTCATCCGTACAAAGATACAGTATCCGTTTAAGAAGGAAAAACCAGCACCAACGGTGACAAAAGTTACGAAGGAGGGAGCCTCATGACAGGAAAACGAACTGTTGTACCGTTCGGGCCGCAGCATCCGGTACTGCCCGAACCGATTCACCTTGATCTCGTAATCGAGGATGAGCATGTGGTCGAGGCAATCCCGTCCATAGGATATGTACACCGTGGGCTGGAGAGCCTCGTGGACCGCCGCGAGTATGCAGACTTCGTCTATCTTGCAGAACGTATCTGCGGTATCTGCAGCTTCACCCACTCCTCCACGTTCTGTCAGGGTGTAGAGGGACTGATGGGTATTGAGATTCCAGAGCGTGCCAACTATCTCAGGACAATGTGGGGGGAATACTCGCGTATTCACAGCCACCTGCTCTGGTTAGGCCTCTTCGCAGATGCACTTGGATTTGAGAGTCTCTTCTACAATGCATGGAAGATTCGCGAATCGATCTTAAACGAGCTGGAGGCAACCACCGGCGGGCGGGTAATTCAGGGAGTCTGCAAAGTGGGAGGTGTCCGCCGAGATGTGACAAATGAGTTCCTGTCCGGAATGGACAAACGACTCGAGGGTATTGAGGCGGAGATGCAGGAAATGGTAAATGTATTCCTGAACGACTACACAATGAAGAAACGGCTGATCGGGAAAGGGATTCTAAAACCAGAAGACGCATACAATCTTGGAGCGGTCGGGCCGGTCGCACGGGGATCAGGCCTTGCACAGGACGTCCGGACATCCGAATATCTGGCGTATCAGGACATCGGATTTAAGCCGGTTACTGCAAACGGATGTGACGGATATGCTCGTTGCGAAGTAAGGTGCAAAGAACTGTTCCAGTCCGCAGAGATCATCCACAAAGTGATTGCCGCAATGCCGGATGGCGAGGTCGCAGTACCGGTGAAAGGTAATCCGGATGGGGAGTACTTCAGCCGTTCAGAACAGCCACGCGGCGAAGTGATACATTACCTCCGTGGAAACGGTACAAAGTACCTGACACAGTTCCGTGTGCGGACACCGACCCTGACAAACGTTCCGTCACTGGTCGCCATGCTTGCCGGGGCAGAACTTGCGGATGTCCCGCAGATTGTACTGACAATCGATCCGTGCATCGGGTGCATGGAGAGGTGAGACTGATGAAGATGCTGAAAACCATCCTGAAGCAGGTTACACATAAACCGGTGACAACAACATTTCCGGCAGAGCCTGCAAAACATTTTGATGCAACCCGTGGCCATATTGTATTCGATCCGTCAAAGTGCCGGTCATGTACAATCTGTATGAAACGCTGCCCGTCACAGGCGATTGTCGTGGACCGTGCGAAAAACACATGGACGATTGATAGGTTCCGGTGCATCATCTGTAGCCAGTGCGTGGAGTTGTGTAAATTCGGAGGACTGTCACTTGCAACAGAGTACTCAGCCTGTGCAACACCAGAGGAACGCGGGACAGAAACGTTTGCTATCACATACGTAAAACCGGAGCGGCCTAAAAAAGATGCTGAATGTGGAGAATAAGTATTCCTGATCCATCAAAATGAACTGATGTTACTCAGCATCATTGTATATTTTTCCCACATCAAATTTCAAAAATATTTTTTCTGATCTGACATCTAACAATGGATGGAGAACTTCGTCAATATACAAAATATATAATGATCAAAACCAAATAGGACGGGAGACTATGGGAGAAAGATACTGGGAGGTGGATGCAATCCGGGGTATTGCCCTCATCGGGATGATTGTATACCATCTTCTTGCCTGTATGGTAATCTTCCATATGATTGTTGAGGACGAGGAGTTTCTCACCTATTACGGGACGATCAACATTGCATCAGCATCATTCGTCCTCATCGCAGGAGTGGCACTGATTCTGCGGCACGCCAGAAAAAAAGGGAGAACAACCCAAGAGTACTACCGTTCCATCATCATCAAAGCGCTGTTTCTGTTCATTGTTGCAATAGGTATAACAATAGTCACCAAGATTGGTGCAGAACTTATCCTCCATAATGATGTGTATGTGAAGTTTGGGTTCCTGCATATGCTAAGTATCTCAATCCTTTTGTCCCTGCCGTTTTTGCGGTTTGGGAAGTGGAATATACTTCCAGGAATTATCATCGTTCTCATCGGTATCTTGCTGATCCCCCAGATTACCGCACCGGAATGGCTGTATCCGCTGGGGATCCACGGCGCAGAGTTTACCGATACAACGCAGGACTACTTCCCGCTTTTCCCCTGGTTTGGTGTTTTGCTGATAGGTATTGCACTCGGTGATATCTTCTATCCAAACGGAATACGCAGTTTCCGGTTTCCAAACGCAGGGAAAGTTGGAAAATTTTTTTCTCGCATCGGGAACGGCAAAGTAACACTGGCCGTGTATCTGGCACATATTCCGGTAATATTTGTGGTACTGTGGATCATCAGCCAGATCACGGGTATCGGCTATATCTGAGTACATTTTTTTGAAACAGAGTCCAGGGAGAAACACACATCATTTCCCACACCCTAAACTCTTACCAGATGCAGATCGATATCATCCACTCCACCGTTGATACTGCCGGAGTAAACCTCCGTGCCGCAATCGACGATCTCATTCAACATCCGCCTGAAGGTGGATGGCCGCTCCTCACCAAACATCAGATAACCTTCCGTACGTGGAACGAACGCATCATCAACGCAAGCGATGCAATCACCAGCCCAGACGCAGACCTCGTTATCTTTCTTGCACGACACTCAAGCGTCAACCCAGTCCCGGTATTAACCGTTCATCCAGCAGGAAACTTCACCACTGCAGATCTCGGGGGCAGTCCCCGCGAACTTGGTCTTGCAGCCCCTGCATGGATGCGTGCTATACTGCGCAACCACCAGAAATATGCACCTGAGGGGTTCCGAGTGTCGTACGAAATTACACATCACGGTCCAACCAATATCCATGTACCCTATTTCTTTGTAGAGGTCGGCAGCACAGAAGCAGAATGGCAAAACATGGAAGCTATCCGTGCAGCTGCAACCAGTGTCCTCATGGCAGATCCAAGTGAAGAGATCATTCCCCTGATCGGATTTGGCGGAACGCATTATGCCGTCAGGCAAACAGCAATTTCTTTGGAAACACGCGGAGCATTCGGCCACATGATGCACACGCGAAACATTGCAGGTGCAGATACTGAAATTATCCGGCAGATGATTGTAAAAAGCGGTGCCATCGCCGCGCACGTTGATAAAAAAGCGATGTCAAAATCAGAAGCCGCACACATTGAAGGGTTGCTGAAAGAGATAGGAATTCCAGAAATAACAGAAGGAGATCTGCATAAGATTGGGACCATGCCATGGAAAGTATGGACAGAGTATCTTTCCTTTGCAAAAGAGATCGATCCGGCAGTAAAACTGTTCCCCCACGGAGAAATCGCCGCCGGAAATCCTGCATCAATCATTTTCCCCGATGATTTTTTCAATGAGGCGTTTAACGGCAGAGAAGAGATATTATTTGCAGAACTGGATCGCATCGGAGGGGTGTTCCACACCACCGGTAAAAGCGGAAAAGTTCTCCCGATCCTCTTAACGGATGTATCCCGCCGCCGTGATATAGCAGGTGATTTAATAGCCTTATCAATCCAACAAATAACACGTACACAGGATACTACGGTGGAAGGTGACCGAATCACCATAACCCGTCGGCAGTTTGACGCCAGGCTCGCGCGCACGCAGGGTGTCCCGTCTGGTCCGCTCTTCGGAAAACTTGTGGCAGGAGAATCTGTAACACTTCCGGACGGCAGAACAGTCACGCCGGAGATGGTAACAAAAACGGTTCTGTCCACCATCCATATCCCGGGATTGGAGAATTACTCATGAGATCAATCGTAGAAGAAGCACTATCACGCAAGCGGTTTGAAGAAGCCGCACGCGACAACAGCGCAGTCTCCGCAATATATGATGCAGAGGATGAGGTAGAACTCACACCCCGCAAGGAACAAACATCCACCAAATATGAAAGTCCTGCACCCGAACCGGTCCGTACAACCCCAGTTCCGACACCGAGACCGGTCATTGAACAGGCAGCTCCCAAACAGGAGATCGACTTTTCCAGTCAGTATAAGTACACGCCGCCGGCAGCAACACAGAGTGACGATGACGATGAATTTGATGACATCCTTGAGTCTCTGAAAACAAAGATTACCGTTGTCGGCTGCGGAGGCGGAGGATCCAACACCGTTGCACGCATCTTCGAAGAAGGTGTTGAAGGCGCAGAAATTTACGCACTGAACACTGACGCCCAGCACCTCTCAATGCTCCGCGGCCGGGTTGGAAAACGCATCCTGATCGGACGCCAGACAACAAAAGGACTCGGTGCCGGCGCAATGCCGCAGCGTGGTGAAGAGGCAGCACTGGAAAGCGAGGATATCATCCGCCAGTCCCTCAATGGATCGAACATGGTGTTTGTCACCGCAGGTCTCGGTGGTGGAACCGGTACCGGCAGTGCACCAATTGTTGCGAAGATCGCCAAAGAAGTGGGGGCACTGACAATTGCAATCGTCACACTTCCGTTTACAAGTGAAAGCGCAACCCGCATGGAGAATGCGGAGATCGGTCTTGAGCGGTTACGTGAGGTTGCTGACACCGTCATCGTCATTCCAAATGACCGCATCCTTGAGGTAGTCCCGCGTCTGCCTCTCTCACAGGCATTCAAAGTTGCCGATGAAGTTCTCATGCGTGCCGTAAAAGGAATCACCGAACTGATTACCCTGCCGGGTCTGGTAAATCTTGACTTTGCCGATGTCCGTACTGTCATGGAACAGGGCGGAATTGCTATGATCGGTATGGGTGAATCCGACAGCGAGGACAAAGCAACCGACTCTATCAAGAAAGCACTTCGTTCACCACTGCTGGATGTTGACATAACCGGCGCAACCGCCGCACTCATCAATGTAATCGGCGGTCCAGACATGACGATGTTTGAGGCAGAGGGTGTTGTACAGGAAGTTTACCAGCGGATTGATCCCGGAGCACGGATTATCTGGGGAGTTCAGGTTGACCCGGAGATGGAAGGCCGCATGCGGACAATGCTTATTGTAACGGGTGTTCAGTCCCCACAGATTTATGGTAAGCAGGAGCAAACATATACGGCATCACAATCAAGTCAGGTTCAGAAATCCAAGTTTGAGATTGACTTCCTGAGGTGAATATATTGGCAGATGAAAAAAATACTGAAAAGAAGGCAGCATCCTCTGCTGTAAACGTAAAGATGCCGGAGGTCTCCAAACAGAGTATCTCCGAGTTCTTCCGCAAGTACCTGCGTGTATTAAAACTTGCACGCAGACCGACAAAGGATGAGTTCTTCAAGATCTCCGCAGTTGCCGCAGCCGGTATTGCGGTAATCGGAGTTCTCGGTTTCATCATTTACCTGGTCTTCCACTACCTGCTCCCGTGAAACTATGACTGATTCAGAGTTTGGCAACCATTACTACATAATTAAAACAACATCCAAGCACGAGCGGACGGTTGCAGATAATATCCGCGAGGCAATCGAGAATAACATGACGGATGTTGTCGTGACAGCTGTAGTGGTTCCGGAGGATATTAAGGGCTATGTCTTTGTGGAAAGCCCAGAGGAACACGCGCGCATTGAAGAGCTGGTAGAGACTATTGCTCATGCACGTGTTGTTCTGAAAAGCGAAACGTCGATGGAAGAGATCAAACACTTCCTTGTACCCAAACCGGCAGTCTCCGGTATCGAAGAAGGAACAATTGTTGAACTGATCGCAGGGCCGTTCAAAGGTGAAAAGGCAGTGGTCAAGCGTGTAGACCACACCAAAGAAGAGATCACCGTTGAACTGTATGAGTCAATTGTTCCTATTCCAATCACCGTGCGCGGCGATAATGTGCGCGTAATCGATCGCAGCCACGAGTAAATCCCAATCCATTTTTTAGATCCTGAAATAGGTCTGCGCGATCTGTTTGCAGCAATATCTCTCCAGTGTACGTTACAATACATTTCAGAGATAGAAATTGCTTTGAAGAACCAGATAATCCGTTAACAACACCATTTGTACAAACGGGAATAGACGTTGCAGAATACACTGCACTACCCAAGAAGAACCCTATCACCCACTACCTTTATGTTCTCATACGTCGACCTTATTGAACCAATGTTAGGCAGACCTTTGAAGGTCTGTACTGACATACGGTGATACAATGGCAGAAACTGTCGAGGTACTGGTACCTGGCGGTAGAGCAACTGCAGGACCACCACTTGGTCCAGCACTGGGTCCCCTTGGGATCAACGTGAAGGCAGTCGTTGATGACATCAACAAGAAGACTGCTGAGTTCAACGGTATGTCTGTTCCGGTAACGGTTACAGTCGATGACAAAAAGAACGTCACGTTAACAGTCGGTATTCCCCCGACAACCGCACTTGTTATGAAGGAAGCGGGAATCGAGAAGGGATCCGGCACTCCGAACACTCAGGCAGTTGGTAATCTGCCGCTTGAAGCTGTCATTCGCATTGCAAAGATGAAGATGGAGAGCATGCTTTCCTACGACCTGAAAAACGCGGTCAAGGAAGTCATGGGCACCTGCGTTTCCGTTGGTGTGACCATCGACGGCAAGACGGCAAAAGCCGCAATTGCCGCAGTCAATGCAGGCGAGTACGACGCACAGCTTGCATAAAGTTCTGTGTCCGGCTTCAAACGGGTAGCGGGTGAAAGAATCCCGCGAAAAATGTACAGTAGTAGAGAACAACCATAGGAGATCGGACAAATTCCGGTCGAGAACTATGGAGGCTTCATCAAATGGTTGACAAGACCCAAATTATCAGCGCTGTTACGGCAGCAATGGAGCAGGCGCCCAAGAGGAAGTTCCAGGAGAGTATTGATATTACTATCAATCTCAAGCACGTGGACATGGCGCAGCCCAAAAACCGTATTGATGAGACGATTCTTCTGCCACAGGCAATAGGCGTCAAAAAGATCGCTGTCTTGGGTAAGGGAGACATTGTGTCCCAGGCTCGCAACGCAGGTGTCGATATCATTATCGGTCCTGAAGAGATTGAGCGTCTGGGTGGTGCCCCGCGTGAGGCACGTAAGCTCGCAGGTCAGTATGACTACTTCCTTGCAGAGACTGCGGTCATGCCACTTGTTGGTCGCTGGCTCGGTCAGAGGCTCGGTCCCCGCGGCAAAATGCCGCAGCCGATCCCGATGGGTCAGGACATTACTCCGATCGTTGAGCGTCTTCGGAATTCCGTCAAGATCCGGTCCAAGGACAGACTGAACATGTCTGTAAAGATCGGAAACACCGCCATGAGTGCGGAGGCAGTTGCCGAGAACGTCGATGCGGTCTTAAAGAGAGTACTGGGAAGACTCGAAAACGGCGAATTAAACATTCGTTCCGTCTACGTCAAGACTACGATGGGTCCCGCTGTGAAGGTGATGTAAACATGGCAATTTATACCCACCACCTTCCCGCGTGGAAACGCGAAGAAGTTGAATCGATTGTGGAGAACGCCGGAAAGCACGAGCTTATCGGCCTGGTGGATGTCTACGGAATTCCCGCAAGACAGTTCCAGCAGATCCGCAGGAACCTGCACGGCAGTGCAGTTGTGAAGGTTGCAAGAAACACGCTTGTTGAGCATGCATTCAATGAGCTTGGCGGTCACTTCCTTGACCTTAACGGCCACGTAAGTGAGCACTCTGCACTGATCTTCGCCGACGGAAACCCGTTCAAGCTGTTCAAGTCCCTTGAGCAGACGAAAACAAAGCGTTCCGCAAAAGCAGGCGAGGTCGCTCCTGAGGATATCGTTGTCCCTGCAGGACCAACTTCCTTCAAGCCCGGACCGATCGTCGGAGAACTCCAGCAGGCAGGTATCCCGGCAGCTATTGACGGCGGTAAGGTCAAAATTAAAGAGACCAAGACCGTTGTAAAAGCAGGCCAGGCTATCAGCAAGAAACAGGCAGACGTTCTGGCAAAGCTTGATATCAAGCCAATGCCGGTTGGTCTCTCACTTCTGGCCGTCGTCTACGAAGGCGAGATTTATCTGCCGGATGTTCTTGGTATTGACGAAGAGGCATACAAGGCAAAGATCACTCTTGCAGCACAGCAGGTGTTCAACCTCGCAGTCAACGCAGCCATTCCGACCCCATGTGCACAGATCACTGAGGCTCAGATTGCAAAGGCTGTCCGTGAGGCACGGAACCTTGGTGTGGAGGCCCCAATCTACGAGAAGGGCGTCATCGAGATGATCATCAGCAAGGCATACAGACAAGCAAACGCCCTGAAGGCATAATTATCATACAAAATAGGTGAAGATAAAATGGAGTACATTTACGCAGCTCTGTTAGTTCACTCCGCAGGAAAGACTGTGGATGAAGAATCGGTTAAGGCAGTTCTCTCTGCCGCAGGTATCGCAGTTGACGACTCCCGTGTAAAGGCACTTATCGCTGCACTTGACGGTGTCGACATCGAGGAAGCAATCTCCAAGGCAGCAGCAGCACCGGTTGCAGTTGCAGCAGCAGGTGCAGCAGCACCGGCAGCAGCAGCAGCAGAAGAGGCAGCAGCACCGGAAGAGAGCAAGGAAGAGGAAGAAGAGGACGCCATGGCAGGCCTTGGCGCACTCTTTGGATAAGTTCGAACATCTCCCTGCTGAGATACGTCGAATGCCGCAGCAAAGATATGCTGTGGCATTATCCATATTTTCCTGAAATTATCTGATGAAATTTGTTAGTACGTTTTTTCTGATGCATTTTATAACAGATCCCAAACGGGAAAACTGTGTAAGACTTTTATCCAGAAAGAAAAATATCCGTTACAAAAAAAACAGCAGGATGAAAAAAACCATCAGGTCTCAATCATCTTTCGGGAAATAGTACCGTCTCGTGCAATCCACAACTCAGCTGATGCACAAGCCTGTTCAATCAGTTCTGCAAGATCCAGCTTCGTCTCCTCTTTCTCAATAAGTTCAACAGAGGATCTCGTGGCAGGTTTTTTCGGAACAGCCCGGCATCCGGTATCACCCGGACTCTCATGAAATGTACCTATTTTCCGGGCAATGGCAACTGTTTCCTCTTTGTCATACGTAAGTATCGGCCGCAGGATTGGTGTCTTCACAGACTCAGTAATCACACGCATATTCTGGATCGTCTGTGATGCAACCTGCCCAAGATTTTCCCCGGAAACAAGGGCGTCAAACTTGCCCCGCGATGCAAGTGCATCTGCAACCCGCATCATAAACCGTTTGCAGAAGATACACGTATAATGTCTGTCACAGGATGTAGTCATCGCCGCAAAAAACGGTTCCATATCAACAACCCAGACTGCAAAATTTTTCCCGGGTGACCAGGTCGAAAGAATGCGTGCATTATCAAGTGCGAGATCCTTTGTGGCAGGCCCTGCCCATCTTCCGCCGTCCATGAAAACACCGGAAATAACGACGCCACGACGCATCATCAGCCATGCTGCAACCGGAGAGTCGATTCCCGAGGAAAGAAGAAGCATTGCCTTTCCTGCCGTTCCGAGAGGCAGACCACCCTGACCGGGAATACGGCTGTCATAGACAATTCCACCATACTCACGTGCTTCAACAAAGATCTCGTACTCGGGATGTTCCAGATCCACCACGAAATCCGGTACTTGGTCCCAGACAGCATCCGCGACGATCCGCGCAAGCTCCTGACTGGTGAATCCGCCAACATGCTGACGGCGTGCCCGTACCGCAAACCGCATTCCCGGACGAAGTTTTCCGTCGGCCACGGCTACCGCCGCTGCGGCAATCTCTTCCGGCGAGTTTCCGCAGGTTGTACAGATACTCACATCCACAATGCCGAAGACACGTGACACGACAGCTGCAATGCGTTCCGCATCGCCATAGATCAAAATCCTGCCACGATACTCTTCGGTCTTGTACTCGATCCCCGCTGCATCGAGTGACGCACGAATGTTGCGCATCAGCGATGCCATGAACTGTTTCTTTACCTGCTCACTCTTCAGCCAGAGTTCCCCAATTCTCACCATTACTGCTGTGTTTGTCTCCATCTCTCCACACCTCCTGCTGTGTATCCGGCAACCCGTACATGAGAAAAACCAAGATCTTCGATCTGACCAAGAAGAGCCAAAGCTTTCTGCATCTCCCACGCCTCAACCTCCACAACTGCCTCGTCCGCGATGAGACGTACACGAAGAATCCCAGAGATCCCCTGATCACGCAGAAGGGTTTCTGCTGCGGCAATCAGTTTCAGACGTTCTGCGGTAATCGGTACACCAAAAGGTATCCGGGTCGCAAGACATGATGACGGCGGAATACGGGGAATATCAAGTATATCTCCAAGAGCCTGGATTTCGGATTTTCCAATACCAGCATCGGCAAACGGGCTACGGATCCCAAGCTGTTTCAGAACCGCATAACCTGGTCTCTCTTCCGGAAGATCGTCAGAATGCGTACCATCGCAGACAGTACTCCCCAGCTCATTGGCAAGTACGACAAGAGGATACATGAGCTGCTGTTTGCAGAGATAACAACGGTCTACAGGATTTGATCGGATCGCTGGATTGTCGAGCAGCGAAACCTCGATAGGATGCCAACATACTCCAAGCCTTCGGCACATCTCAGAAGCCCGTTCCATCTCACCCGGAACCGAAAACTCCGACACGATCGTGGCAGCATCGACCGAAAGGTCAAGAGCTTTTGCTGCTGCAAGAAGGACAAGACTGTCCTGACCGCCGGAGAGTGCTATCATCAGTGGTGCATGTTGTTGCAAAACCGAGGATAATTTTGCCGGAATCAAAGAGGACTTTTCATTCACTTTGTGAACATCCAGAAGTACTCAGTATTTGCTCTGAATAAATAAATATGCAATGGCTTGAGAAAGGGATCCTCCATTGCACACCCAGTTCCGACAGGAATATCACAACATCTATAAGAATCAGGGCAGAACTATTTACAGTGAGATATGGCTGCAAAGAAATCTTCTAAAAAAACAGCCGAGCCAGAGGCACCGGCAAAGCTGTTTTATATCTTCTATAATCAGGAACGCTGGGACAACTGGCTAAACACACTTGCCGAGGCTGATTTCTCCGGTGATGAAGACAGCGATGAGATGCCGGAAGGATACCGTATTCTCGACGGATTCTCCGACGACATCACGCTTGCTACAATCAAGATCATCCGCTTGTACCAGAACGGAAGAATTTCTCTGGAAGAGGCACGAACCAAGCTCCGCGGTGTTGAGGAGATCGTGATGGAGGAACTGCCTGACTCAGAAATAGCGGAGATTGTCGGGTCGATGCAGGTATCCATGCTGGTGCTGTTTGCAGCCGGACAGAAATATTTGGAAGAGGCATACCCGCCAAGTGAGGAAGTCAAAAATCTCGTAAAGGAAGGGCGTAAGGTCTTCGAAAAGGATCCGGAAAAGGCACTGGACCTGGCATCCTCCATTGGAGCAGCCGTTATCAATGGTGCCTCGTGCTGCGGGAAATATGTCAAGGACACCGACGAGCCTACGCTCTTTGATGAGTGGCTTGTTGAGGTGGAACGCATTGCCGATGCCATGAAGTCTCTGAAGAACTTCGACGAGGAAGCCGGAGAAGCCCAGTGATCGCAGGCCGTGCCCGGTTCCGCTACATCAAAAAACTTCAGCGGGCAGCAGGATACCGGTTACCGGATGGTGCCTTTCACCCGGCAAATCTGGAAGCCATTACCGGTTCAATGAACATCGACAGTCTAGATCCCGGAACACGGGATCAGGTACTCCGATTTTACAAAGATTTTCTCGAGTGTAACTGCCGTGACTCTCCGCTCTGCGGATGCCCGGAGCGAAAATTTGTGATCGCGATTCTGGAACTTCGAGAGATGGGACTTAACCATAAAGAGATTCACAATCATCTCCTTGATGAATACGGAATTGATCTCTTCCCCGCAGATATACTCAGCTTTTTAGAAGATTCCGTTCATCTCCTGGAAGCAGTACGCAGTGTTGCGGATCTTGCCGGACAGAAAGATCTGGTCAAACTATCTGACGAACATATCCGCCAGATAGCCCGCTGACGCACATTCCCATCACGTTTTTTTGAGATACAGACACAATAGATCATACATGAATCCGGGGTTTTCCGTCTATGGGGTTGAAACAGGTCTTCTTGAGCCGGGAGACGACATTGTTGGCCGGGTGATTACAGGCCTTGCGAAAACAGATGCAGGAGAGATTCACGACGGAGATATTCTCCTGTTCGCAGAGTCTCCCTTGTCCACAACGGAGGGGCGGAATATCCGGTTGACCGATATTACACCCGGAAAAGAAGCCAGAGAACTTGCAAAACAGTACAGTCTTGACCCGCGAATCGCAGAGATTGTCATTGCGGAAAGCGATGAGATCCTCGGTGGTATCCCCGGATTCCTTCTTGCTGCACGGGGAAATCTGGTTCTTCCAAATGCCGGGGTGGATGAGTCCAACGCACCGGACGGCTGGGTTACGCGGCTGCCAAAGGATGCAAATGCAAGTGCTGCACGTATCCGGAAAGAGATCCTAAACCGTACAGGAAAAGAGGTTGCAGTAATCATTATAGACTCGCGTACACATGCAATGCGGCTCGGCGTTTCCGGGGTTGCAATCGGATGTTCCGGCATTCTCCCCATCACTGATGAGCGGGGAAAACCCGATCTCTTCGGACATGAATTACAGGTAACACGCAGGGCAATTGCCGATTCGCTTGCATCAACAGCAGAGCTTCTGATGGGTGAGGCAAATGAAGGTGTACCTGTAGTGCTTGTACGTGGCTATCCGTACATTTTTGCAGAAAATGCAGTCATCGAGTCCATTGCACCCGATGAAGATCTTTTCCTCGGAAGTCTGATGAAAAAAGAGTGACAAAGCCACATCTTCGCACATGAAAGAGGTACAACGGATGTGTCACTGATCTGAAAAAAATATTTTTTAGTTCCGCAATGTTCCAATCACCACTATGCCGCAGACGATCAGTCATGCCCACCAGAAGATGAACGATGATGACTCCGGCTGTAACCCCCGATAGAAACCTTATGCAGGTTTATGAGATCGTTTTTTATCCGCACAAGTGTCGCCAAGGAAAGTTGGATTTGCCGAGCCACTCATGAGGAACGTCGTCGTCGAAATTATGTACGAGTTGAGAAAGATAGGTCTCGTGTCTCCTCTTTACTCTCGGGATGATGAATTGTATCAGTTCTAGTACAGTACTGGGGGCAGAAAATCATCAGACCAGAACAAAAACAAACGCAAAAACGATTACGTATCCCTTCAAAAACCGGCATATCCCAAAGGGAATACTAAAAAATTGAAGACAGGACCCTATAAAATCCTGAGTATGATGACAAATTATTCTTCTTTTTTGGCAGGAATTCCGGAAATAGAGCAGCTTGCCCCACACGGTTGTTTGGCAGCATCAGGTATCACAACACGATAGGCATTTGCCAGAACGGATGAGTTTGCAAGAAGTCCTGCAACCAGGACAGCCTCCAATATCTCCTCCTTGGGAATACCCATCTTCTTTGCAACCTGCATGTGATATGCCGTACAGTGATCACAGCGAAGTGCTGCCCCCACTGCAAGGCTGATCAATTCAACAACTCTTGGTTCCAGACTGCTCATCTGATTCACGGCATTCTTATAGAGAAGATGTGAGATCAACGCCTCGGGAGAGTCCTCGAGTTTTTTGTAAATTAACGGAGCAGTCCCGTACTCTGCCTCAACACGAGCCAGCCATTCTGCTGCGGTTGCTTTCGCCCCTTTCTCCTCAACCTCGCGGATAGCATCCTGGAAATCCAAATCGAACTCTACCATGATTACACCACAATGTTCGTCTCTGAAAGGGGACGGATCCTGATCAGAATATAATTCCGCATCCGTGACGGAAGAACATCAGCAACATCGCCGACCGTAATGTCGCCTTCAATTACCAGATCGCGGATACGCTGTGCATACTCTTCATATGCAAGTTTTACCCGCAGACCGGTTAGTTGTACCGCAATCGGTGACGGGGAGTACACGTCCTCGATCTCCGGGATCTCCTGCTTGATCATGTCCTGAATCCGTGCCGGTGATACTGACAGGGGATCGTGGGACAACTCTTTTCGTTTCTCGGAGATAACACGTTCCACCTCCTCAATCACCAGATCAAGCCGGTGAATATCCGCCTCGGTCTGTGTCCGGTGCATGAACCTCCCAAGACCTCCAACATATCCTTCCACCGGGGGATCGGTCTGCTTTTCCAGTTGTTCACGTGACGGACCGCCAGTCAAAATGATCGGCACGGTAATTCCGCGGCGAAGTTTCGGGAACTTCTTCTCAATACAGGATGCAAAGTTGCCAAGTACATAGATGGCCATGTCATGCTCGTTGATCAGGTCACGCTCTTCGTCATTGATCTGTGAGATGCGTTTGCCAAATCCTCTGGCCATGCCGAGGATGTTTGATTTTGAGCCATGGCTACGCAGGTACTCGGCAACATCACAGGCAGAGTGCGGCAGATGATGAATCTCAAGACTTGGGATCACGACCGCTATCTCGGTCCCAACTAGCGGTGACGTCTGCACCTCCCCTGCGAGCGGACGGGAGAACTCCTTGAGCCCTTCAATATCTTCCTGCGGCATCAGTACCTGCAGCACAACCTCGTTAGCAATATTGTGACGCTGAACGATGTAACCGCCGAGATCCTCGATGTAGTCAACAACCTCATCAAGCCGGTACACACCTCCCTTGTAGGTAACCGGAACAAGAATCATCGCAGCTCCTCCTCCATGTGTTTGAATCTGTCAGCGATAATCCGATCAACATCCTCAGCCGGGAGTGTATTCTCACTTGCCGCATAGGAGAAACGATCGGACCCGTAATTCTCACGGCGAACCTTGAACCCCTCCGGTGCAATTACCTGGATTGCATAGATCAAATCCTTAAACAACGACTCCGCGGGATCAATAACAACCCAGTTTTCAATATCTTTGGGAATATCAACGTTGCTGATGATAACCGTGAACCGATCAGGCTGATCCACGTTGTCGTGACCAAGGCGTTTCCACAGCATGGCAAGCATTGGAGCAAGATAGGTCTCATCACCAACGGAAATCGTTGCTTTTCCATCCTGCACAAGAACATTCCCTACATCCGAAACTCTGATGGCCGCACGCGGTGGACGGATCAGACCGGTTGCGACGAACAACGGATACGCAGGATCGATATAGAGATGCAGACCCTCAACGATCGAGAGCAGGTTATGATCCTGCAGAACGGTTGTTGCGATTTTATTGTAGTTGTCGGCACCATCCTCCGTGGATTCAACCGCGAAGTAGTCTAAACCTGCCATCTATGCCTCCTTTTTCTTATCAATGAAACCGGATGCTAAAAGGGCTCCGCCGGTCGCACCAATGTACTGCGAGTGATGCGGAACAATAACTTCAGTGTTAAGCATGCGACCCATGGCACGGACAAGTCCCTGAATCAGGGATGAACCGCCAACCATAATGACCGGCTCTTTGATGTCAACCTCCTGAAGCTGTTGTTCATACACCTGCTGTGCAACACTGTGGCAGGCCGCTGCGGCGACATCCTCCCGTTTGTATCCTGCGGCGAGTGCATTCACCAAAGACTGGGTTCCAAACACAATGCAGTAACTGTTCATCGGTACATCCTCACCGCCTTCACTCTTCATGGAAAGGGCACCAAGCTCAGTGATATCAACACCAAGGCGCTTGGAGGTCATCTCCAGGAATCTGCCGGACGCTCCTGCACAGATACCACCCATTGTGAACGAACCCGGAATACCATCGTTGACACTGATTGCCTTGTTGTCCATACCGCCGATATCAATAACCGTTGCAAAACCTTTCTGGGCATCGGCAAGATAAACGGCTCCTTTGGAGTTTACCGTCAGTTCTTCCTGTACAAGGTCAGCGTTCAGGTGTTTGCCAACGAGGAAACGACCATAACCCGTAGTACCGATTGCTTCAATGTCAGAGATCTTGAGACCGGACTCCTCAAGTGCCAGCGCAACAACCTCGTCCGCACTTTTGATAACCTCAGTAGTCGGTCTCCAGCCGGTACCGATGATCTCATTGTCCTGCATAATGACGCATTTGGTAGTCGAAGATCCGGAATCAACACCCATCGTGATACCGACCTGTACCTCACGCGCCATAAGACTGCGTCTGCGGGCGATGGTCGTCAGAGCTTCAAGTCTGGTAAGAAGAGTGGATGCACCGGTCCGTTCGTTGAATGAGTACGACACAACTGGGATGCGAGAGTTTTCCACGATGTATCGCCGGAGTTCATTTCTGACGATCGCAGCTTCTGCGCAGCGGAAACAACTTGCAATGAAGATACCATCCGCTTCGATACGGCCTTCAACGATAGCTTGTGCACGGGCAATAGCAAGTTTCAGGTCAGGGCTTTTTACCGGCAGACCAAAGTCTTTGTAGGCACGTTTGACGTCCTTTAATGCAACGTCGGGATAAAACATCTGTCCGCCGACGGTTTCTGCGGCAGTAGTAATCTCGTTTTGAATACCGCTGTACTCTGCACCGCAAGTTATCTGTGCAATTCTGACCGGCTGTTCGCTCATTGTTGTCCCTCCAGATTTTTCAGGAATTCTTTGATTGCGGCAACAAACGTGACTCCCTCTTCCTTCGAGGTTGGATAACGGAGCTCAAGCCGCGGCATATCCTTTTCGCGGAGCATGAAGGCAAGAAGTTCGTTCGTTCGTGCACAGCCCATGCAGCCAAAGGAAAGGTCAGGCTCATCAATGATGATCGCAGCTTCTGCCTCCTCTACAAGAGGACCATACAGTGACATGCGTCCCCGAATACCGGACGGCACTTCAACGGCTGCCCACTTGAGACCTTTCTGCGGATCATCGGATGTCATCTGAATCGGGGGGGAGTCAAATCCAGGTGTCTGAATATGTTCACGAATTGAAATTGCCGAACCGAGCGGCTGATGGCCGAAGCGTGCCACAAGATCGGATAAGATAAGGCTGGTTGCCGGATAGATGAATACTTTTGCCATGGTGTTTACTCCTCCTTCATGAGAGATTCCAGAATATCAATATCAAGCGCTTCCGGTGTCGGCATCTCCCGACCGGCTGCTGCGCTGAGTTCTTCGGGGGTCATACGATCGGTTTCCTGCAATCCGTAGGCAATGTAACGCACAAGCCCCATCTCATATTCATGCCCGAGATAACCGGGACGGGCACCTCCGAGATCAGCACGGCATCTGCGTGCATCTCCTGGCGGAAAACCGCGGTCCTTCACATAGATGCGGTAGGGATCGAGCTTTCGGAGGTGAGCGATGATTCGATCCACATCCTCAGGGCTGCCGGTGATCTGGCACCCAAAACAGGTCTCTTTGATCATGACTCCCTGAGCAATTTCATATGCTGCGGTTGCAATATCCTGCGGAGTGGTGTTGGGAGAGTCAACGAATACATACTTGGTAACCGTTCCAACATACTGCGGCACATAGGGTTTCATGGCTTCACCTCGCGGATAAAGACGGTTGAGCCGTCTTTGATAAGCGGAAGTTTGTCGATGTCAAGAACAGTTCCGATGACATTGGTTCCCTCAAACGGCTCACCAGTCGGTCCGTACTCTTCGTTTGCAACGCTACGTACACCCGTCATACCGCGGGCTTTTCTGGCGTCATTGGTAACCGCAAGTGAGTAGGGAGGAACCGGTTGTTTGGGAACGTTCTCAGGAATGATATTGACGTTTGAAGCAAACTTCGGTTTGAAAAGGTACATCTCATCATCAATATTATAGAAGAACGGCATACTGCCGATTGCATATATTTTGAGGCCGGTAACACGGCGGAAGAGATCAACCGTCCGGGGAGCATGCTCATAATCCAGTGTGATGTCGATGACATCCTCAAGGGCAACGGTTGAAAGGGCAACTTTTCCTTCTTTGAGGACCTCAAGGGTTGTTGCAGGATTCTGATCGATAACAACCCGTCCATCAACGTCACGGTTGTCGGCAAGTACACGAAGTCCCCGTGCCTTTGCACGGGCAACTGCTTCCCCTAACGGGAGACCACGAAGATCAAGCTGTTCCGGCACAACTTTGACGGACAGTTTGGTTCCGACGTTGGCAAACCGTGCAAGTTCTATACCACGGACAACGGTTCCGGTACGGGTGTGGTGCTGGTTGCTTGGAATGTCTTTAGTATAGATGTAGATGGCGCCCGAGCTTTTTCCTGAAGTTCGTACTGTAACAGTTCCTTCACGTCTGGGTTTTTGCAGTTCCATTGGGACAGCAAGTTTTCCCTCCGCGTGATCACGGATGTAGGTGGATGCCGTCCGATCAATGAGATATTCAGAGTTCCGCAATGCAAACAGAAGATGTTCCACTGATTTGGTACAGGATGTATCAATCGCACTGTGATCCTCTTTGTAGCCTTCTGCATTGATCAGAATCTCGGAAAATATCTGCATACCGTCCTCGACTTCGAGGGAGAGATCAGTGGTTACGAC
>JAHLFR010000033.1 GCA_018883755.1 Candidatus Methanocorpusculum faecipullorum
TAATCGCTCATAAGAACCTCCATTCAACAACAAGCAGACCGGCAGCCGCCAGAAGAAACACACAAACCGACACCACCGCAACCGGTGACGATCTGCTCTCCTCCTCCGGCAGCACCATACACCCGTCATAACAGCGGGAATCCATCGACAGAAAAATCGCCTCGCCCCGATCCCAGGTCCGGACAAACAGCATCGACGCAAGCATCGCAAACGAACTGATCCAGCTCCGGAACGAATGATACCCGCCCCGCATCACCTGCGCATTATGAATACTGATCGCCTCCCCGATAAACACAAAAATATACCGGTAGATCAGCATCGCCAGATCCACAAACTCCTGCGGAAACCGCAGACGCTGCAGCACCGCAAACAGCGACGTCATCGGCGTCGTCAGCGCAAGGAAATACAAACAGCACATCCCCGCAAACGTCCGGCACAGCACCAGAACCGCAAGAGCAAGCGACTCCGTCGTCACCGCAAGATGCAGCGGACCAATCGTCGCAACATCCGCCAGTACATCCCCGCCGCCCGTAATCAAAAGAATCACCAGTGCCCCGGTTCCCGCAAACACCACCGGAATCATCAGAAGCGACGCATACAAATGCAGACTGACTCTCGCCAGAACAAACGCCGCAGCAGCCATCACCACCGCAACAAACAGCGGAACATACGGCAGAGGAGACATCACCGCAAGCACAATCGCCGCCCCGCACAGCACCAGCTTCAGCCACGCAGGAACAAACCGCAGCGGACTGTTCATCGCCGTATCATCCAGAATATGCTCATCAAAGATCGTATGCCGCTGCTGCGCACACCGCCTGCTTCCGCACCGCATCCTGCGCAGCCAAAAGAGGCACAGCACCACAACCGCTGCACCAACCCCTGCCTGAAGCGCAAACAGCCACCCGTGCATATCCTCCGAAAACAGCTCCCCTGCCGAAAACCACGGCGTAACCCCCGCACCCTCAAGCGTTCCCGCAACAATATCATCCGTACCGGGCTGCGTTCCGTACACCGCAAAACCGAACGCAAGCGCTGCAGCAACCAGCACCACCGCAACACCCGGCACAACCCACCGCGAAAGGGACGGAACCGCAGACTCCGCATCACACACACCGCCGAGCCGCTTTGTCTCCTCCCGGCTCAAAATTCCCAGACTCACAAAAATCTCCGGCTTCATCGTAATCACCAGCCGCATCAGCAGCACAATCACCAGCCCCTCCACCACCGCAAGCGGAACCTGCGTAATCCCGAAAATACCAAGATACAACACAAACGTCGCCGCAACTCCGCCTTCCGCCGCAGGATACGCAAGAGCAAGCTGCAACGACGTCATCAGATACGTCACCAGATCCGCCGCAGCCGCCGCACAAAACAGTGTCGCCGCAAAACTCCTGACCGAAAACTCAGGCGTCACCGCATGACCGAGCCGGAAGATCACACACGCCGCAAGCGGACCGGCAACCCCCATCGCAACAATGTTTGCCCCAAGCGTCGTAAGACCGCCGTGCGCAAGAAACAGTGCCTGAAACACCAGCACAATCGTACAGAACACCGACGTGATCGCAGGGCCGAACAGAACCGACCCGAACCCGGTGCCGGTCGGATGCGACGAGGATCCTACAGACGGTATTTTAAGTGATGAAAGAATAAACACAAATGCACCGGCAAGACCGAGAAGAGGGAGAGCCTCGGGACGCCTGCGTACCAGTCTGGTAAATGCCGCAATCCCTGCGATAACGCAGACTGCCGCAGCAACCGTCCAGAACTGCCACCAGGGGCTCGGAAGAAAACCCTCCATGATATGCATGGGTCGAACACCAATTTATTTGCCGTAGCAAAATATTACTATAATAATTTCCGACACTACAATTTAAGGTAACCGATCATGAAGGACGATGCAGGCTATAACTTTCTCAACGCAACAAAATATCCCGCAGATCAGCAGCCGGATGCAGCACTCGGTATTGCTGCCCCGGAGTTCGTGCCGGTCCCGCAGGACGATGCAGAACTGATCGTGCTCCCGGACCCCGCAGACATCTCCGTTCCGCCGCTGGATCTCCGTGACGCGATCGCCCGCCGCCGGAGCATCCGGGCCTTCTCCCGCGAACCGGTCTCGTTGTCCGCTCTTTCCTATCTTTTGTGGGCATCCGCAGGTGTAACCGGCGACGGCACCATGTACCGGGCCGCACCCTCGGCAGGCGCCCTGCACCCGGTGGACACTTACCTTGCGGTCCAGCAGGTCGAAGATCTTGCCGTCGGCATCTGGCGGTATCACCCTGAACTGCATGCCCTGGAATGTATCACCGCAGGCCCGGCACCGGTCGCCGCCCTCGGCCGCGCCTGCATGATGCAGCCTGCTGTTCTCCGTGCACCGGTCGTCTTCTTCTGGGTGGCAACTCCCTACCGCACCGTCTGGAAGTACGGCCTTCGCGGTTACCGCGACATCTTCCTTGACGCGGGCCACATCTGCCAGAACTGCTACCTTGCCGCAGAACAGTGCGGCCTTGGTCTCTGTGCTGTGGGCGCTTTCTATGACGACGATGCCGCAGCCGCCCTGAACCTCTCCGACGATCAGATTCTTCTCTACGCCGCAGCCTGCGGTGTTCCCCGCGAGGATCCCAGAGCATGAACATTCCGCGTATTGTCATCGCCGGAACCCACAGCGGCTGTGGAAAAACAACCGCCGCCTCGGGCATCATGGCCGCCCTCACCGCCCGCGGACTGAAGGTCCAGCCGTTCAAGGTCGGTCCCGACTTCATCGACCCGTCGCATCACACCATCGTCTGCGGCAGGGAATCACGAAACCTGGACCCGTTCATGATGGGTGAGGACGGCGTCCGTGACTGCTTCGCCCGTGCCTGTGCGGGTGCGGACATCGCCGTCATCGAAGGAGTCATGGGACTCTACGACGGCGTTGACGGATCCGACTGCTCCAGCACAGCCCACGTCGCCCGTCTCCTGGACGCCCCCGTCATTCTGATCGCCGACATCAAAGGCATGTCCCGCAGCGTTGCCGCCCTCATCAGAGGCTATGCCGGATACGATCCCCGTCTCAGGTTCGCAGGCGTCATCATGACCAAAGGCGGATCCGCCCGGCATAAAGCCATGACGACCGGCGACCTTCCCCTCCCTCTGCTTGGCTGGATGCCGCGGTCCGACGCCCTTGCCGTCGAAAGCCGCCACCTCGGTCTCCTCATGGGAGATGAGGACACCCGTCTGCGGCAGATAGGATCCTTTGTTGAAGAACACTGCGACCTTGACGCCGTGATCGCCGCCGCAGGATCCGCTCCCCAGCTTCCCGCACAGTCTCCGTCTTCCGGTGGCAGCAGCCCCCGCACAACCATTGCCGTTGCCATGGACGCCGCCTTCTGCTTCTACTACCGCGACAACTTCGACTATCTCCGCAGCGCAGGAGCGGGCATCACCTTCTTCTCCCCCCTTGCCGACCAGCTTCCGCAGGCCGACGCCTACTACTTCGGCGGCGGCTACCCCGAAGTGCATGCACACATCCTTGCGCAGTCCCCGTGCATCCCTGCCCTTCGCCGTGCAGCTGACGCAGGTATCCCCGTCTTCGGCGAGTGCGGCGGACTCATGTGGCTCTCCCGCAGCATCACCGCAGCAGACGGTACCCGTTATCCGATGACCGGCCTTCTGGACGCGGACGCGGTTATGGAGAAACGGTTCGTTGCCCTCAACTATGTCATCGGAACAACGACGGCCACCTCTCCCGTGTTTCCCTCCGGCATGCGGTTCCGCGGACACGAGTTCCATTACTCCCGCACCATTCCTGACAGCGACGTCCGGTATCTCTTCGCACTTGAACGCGGCATCGGCATCCAGGACGGCAAAGACGGCATTCTTGCAGGATCGGTTCTTGGCGGTTACACCCACATGTACTTCGGTGCCGCAGCAGCAGAAGCACTTTGCAGGCAGATTACCCGCATCTAAAAAAAGAAAATTAGTTTGCCAGCTTCTTTCCAAGCTGCTCGGCTGCGGCGAGTGCCTCTGCCTTCAGATCCTCTGCGGAGTGCAGATCGCCCACAATCAGCGGTGCCTCAATTGCCGCACCGCAGTACCGGAACCCGGCGGTCAGAATTCCTGCACAGCTCTCATACACCTTCACATCCGCCATACCCTGGGTAATCACCGCAACAGCCTTCTTGCCGGTCTTCATCTTCGATCCCTCCGGTCCGAGGAACGCATACATCCGGTCCACGAAGCACTTGATCTGTCCGGTGTTTTCTCCGAAGTAGATGGGCGAGCCGATAATCACCGCATCTGCGGCATTGATCTTCTCATACAGCGGCGTCATGTCATCCTTCTGCACACAGAACTTTGCCTGATCCTTCTTACAGGCAAGGCATCCCCGGCAGCCGTGAATGTCCATCTTTGCAGCATCGATGAACTCAACCTCAGCTCCCGCCGCCTTTGCCGCGTCAAGTGCCGTCTCAATCAGTTTCTTCGTACTGCTTTTCGGCGCAGCAGATCCACAAATACCGAGAATTTTTGTCATATACTATTATTTTCCTCAGGACAGTAATTAGTTTGTGTCTCAATTCCCCGGAATAATCCAATTAACGTCTCGGGATACTCTCCGCAAGGATCCGGTATCATCTGCAAACCCGGAAAATCATATATGGCATCCAGGGCTGACTGGAGCAACAGGAAGGACAACTCCTGCTCTTTGATATGTTGTTTTTATTTTACTTACAGAATTTTTTAATAATAATATTTTAATAATCTCGAAGCATATAATAGCATGTCGCGACCCGATCCTCCGGGCAGAAAAGATCGGATCGCGAGCATTGCACTGATCTGTGCGGGAAGACCTCGGACAAACCTCCACATAACATGTTCACTGTACTATAACACAGGTTATCCTGCGACAACCTTGCCACCAAGCCTTCGATCCGGACCCTATCCCGGACCTCTTCCCGCATATTTCCAGATCCTGTACTCTTCTGCACCTCCGGCATTCTGCACACCTGCGTCAACAGCATTTGCCGTTCATCTTTTCATCGCCCCGCTTTGCTCTTCTTCCCAGCTTGTTTTTTCCTGTAATAACAATCAAATGCAAAGAAAAACAAAAACTACTGCAGATGTCACTCCCAGAGGAGCTTCCAAAAACATACGACTTTGCCGCCGTCGAAAAACGGTGGCTTGCCGAGTGGAATGATGCCGATTTCTACTTCGATACGCACTCCAACAAACCCCAATACGTAATAGACACCCCGCCGCCGTACCCGACCGGCAAACTCCACATAGGCCACGCCTTAAACTGGGTTTACATGGATATCATCGCCCGGTACAAGCGCATGACCGGCTATAACGTCATGTTCCCGCAGGGCTGGGACTGCCACGGACTGCCGACCGAGGTCAAAGTGGAAGAGACCCACAACATCACCAAAAACGATGTCTCCCGTGAAGAGTTCCGCCGCATGTGCCGCGAACTCACCGTCGAAAACATCGAAAAGATGCGGCAGTCCCTGCGCACCATGGGGTTCTCCGTTGACTGGAGCCATGAATACATCACCATGGAGCCGTACTACTACGCAAAAACGCAGCTCTCCTTCCTGCGGATGCTCAAAGCCGGCTACATCTACCAGGACGAACACCCGGTCAACTACTGTACCCGCTGTGAAACCGCAATCGCCTTTGCCGAAGTATCCTACTACGAAGGAACCACGCTCCTCAACTTCTTCGACTTCGACGGACTGGAGATTGCCACCACGCGCCCTGAACTCCTTGCCGCATGTGTTGCCGTTGCCGTACACCCCGACGACGACCGCTACAAAGGCATCGTCGGCAAAACCCTGCGTGTACCGATCTTCGGTCACGAAGTCACCATCATTGCCGACGACGCCGTTGACATGAACTTCGGTTCCGGTGCGGTTATGATCTGTACCTTTGGTGACAAGACCGATGTGTTCTGGTGGAAGAAGCACCACCTCCCCCTCAGAAAAGCACTCTCCACCAAAGGCACCATGACCGCCATCTGCGGCAAGTACGAAGGCATGACCGCAAAGGAATGCCGTGCTGCAATCCTTGCCGACATGAAAGAGCTCGGCATCCTCAAAGACCAGAAACAGATCGATCAGCGTGTCGGCGGTTGCTGGAGATGCAAGACGCCGATTGAGATCCTCTCCGAACGCCAGTGGTTCGTCAAGGTCAAGGGTGACGAGATCGTCAAAGCCGCCCGCGAGATCAAATGGTATCCGGAACACATGCTCCAGCGCCTGGAAAACTGGGCGGAACAGATGGAGTGGGACTGGTGTATCTCCCGTCAGCGGCTGTTCGCCACCCCGATCCCAGTGTGGTTCTGTGACAAATGCGGCGAGATGATTCTGCCCGACGAAGCCGATCTTCCGATCGACCCGACCATCGACAAACCCAAGCATCCCTGTCCGAAGTGCGGCGGAACCTCCTTTACCGGAGAAACGGACGTCCTTGACACCTGGATGGACTCCTCCATCACCGACCTGCACGTAACCGGCTGGGACGGAACCGGCATTCCGCCCTACTTCCCGGCACAGATCCGCCCGCAGGGACATGATATCATCAGAACCTGGGCATTCTACACCATCCTCCGCAGCATGGCGCTTCTTGGAGAAAAGCCGTGGGACGGTATCTTAATCAACGGTATGGTACTTGGTGAGGACGGATTTAAGATGTCCAAGTCCCGCGGAAACGTCATCGGTCCTGAGGACGTTATGGGACCCTACGGTGTGGACGCACTCCGTCAGTGGGCAGCAGCAGGCTCCTCCACCGGTCAGGATATCCAGTTCAACTGGAACGATGTCATTGCCGCATCCAGATTCCAGACCAAGATGTGGAACATCGTCCGGTTCTCCCTGATGCAGATCAACAAGGAAAGCCCGGTCGCGGAAACCACCACACCGTCCACCCTTATTGACCGCTGGATGCTTGCAAACCTGTCCCAGACGATCGCAGACGTAACCGATGCCATGGAGAACTACCTCTTTGACAAAGGTCTCAAACTTATCCGCGACTTCGCCTGGAATGTGCTCGCAGACGAGTACCTGGAACTGGTCAAAGGCAGACTGTACAGTACCGAACCGGACCGTGCCAGTGCCGTCTATACGCTGCGCACCACCATGGACGCGCTCTGTACGATGCTCTCGCCCTACATCCCCTTCTTTGCACAGGAGTGTTACCACCACCTCTCCGGCGGCAAGAGAATCATTGATCACCCGTGGGTTGACTTCTCCTACACCGATGCAGACGCAGTACGTGACGGTGATCTGGTGGTCAAGATTGTCGGTCTGCTCCGCAAGTACAAGCATGACGCAGGCCTTGCCTTAAACGCCCCGCTGGGCGAGGTCACCATCTACACGCCGTCGCACAATGTGGATGATGCAGGCGATCTCGGCCGGACCGTGAATGGTACCGTTGTCTGGAAAGCAGAAGAGCCTGCCCTTGAGAAGAAGGTCGGCGATGTTGTGTTCAACAAAGGTGTTGTCGGCAAGACACTTCGCGGAAAAGCCGGTGCGTTCATGGCGGCAGTCAACGCCCTGCCCGATGCAGAAAAGATCACTCCTCCGGCAACGGTTCTGGTGGACGGCGAGGAGATTGCAGTTCCGGAAGGCGCATGGACAACCTCCTTTGTGTACTCCGTCTCCGGTGCGGCCGTGGATGTGATCATGGTTGACGATGTCATGATCACCATCCAGAAAAAATAATTTTTCAGCATTCTTTTTCTCTGATTTTTTGTCTTTTTCCTGGTTCTTCTTCTGTTCCTCGTGTTTTCATCCGCACCGTCTGACCACGTGTCTTTCGGAATGGGTGCCTCCTCCGCCTACGTTTTTTATATTCCAAACCCCAACATTTAGGGAGTATGGCCGAAAGCTACGCATGCGGTGTATCCATGAAACCGCTTCTTGGAAAAACCGTCGGACAAGTATTCAACAGCATTGCAGCGAAGTACCCGGACAATGATGCCCTCGTCTCCGTTGAACAGAACCTCCGCTACACCTGGACGGAGTTTCTAGATGCCACCAATGCCGTAGCCAAAGGTCTCATGATGCTGGGCGTTGAGCGCGGCATGCGGGTTGCCATCTGGGCTATGAACTATGCGGAATGGGTGCTCGTGCAGTTTGCCACCGCAAAGATCGGTGCGGTTATGGTCAACATCAACCCGGCATACCGGACATTTGAGCTGGAGTATGCGTTAAAGCAGTCTGAGGTTGATACCCTGATCTTACAGGGGAGGTTTAAGACCTCCGACTACGTCGGCATGTTCTACGAGGCCTGCCCCGAGGCATTTGAGGCAAAACCGGGCCGCCTGAGATCCGAGAAGTTCCCGTATCTGCGCAACATCGTCTTCATGGGTGAGATTCCCTACAACGGCATGTACCGGTGGAGTGAACTCATCGATGCAGGCCGGCAGATCTCGGATCAGGAGCTTGCCGAGCGTGAAGAGTCCGTTGAGTTCGATGATCCCTTAAACATCCAGTACACCAGCGGTACCACCGGATACCCGAAAGGAGTTGTGCTCTCGCACCACTCTGTCCTCAACAACGGTATGATCATCGGTGACGGCATGAAGTTTACCGAAAAGGACAAGCTCTGCATTCCGGTTCCGTTCTATCACTGCTTTGGCATGGTGCTCTCTAATATGGCATGCGTGACGCACGGGACCACCATGGTGATCCCTGCCCCGTTCTTTGACGCCGAGGCAGTGATGAAAGCCATTCAGGATGAACGGTGCACGGCGGTGCACGGTGTTCCGACCATGTTCATCGCAGAACTTGAACACCCGAACTTCTCCCGCTATGACTTCTCCAGTCTCCGTACCGGTATCATGGCCGGTTCCCCCTGTCCGATTGAGCGGATGCGGGAGGTCAGCGACAAGATGAACATGAAAGAGATCGTCATCGTGTATGGTCTGACCGAGACCGCACCGGGCATTACCATGTCCACCACCGATGACAGTCTTGAACGGCGTGTCACAACCGTCGGGCGTGTGTTCCCGCACACCGAACTTGTCATCATGGACCCGAAGACCGGCCGCGTTGTGCCGATTGGTGAGACCGGAGAGATCTGTGCCCGCGGTTACATGAAGATGAAGTGCTACTACAACAACCCGTCTGCTACCGCCCAGGTCATTGACCGCAACGGATGGCTGCACTCGGGTGATCTTGGCACGATGGACGCCGAAGGCTACATTAAGATGGTCGGCAGGTTAAAGGAGATGGTCATCCGCGGCGGTGAGAACCTCTATCCGCGTGAGATTGAGGAGTTCCTGCACCTGCATCCGAAGATCTCGGACGTGTATGTGATCGGTGTTCCGGATGTTAAGTACGGCGAGGAACTGATGGCATGGGTCAAGGTCGAGCCAGGACAGACACTGACCGAGGAGGAGATCAAGGAGTTCTGTAACGGCAAGATCGCCCGTCACAAGGTTCCCCGGTACTACAAGTTCGTGGACTCCTTCCCGATGACCGTTACCGGCAAAATCCAGAAGGGCGAGATGCAGAAGATCTCCATTGCTGAGCTCGGTCTTGAAGAGGTTGCAAAGATTCAGACCGCTTAACCGGTCCTCTTTTTTTTGAAAATAAATTTGGATACAGTATATCTCACACTGTATCTTCCCAATACTATAATATAACATTCATGGCAAATATAAACATGAATTAAAACATGCCAACAACACACGTAGTTTTTGTCGGACCAGAACGGGACTTTCTGATGGGTTCGATCTCGCTTCTCCGCGAAGTGGGATTTTCCCGTATTGTACTGGTAACAGGAAATGATCCGAAGTTCTCCGGTGAGGCACTGGTTCAGAAGACCACCAAAGCGCTTTCCCGGGATCTTGGTATCTTCTGGCCGGTAACGATCGTCGAGGTCAGCAAATCCTCGGTGATGGATGCTGCAAACCAGATTCTTACGCTTATCAATGATGAGCGTGCGCTTGGAAACGATGTTCTTCTGAATGTCGCCGGTGCTCTTCAGCCTCTTGCGATGAGTGCCTACATTGCCGCAAGCATGAGCAGGGTTCGTGTCGTTTCTGCTCACCCCCAGTTCAGCGATGACGGGGCGATCGTTGGTGCAACGGAGATTGTGGAGATTCCGGTACTGCCGATCGGCTACCCGGGTTCGGAGCAGCAGCTTTTGATCTCCCGTATCGGTGACGGTGTTGAGTCACTCGATTCGTTGATCTATCTGATGTTCCCGGAAATTGACAAGAACTCGAAGAGGTTCCGCAGTGAAAGAAGCAGACTGTCTCACCATCTCTCCAAGCTTGAGGCAGGCGGATTTATTGTGAAAACCAAATACGGCAGAAACATTTCTATTCATCTGACCTGTCTCGGCCAGATGTTTGCCCAGGTGATCTCCCGCGGTGATGTGCCGCAGGATAACTAAATCTTTTTTTATAAGAGAATTTTTCCGATATCTTCCGGGCTGTGGGCTACGATGACCCGCGGCGGGCAGCTTCTGTTCTGCTCAAAGAAGTTCCGATCACCGTACGCTGCATAGACTGCAGCAATGCCAAGAGCTTTTGCAGGCTCGATGTCGCGGCGGATGGAGTCTCCGACATACACCGTTTCATGCGGCAGTGTGTCTAACAGGCTCATGGCGTACTCGAAGGGTGCGTGATGCGGTTTTTTGTATCCGGTCGAGTCGTAGGCCACAATGATATCAAAATATTCTGCAAGACCTGTATGTTTGAGGCGTTCTGTTGCGGCGTACTCATAGGCGTCCGTTACAATGCCGAGCCGGTACCCTTTTTCCTTTAGAGAGGCGAGGAGGTCGGGGATCCCCGGGTATGGGGCAAGGCCGGAAAATTTTGCATCCTCAAATGCTTTTACTGCGGCAAGGTATCCGTCCACGGTGAATTTGTGGTGATCCAACATGAAGTCCTGGAGGTTTGCATGGTCTTCAATGTGGTATTTCCACCGCAGATAGTACGAAAACAACTGGTCTCCTGTTCCTTCTCCGATGGTCTTTGCTGCTGCGGCTGCTCCCCGTTTCATTGCGGCGACAAAGTCAAAGAGCGTGTTGTCCATATCGAACAGAACAGCAGTGTAGGAGGGTTCCAGAAGGGGTTTTTGCATAATGCGCTGATAGTTGTTTTTCGGGAGGCTACTTAGGGATGCCGGTTCCGGCACCGAAGGGCTTTCCGGGTTTTTTCTGTCAATAAACCGCGGGCAGATTCATTCAGTGTTTTTGGGAATATGATTCTGTGGTGTATCTGTTCTTTTGTTTGCGAGAACTCTGTAAGAAAAAAGTGATTTTGGTATGTGGTGTGAGATCCGGGTTACTGTGCGGTGTAGTGGATCGGTTCACAGGCGGAAACCATGTTTCCTGCATCATCCAGCATTGAGATTGCACCGTGTCCGCAGCAGAGCAGAAGCCGTTTTCCTTTTTCTTTGAGGTCGGCATCGATCTCTTTTGCAATCCGCATCAGTTCCTGACGTTCGGTTCGGGCGACCGCACTGTTGACGTTTACACTGGTGACAAGATAATCCGCAATGGAACAGTAGTCCTTACGGGCTTTTGTCATGCTGGCGAAGTTGATCAGTGCGTCGCTGGTGAAGAGCAGTCCTTCATTTTTTTCGTACAGGAACAGCTGTCCTGCGATGTGGCCGCCGAGGCTTTCCCAGATCTCAAACTCCATGCCGCCGAACGACACATCATCGATCACCGGGAACAGACCATGCATTCCTTTTGGTTCGGTGCTGCACAGCTCCACGGTTTTGGGGATGTTCATTTTGGAGAAGGTGTTGATGGTCGTGGTATAGGCACGTTCCAGATCTTCGTGGCGGTTTTCGGATCCGAATCCCCGTGTTCCCGCATCCAGGATCTGTTTGGTTACCGGGTGCATAAGGGGGGTTGCCGGCAGGAATCCGGCAGCGCCGCAGTGGTCGGCGTCCGCATGGGTACAGATGACTTTTTTCACATGGGTAAAGCCGTCGATCCCCAAGGTCCGCAGCATCTTCTCCACGTCATGGTAACAGCAGCCGTATCCGGTGTCAAGAACCATGTCGCCTTCTGGCGTGCGGAAGAGATTGACGTTTCCTCCTCCCGGGAGCTGGATGGACCAGAGTTCGCGGCCTTCGGAAAGCTGGATTCTCTGATAATCGGCGGTGAAGTTTTTCCCTGAGTTTCCTGAGAGGTAAAGGCCGATGTTTTCCATGATCTGCAGGACTTCTGCCGGATCTTTTCCGAGGGAAACCAGGTGTTCAACGGCTGTCTCGGCTTCGGCAAAATACTGCTTTGCCTCTTCGTTATTCAGTATATCTATGTAGGGGCGAATCCGCTGCTGAAACGTTTCGTCGATGTAGGGGTGGGACTCGCCCGCCCCAATGGTTTCGTTTGACGGAGTCATTTGCGGAACAGTATTGGTTTTTTCCAAATATTATGTTTTACAACAATGCAGCGGGATACAGTGCTCCTGCTGATTTTTCAGATCATGGATGCAGAGAGGATTTGCGGCATGATTTTATCTCGGACATTTTTATTCTGCTGTCTGCATGCTAGTGTTTTTCATATATCAATATGTGGTTTATTTGGGTTGCAAATTTCATTTATTTTTTGAGTTACTACTCATTTCTTAGTCTGTGTCATTGAAAAACAGAAGGAAGTTCCTGTTCGTAAATGTACTTTCAGTAAGGGATTGCCATTCATGACTTTGGTTTCTTCTGTTGTTGTCATCCGGCATACCATCTCCTTGGAGCCTTGTATTTCTCCTGATTTCTTGGAACTCACCTCGTCTGATCTTTCCAGAGGATCTTTTCATCCTATCGGATTGTGGGAAACATTATATACAATTATGACTTACTATTAGTAATCAACTCTGAATGAGTTGCAGCGAAAGAAAAAAACTACGGAGATGTGATAACCAGAAGATAAGAAAAAAGACTGCAGAGTAATTCTCACCTGGGTTGCCGGTCTCTGAACACACATCAGGATATTACGTTACCACGCAACAACCGGCCATAATTTCATCCAGCACATACTATTCCACCACACACTCTCAATATGCGGCAGTCACCTCCACTCACACGACTGCCCAAATAAAAATACTCTCCGGCGGGTTTTTCCACACCCTCCCGCCGGAAAAAAAGATTATTCCTCCTTTTCTGTTCTGTTCTCTGTAAACAGCGGCAGTATCTCTGTAATTGCTGCACGTTCTCCAATCACCACAGCGGTGTCACCTTCCTCCAGCACAGTATTTCCGTCCGGGGCAACAACCGCATCACCATCGCGACGGACCGCAATAACCGAGACACCATAGTTTGCCCGCAGATGGATCTCTGACAACCGTTTACCTGCAACCTCGCAGTTTTTACAGACATGAATCTGTTCGACCGAAGCACGTGCCGCAGCGGTTTTGTCATCCATGCTCTTTGCTCTCAGACGTATTGTCTCGAACCATCCGTTCTTTGCGGCCTCGCGTGCGTCCGGAACCTCCTTTGTTTCAATGTAGCGGTCATAGAGGTCGTTCCGGATCTGCTTGACGTACTGATCCAGATCCTGCTGCGGCACCTGCTCGTTTGCCAGAATTCTCCGGAAGATCTGAATGGCAGCCTCACGTTCGTCCACGATGATCTCGTCTGCCCCGAGACGGTACAGCTCCTCACTGTCTGCAAGGAATCTTGAACGGGTGATGATGTTGATCCGCGGATTCATTCTGCGTGCGGTGGAGATGATTGTTTTGACCGCTTCTGTGTCCGGAATGGTGATCACGATCGTTCTGGCCTTCATCAGGCCTGCGTACTCAAGAAGCGACTCCCTGGTCGCGTCTCCGTACACAATTCTCTCCCCCTGCTTTTTCTCCCGGTTCACGGTCTCGGCATTGAGTTCAAGAATAATATACGGGAGATCCACACGTTTGAGTGCCTTTGCAACATACTGGCCCGCAAGCCCGTATCCTACAATGATCACATGCTCTTTTGGATGGACCTCGCAGGGGGAGACATCATTGCCAAAGATATTCTCTCCCGGAACTTTGGGTTTAATCAGTTTCTTTGCAATTGCCGGACCTGCATTGACCGCGAACGGTGTGACCGCCATGGTTACAATGGTGATTGCAAGGAACACCTGATAGACATCCTGCGTGAGAATACCTGCTTCCAGTCCGGTCGATCCGAGAATGAACGAGAACTCTCCCACCTGGGAAAGGCCGATGGCAGAGAGAAGGGCAGCACCGCTTGCAATACCAATCGCTTTCACGCTGACAAAGTTGATGAGGGTTTTTCCCAGGAGCAGGACGGCTGCAATGGCGATGATCAGGATCAGATGATCCCACACATAGACAAGGTTGAGCATCATTCCTATCGAGACAAAGAAGAAACTTGTCAGCAGATCACGGAACGGCAGAATCTGCCCGATAGCCTCGTGGCTGTAGTCGGATTCGGAGATTGCAATGCCGGCAAGGAATGCGCCAAGTGCAAGGGAAACACCGCTTAAGGACATCATCCATGCAATACCGAAACAGATGACAACAATGGAGATGATGAAAAGCTCCTTGCTGCGTGTAAGGGCAATTCTTGTGAGGAACCGCGGCACCAGAAAAATTGCGGCAGCCAGCACAATGACCAAAACCACCATACCCACTACAAAACTGATAAGCTCTCCAACGAGATCCGTACCGGAGGTTCCGGCAAGAATCGGTACCATGAGCATCATGGGAATGACGTTTAAGTCCTGGAAAATCAGGAGACCGAGTGCGATCTTTCCATGCTGCGTGTCAATCTCCCCGCTGTTCTGATACAGGTTCATGATAACCGCAGTGGAGGAGTGTGCAACGAGGAATCCTATGAAAAGTGCAACGTTTGACGCAAACCCGACAGCTACCATGACCGCCCATACTGCGACGGTTGTTACGACAAGCTGGAGTGTTCCGCCTATCAGCACGATCCGTTTCATGGACAGGAGACTTTTCAGCGACATCTCCAGTCCGATGGTAAACATCAGGAGAATGACACCGAGTTCTGCCAGTAATGATACCTGCTCCTCGGTCACCAGACCCAGGCCCGCCGGGCCGACAACGATACCGGTGATGAAGTACCCGATAATGAACGGCATACGTAAGCGTCTGCCGACAAAGAGAATGGCGATGGCACACGCAAGTACGATCACCACCGACATGATAAGTTCTGTTTCTGTATCCACGTGCAACACTCCCGTTGATTTGTGTATTTTTCACGGTTTAATGAGAGAATGCACTACACAGACAACTGTGTGGAGCTTTCTGTGTTATGTATTCTGTCATTACAAAGGAAAATACCCGGAGCTGATCCTTTCGGTGGTGTTTTTTATGCGTGTAATGGGTAAAAAAGTGCTCGGTAAGGTACACATGTGCGGAAAAATAGAGCTGTTTTGTGCCCGGACTTTCCGGTCCGGCCGAGGGTGATTATGAAGTAAACTTCATACTCTGAGTATGCGGGTTCAATGTCATGACGTCGCTGAACTATCTTGAACGCTCTGTTTTTCTTGCCGCAGGTTTTGTTCTTTTGGTCCTTCTCGGGGATACGGTATACGGACAACAAAATCCGGAAACTGCGGGATGTTTGGCGGTTCAGACCCCGCATGAGGAACAGTTGCCGCCAAGGCGCAGTATGCGGTCCGTGAGTTGTCCAGTCTGGAGTTCCAGCGATGAGATCCGGTCCCGCAGCTCGGCGTTCTCTTTTTCGAGGATGAGAATCAGTCCTTCGAGGCGTTTGAGTTCATGCTGGATCGTATCACTGTCAAGTTCTTCAGTCATGTATCTCTGTTTTGCTGAGGGAGTATATAGATGTGGAGATTGGATCTATTTTTTTGCATGATCGCAGTATTTCAGAATCTCCCGCGTTCGTTCGATTCCCAGTGTGGGCTTTACGGATTCCAGCCACAAATAGAACCCGACCCGTGACGGGGTCGGGCGCTCATACTTAAAACCGCCTGCCTTCAGCGGCACCATCTTGAAGTATGTCCGCTGTTTTCTCGGCTTCAGATAAATAACCGGTGACATCTCCGGGAAGTCCACCGCAAGTACAACCTTTGAGTAGTTCTGTGAAAGTCTTGCGTAGTCTAGGACCTCCGACTTTACCCGCAGACCATACTCGGAGACCAGACCTTTCAGTGCTGACGGGTAGAGGCCGCCGCAGATCACCTTTTTCACAATCGGCGATACGCAGGGATCCGAAAAGTACTGCTCGGCTGAGAAGTGATGGTCAATCGCAAAATACAGACGCGACAATGCTTCATCATGCAGTTTTTTGTAATCGAATCCTCTGGTCTTCAGCGACTCGCAGGCCACAAGTTTTGGATTTTTCACCGGTTGTGTAGGTAGCGTCGTCAGCCGGAGCGGTCTGAGAACTGCCTTCATCACCTCACATGGTTTCGTCTCCACATATGCGTTGTCCGGATCCGCAATTAGCCGCCGCACGACCTGTGTGTTTGAAATGTCCACCGCGGAAAACAGAATGAATCCCACATGATCCTGTCCGAACATGTACCCGAACAGATGTTTCTTGTAGATGATTTCTGCCTCCAGATCTTTCAGATCGGCAGGGGACGTCACAATTTCGCAGAACACCACCTTGTTTTCATTATCAAACAGCAGCAGATCCACCTCGGCCAGGTCCTGACCGTTTCCGCGGACCCGGATGTCTCCTTTTTCCGCGGAGTAGAGCCCGTTTGTGCCAAGCGTGATCTTTGTTTTGTGTTTTGGAACGTCCGCACCCTTTCGCACAATCTTTTTGATCGTATTTGTCTGTGATGCGATCTTTAACAGCTGCTCATAAATCAGGGACTCAAACCAGTACCCTTCAGCCGTCCGCATCAGCATAATGTCTTCCGAGAACAGATTCTTCCGTTCTGCCGGGCGCATATGCCGCATCGCCCGTACCGCTATTGCCCTGTCCGGATAATAGCGGGTAAACTGCTCACTAATCCACCGGAGCATCAAAGCTCCTTTTGTATATTCGTCATATCTACAGTTCTGACCTTTCAGCTCAGTACGAGAATCCGCCGCGTCAGACTCTTGTGTACCCGCTGCTCGTAATATCCGGAGATCTCAAAGAGGTTCTCTGCAAGATGCCGTATGTCACGATGCGTCACTACTACTGCCCGTCCCCCCTGTTTTAGTATGCGGCGAATCTCTTTGAGCGACTCAACATACAGATAATCCAGCGAGTCTGCGCCGATTGTTGTTGACTGCCCGTATGGGAGATCCGTTGCCACTGCGTCAAAGCAGTTGTCGGGGTACGGCATGCGTGTTGCATCTGCCCGGACATATGCACCGTCCGGGAGGTTTTTCCGGCATCCCGCAAGCATCTCCGGATCATAATCGCTTCCGATGGATCGAACACCCATCAGTTCCGTTTCAAGCAGCATACCGCCGGTTCCACAGAAAGGATCGCACAACAGTTCCCCGGGCCGTACGTGCGTCAGGTTTACCATCGTTCGTGCCATCAGCGGCATCATCACGCCGGGGTGGAAGAATGCCCGTCTCTGCGGGTTTCGGTATGCGTAGGATCCTCGGTCGATTGTGTATAATACTCGGCCGAGAAAGCAACGGTTGTCCGTAAAGAGCGCACGATACACCACTTCCGGGGACTGAAGGGAAACTGTTCCGTGAATACTTTTTCCCATCATGCGTTCCAGGTCCAGCTGGGATGCATCAACCGTTGCAGGATGAATCTTTCGGACTCTGCAGGCAAAGGGGCGGTCCGCGGTTATATCTAATTGTGCCAGCAGTTCTGCAAGTGCGGCACTGGTTCCGTCACATTCGCCGATCAGTTCCATGACCACATGGGTCTGTGCGAGCCGTGTCGTAGTCTCCGGTTCGGGAACCTCGGCAAGAGCGATACCGGTCGCTGTGCGGGTTACTGTTCCCACGCAGCCTATCTCGGCTGTAGCCAGTACCGGATTTTCTCCGGAGAGTTCAAACAACAGGTTCATCCGCCCTATAGATAGGGCGTTGAGTTACTAATAGCATGTGGTAAGTTTGGCAGGACTTCAGAGTATGATCTCGTTCTTTTTGATGTACCAGGCCTTTGCACAGTGTTCGGGATGATACCTGAGTTTTGCTTCGCGGAGGCCGGGGACGTCCATGTCAGACTCGCGGTTGATCCAGGTGTATCGTCCGCGAAGTGCTTTTGCGGTTTCCTGATTGATAATTTTGTAGATCCCTTTGTAACGGACGAAGCCTTTTTCGAAGTGGACCAGGGCGGTGGAGTCGTTGAGTTCTTCCCATATGGCAATTGCACCGATTGTTCCTTCCGGCTGGATACGGATGGCAAGGCCTTCACACCCAAGTTCCTGCCAGTGTTCCAGTGCAAAGCGTACTGCGTTCACTTCTTCTTTCATGATCTGGTTTGCCTCGCAGTGTTTTGAGACGCTCCACTCCTCGATCATCTGCTGAACTTCCGGGAGTATGGTTTCCGTTATTTTTTCGGTTGTGTAGGTGTACTCGGCGTTGAATCTATTTATCTGCCCGCGGATGTTGAGGTATTTTTTTCCGTGGAGTTCGGCGAGCTCTTCAGTTCTGTAATAGTATTCTGAGAATCCGCGGCTGTTGTAGACCGGGGTTTCGGGGTGGGCGTTTTTCATGTACCAGACGTCTGCTTCGTCATAGAAGTCCATCGCCATTTTTCCGCCTTCATTTTTTGCAAGCGCCAGTACTTCTTCAAAGAGTTCTGGGTCCGGATTACCAATAGGTGCGCGGAATGTTGTCTGGTCATCTATGGTACAGGAGATGAGCAGGCGGTTGTTTACAACTGTAAATGAGTACTGGGAGTAGTTCTGCCAGCAGATCATTGTTACAAATGATAATTCGGAGTGAACCTGCGGGTGGTCTTTGAAGATACGGTCAAAGAGCGGTTTGTCGGCAAGTGTCAGAGGGCGGTAGTCGGATTTACTGAGTGTCATGGTATCGGTTTGGTCGCTCTTCGTCGAGGTTCATCGGGGTGTAGTTTTCCATGGGGGAGAATCCTGCGCGTTTGTAGATGTTCTCTTTTCCCGGTGCCGAGATTAATCCTATCCAGGAGAGGCCGAATGCTGCGCCGAGTCTGCGCAGCAGGGTTGCGATTGTTGTGCCGATTCCGCGCTCCCGGTAGTTGTGATGGACGACTACGTCCTGGATGTAGCCGTCTGAGGAGCCGTCTGCGATGATTCTGCCCATTCCTACGGCGTGGCCTGTTGTGGTGTCAAGGGCGATTATGAAGAGGAAACTTCCGCGCATTAAGGGGGCAATGCCTGCGGGACTCCATCCCATTTCCCACCATCCACCTGCGCGATAGAGGTCAATTATCTCTGTATCATCCCAGCTCCTGACTGCCAGATAGGTTATCTCCGGGTTTGTTTTCTCCGGATTTTCCTGTTCAGAGAATTTATTTCCCGCGGTTTCCATGAGTTGCTATTAGGTTGGTGTCAGGGTATTATGAGGGTGACTGTTGGGTATTCTGGAGTTCTTTCCGGTGGATTAATATGCATCTCCATCCAACTCTATTCCCTCGCAGCCTAGATGGTTTCTGCGAATGCAGCGGTGTTCTTACCGCTGCTGATTGTGTAACAATCGTTCCGGTGGTTTTATAATCTCTTGCGACGAATAATGTTACCTCGCAATGCAGCCCGAATCCGGGAGTGTCCTGGGATGAAAATCCCGTGGTGTCTCTGACGGTTCGAAGAGTATAAATACGCTGGATGCGTATGTAATAAGGCTGTTTAAGTGGAGAACGAAACGCGAACCGGTGATGGTGAATCACGCGGTAGTTTGTTCTGACGTTGGTATTGTGGCGATGCGGACATTCATTGAAATGACCGCTGATTCCTTTACGTTTTACGCCTGGTTTTGTAAGAACATTAACAACAAAACAAGTGTGTATTTC
>JAHLFR010000034.1 GCA_018883755.1 Candidatus Methanocorpusculum faecipullorum
GGCCTATCATGATGCCCTGTCACGGCATCGACTCGGATTCGAATTCCGACTTGAGCGTTTTCTTTTCCCAATATTTCAGATTGTTTTGTCTGATCTTTCGTACCTGTTTCCTACGGTCTCTATCCGGAAACGACCGCCGGATCGCCAGAGTATCTTGTGAAAACCAAGTAAAAAAAGAAAATTATTCTGCGGTTGGGATGCTGCCTGCACCGGCAACAGCATCCTGAATCTGTTTTTGCAGCTGGCTTGCCTTTGTTGCCATCGTCTTCTCCTGCTTGTCAAGAGAGCCGATACGCAGCTCAAGGGAATCAATCTTCTCCTGAAGTTCAGTCGAAACCGTCTCTTTCTTCTTCTGGATTAGAATTGATCCTGCCGAGGAGAATACAACAACGTCATCTGCTGCTGCGTTGAGTTCCTCCAGCGCACGTTTGGTCTCGCGAAGCGTCATCTCATACTGCATCTTCTGGGAAGATACCTGCTGCAGCTGCTGCTGAATCTGCTGAAACATTGCCAGCTGCTGCTGAATCTGCGGGGGAATGCCCGCCTGTGGGTTTGCCATTTTTACAACTCCAATACTTCTTTACACACGTTCACTAACCGAAGCCACATATTTAGTGATGCACGGAGAGCCGATGCGTCCTCCGCCTCCACAAAGAGTGTCACGGCATCTCCATCTCGGGAAATCCGTACACGGGATTTCTCTCCCGGATCCGATCCTGCCTCCGGCGCAAGAACCGCATACAGTTTCTCCGCGTAAGGACACACGAACCGGAACTCTGCGGTGTGCGTCGGCTGACTTTGCTCACCGGTCATACCATAACCTGCAGAATATACTGCATCTTCTGGGTTCCGGAAAACACGATCGGTCCTGGTGCCTCGGCATCAAACATCATGGGAAGATGCGGTGACAATGCATCATACAACTCGCGCTCCCGGGTTACAAACCCGTGGTGGAATGGGCCTGTCCGTTCACTTGTCAGAACATTGGTAATCAGCATGGAAAAAACGATCTTCCCTGACACGGTCAGATCAAATATCTGACCGCCGCGTTTTGCGCCGGACAGAAAAATTATTACCGGGTCTTCGTTATCCATTGTTCGAAGACCTGCCTTTCCCCGCTGAACATACGGGAGATCAAGTGCAAAAGCCATCTCCTTTGCGAGTCTGCGCACTTCCGGTGACGGTTTGCGCGATGAAGTTACGAACGTCATCGGGCTTTCAGCACTTTCATTCCGGCACCGCGCGCCTTAAAGAGAATACGGTGCCCGCAGTAGGGGCAGCGGACATTCGTGTCAATCTCAACTGTTTGTTTACAGCGGGCGCACTTATAACTGACCATTTAGTTATACTCCTTTGGTCTCGATAGAACGGAGAACGACCTTTAAGGCGGGAGTCTGCGGGACATATGCGCCACCGGCGTACTTGTATCCGCACTTTTTGCACTCCCAGATTCCGGTTCCAACACGCTTCAGGGCAACGGTGTCACACATCGGACACAGGTGCTTTGCGCGGGAGATCTTCTCGCTCTCATTGACCATCTTACGGTTGAAACGGCCATATCTCGGGCCAAAACGTCCGGCACTGCCGGTTACGCGTCCCTTTGCTACGTGCTTGCTCTTGGATGCCATAGTAATTCCTCAGAAATATCTACTATTATTGGTTCTCAGATGTTTTAATCTTATTCTAAAATCTTGATCTGGGCGTCGCCCTTTGCCACATGGTTTGCCAGGCTGAAAAACTCCTCCTGCATTCCTGCGGGGATTTTGACGACACAAATCCATGATCCGTCATTCTGCCACTCGTTCTTCTCCATCGTCACATATGCGGCACCCGAAACCGCGCCGAACGCACGTGCCGCACAGTCCATCGGGAACCGGACTGCAATTTTGCGCTCCTCAAACCGGATTGGAAGAATCGGGCGCAGTGCCTTTACCGTCTCTTTGACCAGCTCGTCCACTGACTTAAACGGATCAAAGTTCACGCGTACTTCCTCAAGGGCAATCTCAATACGGGTTGCCGGATGCGGCAGTCCGGTCTGCGGGTTTACTGCATTACGGGCAATGAATGTGATTACACGGCGGCGCTTTTCTTCCATTAACCGGCGGCGCTGCTCGGTCGTTAAATGGATCTCGCCTTTGAGGATAATCTGCTTTGCAATATCCTCAAAGGCGGTGGTCTTGAATGCCTTTTCCAGATCCTCTTCTGGTGACTTGTCACCATGGGAGGCATTTTCATACACGTACAGCGCAGCGACCGCATCCTCGATCGCGATACTCTCATCGCCGTGGCGCATCTTATCAGCGAGTTCCGGGTCGACCAGAATCTCGAACCGGAGACCGTGGGTTTCCAGTCGTGCCGTCACTGCATCATCAAGCGAGATCATATACTTCTCCTCACGCTTCCGTTACTTTATCCGCGGCATGTGCCTTGGAAAACTTTGTGACCGCGGCTTTTACCTCTTCAGCGTTGAGCTTTCTGAATGGGAGAACAGCCGTCTCTGATCCAACCGGAGCCTCAACCTTCTTGGATGTCCGTTTCTTTGAAGAGTATGATCCGGCAATGCCGATCTCAACGGTGTTTACATCGAACTTCCCTTCGGTTGCTGTGTGCAGAGCCCGCAGTCCGAGATCGATTGCCTCATCGGCGGTCATGTTCTCTTTGTACTCGCTTTCAAAGAGTTTCATCACGGCAGGTCTTCCGATACCAATACCGGTTGCCATGTACTCAAGGAGGGTTCCGGACGGGTCGGTCTCAAAGAGCCGGTATCGTGCCTTTCCGCCTTCATTGTCTACACCCGCAATCAGCAGAGCGGTACCGTACGGACGTGCACCGCCGAAGAGGGTATAGGTCTGCATGTGGTCACAGAGTTTTTTTGCCAGAGTTTCCGCATCGATCGGTTCGCCGTAACTGACACGGTTAATCTGCGCCTCAATTCTTGCACGGTCAACCAGGGCACGCGCGTCTCCAACGAGTCCGGAAGAGGCAACTCCGATGTGTTCATCAATCATGAAGATCTTTTCAATCGATGATGGCTCCAGAAGACGGGAACTGACGCGCTTGTCAACAAGGAGAACAACACCGGTCTTGCATTTGATACCAACGGCGGTTGTTCCGCGTTTCACTGCTTCGCGGGCATATTCAACCTGATATAAGCGCCCGTCGGGAGAGAACATCGTAATGGCACGATCGTAGCCTCCCATCTGATATTGTTGTGGCTGCATGATTACTCCTTAAGTATATCATCTCGAGTGAGATATTCTTGCGTATTACTACCCTTCAGACTATCAATCTTTTTGCCGGAGCACTGGTAGCCTGCAAGGCTGTTTCTGTCCCAAGTGGTATTTTTGATATGATTTTTTGCACCATGCACAGTCCCGGATACTGCGACTGTCCGAAACACTGCCGGTACACCGCAGAGGCGGGTAATTACTGCGGCACAGGCGATCGTCTGCTGTTCCCATCCTCTGCTGCACCGGATAATGGCGTGTTCATTCTCAGACCAGACAACCGCGATATGCATCTGCGCGGATCCTGCATCCCCGAACAGTTCGGATGCAGCATCACGGATGGCATGATAGATCTCCACCTGTTGCGGCATCTCCGCAAACTCTCCGGTGATCTTTACCAGGAGATACCTGCGGTTTTCCCGGAGTGTCGGGGGAAGCGGTCTCATGCCTCCTCCTTTTTGATAATCGTTACCAGTTGCTGCGGGTTCAGAACAGCATCAAGGCCGTTTTGCGCTGCAGCAACCTCAGCTTTTGTCATGCCAAACAGGGAGCAGAGTGCTGTTATCTCGGTTTTATTCCTGAAGCCGAAGATGGTGTCAGTCCCGCTTGCGATTACAAGAGGGAAGTGGTACTTTCGCTGCAGGTGAAGAATTTCCGCATATTTTGAGAGGGCAGTTCTTCTGCTTTTTTGGTTGAGAATGCGGGATAGATCAAAGACAACACCGGTGTTATGATCTGCCGCCATTTTCGCGATGATATGATCGAATCCTCCTTTGGGGAGATCCGCAATGCCGGTGAGGAGATGTACTCCTTTGGTGGTAACGGCAGTTCGGTTGAAGCTGTTTTCCCCGGCATTGACCATAACGACACTACCTGCCGGTACCTTTCTGACCGCATCAAGGAACTGCCTCCCGTTCTGCTTGGCAATGACTTTTCCGCGGAGAACGGTTACTCCCGCATAGGATGCCGGCACATCTACCGCATTACCACAGACAACCACACGTGAAATTCCACAGGATTTTGCGGTAAGCAGCATGCGGCGGGGTGTTGCTGCGTTGTCCTGATTTACAAATATGCAGGCGTCGGTAATCATAAGAAAAAAGAATACAGGGTTATTTGCCCTGGTTCTTGTGGGAGCGGATGCTCGGGCGGCACTTCTCCGCACCGGTTCCGCGGTTGTGGAGTCCGCGTCCCTTTCTTCCTGCGGAAGACTTTCCACGGTAGACACGTCCACGGGTGGTTGCAACCCAGGCAAGGTTCTTGTCAGCAAGAACTGCGGGGCTGCTGCGGTCAACGAGGATTACCTCAAAGTATTTGCACTTTCCGTCCTGTCCAACCCAGTAGGAGTTTAACACTTCCATGTTCGGGTAGCGGTCCTGTGCGCGCTCTTCTGCAATGGTCTGCAGGTTCTTTCCTGGGGTTGCCTTACGCATTCCCATACGGTTGGTTCTGCGTCCGCGGATGTACCGTGACTTTCTGCGGCCACCACGGCGGATGGATGCACGAACAACAATGATACCCTGCTTGGCCTTGTAGCCGAGTGCGTGGGCGCGGTCGATACGGGTTGGGCGCTCGATACGAACAACAGCACCCTGACGGCGCCATACCTGCATTCTCTCCCAGAGGAGTTTCTTTACACCGGAATCTGCGGGTTTCTTCCACGCATCCCGAACGTATCCATACATTGATTTGGACATTTTTCATTCACCTCAGGTTCAGCAGTTTTCGTTTCGAAGTAATCTCCGGAAACATTCTGCCACATTCCTGTGATATACAGCCGCACGAAACGGTGCCGTACTGTAAACTCTATATTATTGGTCGGGGTTCCTATTTCTAATATGCGGTTCTCTCTATGTACAGAGATGCCGGTTTCTCTGATTCGATCAGGGTCTATGCTTCATTGCCTCCCTTGATCTTTTCCACAACATGGATACCTTCAATCCGGGTTACCGGGTACTGACCGTTCTCATCCTTTTCGGCGGATTTGACCATGTCCCAGATGGTTAGAAGGGCAACAGATGCTCCGGTCAGAGCCTCCATTTCAATACCGGTTTTACCGAAGGTTTTCACGCGGCAGGAGACTTCGATGTACTCGCTGGTTTGTATAAATGATACTGTAACCGCGCCGACCGGAATCGGGTGGCACATGGGGATGAGCGCCCATGTTTGTTTGACGGCCATGGTTCCCGCAACCTGTGCGGTAGCAAGAACATTCCCTTTTACCACTGTCCCTTCCGCGATCGCTTTGAGGGTTTCTTGTCTGAGATAGATTCTGCCGCTGGCTGTTGCTTCCCGGGGGACGTCGGGTTTTGGTGTGACGTCGACCATGTGTACTTCGTTCTTCTCGTTGAGATGGGTAAATGTAGGCATGAGGATCACGACTCTCTGTATAATGTGTGCGCAAGGTGTCTAAGAAGATCGGTTGCAAGAAGGCCGTCACCAACATCCCCGCACACATCTGCTCCAGTAACTCCTACTGCGTATGCGGCAGCGCATGCGGCTGGCATGGCTGGCATGCGCGCGAGAAGTCCTCCTGTGCATCCGGCGAGTACATCGCCGGTGCCGCCGGTGGTCATACCGGATGCTCCCGTTTTGTTAAACCGTACACGGGTCCCGTTTGAGATGACATCAACCTCTCCTTTGAGAAGTATGACACCCCCAAAATCCGCAGCCGCAGTCCTAACCGCAGCCCCCCTGTCTGCAAGACTGGCCGGAACCGCTCCGAAGATACGGCTGAACTCTCCTGCATGGGGTGTATAGATGGTCTCGCCTGTTGCGTGCGGAAGCGGCTGGCGGAGAAGATCCGCATCCACTACCGCTTTTTCTGATGCTTCCACTACTTCTGCCGCAACAGCAAGACTTTCTGCCGCGGTTCCAAGTCCCGGTCCGCAGACTACAGCGTCAGCGTTTTCTGCAAGAGAGATGAGGTGATCGCGGTGTGCTTCACAGACATGATCGCCGGAGAGCCGATCGTGAATTATGTCCGGTGCAAAACCTTCCGCAGGGGAGGAGACGCGGACGATATCAGCCCCTGCACGAAGAGCTGCAACTCCTGCAAGGAAAGGCGCTCCCTGATACGGGCCACCGCCTACGATGAGAACTGTGCCGCCTGATCCTTTGTGTGATCCTGCCGGTTTTTTCGGGATCAGGAGAAGGTCCCCTTCACCGCAGAACACCTCGGCAGCAAGTGGAATTCCGATGTTGTACACCTCAGAACCTGGAGTTTTTGCAAGATGAAATGCCACGATGCGATCTGCCCTGCAGCCTGGTGTTGGGACATCACAGGCAATAAGCCTGGCATGTGATGTGTTCATGCGGGTTACCAGATCCGCATACGGCTCTTTAAGATCAGCACGCGCTCCGGTCCCAAGAAGTGCGTCCACGATCACATCGCTTGTAAACAGGTCTGGAGTTATTGTCTTCGTTATCGTCACCGGACATGCTGCAAGCGCGGCAAGCTGGGTACGTGCCTCGGGGGTTTTTGGATCTCCCACACAGAATACAACAACATCTGTTTCGTTTGCGAGATGGCGTGCAGCACAGAATCCGTCGCCTGCGTTGTTTCCCGTCCCGCAAAAAATAGTAACACGCTCCGGTCGTTCATCTCTGACTGCGGATGCAAGTGCCGTACCGGCACTTTCCATGCGCTGAAGTGCAGATATCCCCCAGCCGTCTGCATTTTTGTCAATGACACGCATCTCATCTGCTGAGATAATCCCTGACAGGCCGAAGGATGATAGTTCCCGCATTTTTCGTCGTACATACGTTTGCCTGCCAGAAGATAAACTATCTTCTCCTCATCTGATGCAGTGACAAAATTTTCCTGGCGTGTTATCTCGCGCAGCAAATCTGCGGTAAACCATATCTATAGTTTACCGTAACACCAAGTAGATAAGAATGGGTTTCATTGAGGACATCAGTACCGCCACTGACATCATCCGAAGTGCGGATGCAGTAACACTTGTCTCGCACATTGATGCCGATGGTATCACAAGCGAGGCAATTGCTGCCCAGGCAATCTCCCGTCTCGGTATCCCAGTAACCCCTGTTTTTGTCCGGCAACTTGAACCGATGACTATGCGGCATGTGCCAAACGACGATACGCTCAAGGTCTTCACTGATCTTGGGGCCGGTCAGCAAAATCTTATGGAAGACGCCGGACTGCCTATCGAACGTGTTCTGATCCTCGACCATCACATTAATCAACCAGCGCCCGGAGGAACCGTTTATCCTCAGGTAAACTCCCAGTTTTATGGTCCGGAGTATGCAAAATGTTCCGCAGCAGGCGTTGCCTACATGGTTGCACGCAAACTGGATCCGGCAAACACCGATCTTGCAGAACTTGCTGTGGTTGGCAATGTCGGGGACATGATGGCACGCGAGACCTGTTGTCTTACCGGACTTGCCCGGTGGATTGCTGATGACGGTGTGGAGGCCGGACGTATCCGCATAAGTAAAGGTCTCAACTGTTACGGCTTGTCCACCCGTCCTCTGCACCTCTGTCTTGCAAACAGCGATGATCCTCTCCTTCCCGGCATCTCCGGTGATCCCAAAGCTGCGATAAATCTCCTGATGCGGCTTGGCATCTATGAAAAATCATCGGACCAGCGGGTCTGGGAAGAGCTGAATGCGGATGAGGCAAAGCTTCTGGCAAGTGTTGTGGCTGAACAGATGATCGCAAACGGTGAGTCAACCGAACGGTTGTTTGCGGAGTTGTACTTCTTCCCGCATGAGACGGAAAAGTCTCCGCTTCGCAACGCATCGGAGTATGCGACAATGCTCAATGCCTGTGGGAGATGGGCAAAACCGAAGATAGGCGAAGCGGTCTGTTTTGGTGATCGCGGTCAGCAGTATCGAGAGGCAGAACACATGCTCCGTCATCACCGCTCAATCATCCGTGATCTGTGTGAGTACATTCTCGACACCGGTGTTGCAGACGCAGGCAGTATACAATGGATTCACACACACGATGTATATCCGGATACGATCGTTGGGATTGGTGCAGGAATGGCCCTGTCCAAACTGGACCCGGCAAAACCAATCATGGTGCTCTGTAATGTCGCAGACGAGCCGGATCTGATCAAAATCTCGATGCGTACGTATGAGAAGGTACTCCAGCGCGGTGTTGATTTACAGGCGGCGCTGGTTGCTGCAGCATCTGAGTTCAATGGTGCAGGCGGAGGACATAATATTGCAGCGGGGGCATATATCCCCAGAGGTTGTGAAGATGATTTCATCAGAAGAGTTAACGAGCTTATTGCCGGTCAGCTTGCAGCGGGTGCGTCGCATTGCTGATTTCCAGTTCGGCAGAGGGGCGGGAGATGCGCTGTTTCCCGATGAAACAACGTTTTCCTACTCAAATACAAAGCGTATCCGATATGCGAATCTTGGTAAAACCAGACTTGTCACCGTGCGTGCGGGAGACGGTCGACTAACCCTTGGTTATGCTGCTGCGGAGCGTCTTCATGCATTTTTCCCTGCCCCAAAGAACCGGGTTGTGGTGATGGCGGATGCTGTGCCGTTTATCCTTGACGGAAAGAATGCGATGGCAAAACATGTGATTGCAAGTGATCCGGATATTATGGCAGAGGATGAAGTGTTCGTTGTGGATGAAAATGATAATCTGCTTGCAACTGGTATGGCGATCCTTTCTGGAACCGAGATGCTTGGCTTCTCCTACGGAACAGCAGTGAAGGTACGTCAGGGCAAAAACCGGCAGTAATCCCGATGGAATTAAGAATCTTTGAATAAAAACAGTAACGAGAATTGGTTGATAACTATGATGCCAGGTATTAATCCGAAACAGATGAAGGCTGCAATGAAGAAGATGGGCATGAAGATGGAGGAGATTGAAGATGTCCAGAAAGTCGTTGTCTATACTTCCTCCGGAAATTACGTCTTCGAGCCTGCCGAGGTTGTTGGTATTACGATGCAGGGGCAGACCTCCTATCAGCTGTCCGGCACCCCTCGGTTTGAACCTGCAAAAGTGGAGATCCCCGAGTCAGATGTGGAACTGGTCGCCTCCCAGACTTCTGTGTCCCCGGAAACTGCCCGTGCTGCTCTTGAGGAGTGTAACGGAGACATTGCCGAGGCAATTCTGAAACTGACGGCAGTAGAATGATCGGACCAAACAGAGTGATTGTCCGGGGGCACGGGCGCGAGTACTATGTGCGTGCGGGAGAGGGGAAACTCTCAACAGATCTCGGGATGATCGATCTTGCGGCGGTTGCTGAGCTTGAAAGCGGCGACACTATTCAGACCCATCTAGGGCAGTCATTTACTGTTCTGGTACCGCGTCCGACGGACTTCTTCTCTCATGGAAAACGTACCGGTGCCCCGATGATGCCAAAGGATATTGGTATGGTTATTGCCTATACGGGGATGTCTCGCCGTGATCGCGTACTTGATGCGGGTACTGGTTCTGGGATTGCGGCAATCTTCTTTGGTGGCGTTGCAGACAGTGTGGTGACCTGCGAGGCACGTGAAGATTTTTCCAAAACGGCTGCCGGAAATATTCGTGATGCCGGGTTGTCCAATGTTGAGTGCCGGGCGTGTGATGTACTGGATGTCTCTGACGGCCCGTTTGATGTAGTGCATCTCGACATGATGATCGAGCCAAAGCATGTGGAGCATGCTTATGGTCTGCTTCGCTGCGGTGGGTACTTTGCAACGTACACTCCGTTTTTGGAGCAGACATTTTGTGTGATGGATACGGCGCGGCGGTTGTTTGGTGACGAAGCTGTAATGACCTTTGAGTGTATGGAACGTGAACTGACGCGGAGTGCAAGGGGAACCCGGCCATCGACAAAGGTATCTCATACCGGCTATCTGACAATAGCACGGAAATTCTGAATACTTTTTTATCCGCCAACGTTGTGCGGAATTGTACTGACTTTCCACAACCTGATACTTTATGTCTGTCTCCTGCATACGTTGAAAGCATGTCACTGAATGTAAATGACATCATCCCTAACTTTTGCCTACAGGACGCCTCCGGCCGCGAAGTCTGTATGCCGGACCCATCCGCGAAGCTTGTAGTGCTCTACTTTTATCCAAAAGACAATACTTCGGGATGTACGCTGGAGGCAAAAGAGTTCTCCGAGCTTCTGCCTGAGTTTACCAAACTCGGTGTTTCCGTTTACGGTATCAGCCAGGACAGCGTGAAAAGCCACGAAAAATTTGTCCAAAAGCAAGAACTGACCGTCCCGCTGCTTTCCGATCCCGATCACGTGGCGATTGAGGGATTTGGCGTGTGGGTTCAGAAAAAGCTCTATGGGCGCGAGTACATGGGTGTTGATCGCAGTACCTTCATCATTGACGGTTCTGGAAAAATTCTCGCTGTCTGGAACAAAGTCAAGGCTAAAGGTCATGCAGCTGCTGTTCTTCAAAAAGTACAGGAACTGAGGTGACTCCTCAGTTCAGTTTAACGTCCAAATTGTCACGGTGAGTATCGCTGCAAACGTCACCCATGCAATATAGGGAATCAGCAGGTATGCAGCGGCCGGCTGAATTCTGTAGAAGAGATACATTGTTACGCCTATTACAATCCAGAGCAGGATAATCTCAACTGCTGCGGCACCGATCATCTGCCAGCCGAAGAACAGATACGACCAGAGTACATTTAGAACAAGCTGCACTCCAAACACCCCGGCCGCAACCCGCACCTCTCTGCGTTCCGCGCCTTGTGCCAGAATAAGAGCAAGTGCAATTCCCATCAGAAGATACAAAACCGTCCAGACGGGGCCGAACAGGTAACTTGGTGGTTGCCACTCAGGTTTGATGAGTTCTGTCATGAACCAGGAGTCGGTTCCTGTGATTGTTACCAGTGACCCAAGTGCAGCGGCAATAAAACAGAGAACAACTGATCCGATCAGTATCGGGAGAGACGGTTTTTGGTATTCTGTGCAAGCCATATGCAGTATCTTAGTGCCCAACAGATAAATACGGGCTGATGATACCAAAAAAATCAGAGTTCCTCTTTCAGGAAAGAGGCTATCTCCTCAAGCATTGCACCTGGGCGTTCAATCTTTTTTGTGGCAAGATTAATCACTGTGCTTGGGGTTCCGGGAAGTTTACCTCCGTCTATCAGATAATCGTGCGGGACATTTACTTGGTCCGAGGTCACTGGTGACACTTCACCGGAGATGTTTGCAGATGTTGAGGTGATTGGGCTGTCAAGCCCTGCAATGATTGCCTGCGCAACCGCATGATCCGGATACCGAATCCCAATTGTACCGGTTCCGCCGGAGAGATCTGGCGGGAGACAGCTTTTCACCGGCAGAACCACCGTCACCGGTCCCGGCAAAAATTTCTGGATAAACCTCTCGGCGAACTCGTCCACGTATGCAACGCCGTAGATCATCTCAATGTCAGAGACTGCAACTGAGATCGGTTTTCCCATGGGGCGTTGTTTGGCTTCATACACCTTATAGACAGCAACCTCGGACAGTGCATCTGCCCCAAGTCCATAAACGGTCTCGGTAGGATACACCACCAGTCCGTCACGTGCAAGAACGCGTACTGCTTTCTCAATCACTGCTTCCAGTGCAGGCGTTACCTCTGCACGTTCATAGCTGTAGGGACTACTACAGCACGGATTGCTGGATTCGGTAGGTTTTGTCATAATTTATCTCCTGCAACTAAAATTCTCTTCCTCGGACGCGGTTGAGATCAAAGACTCCTATGGAGCTGATGTGCATTACTGCCATAACACCTGCCTGAATCGGATCGGTGACTATCAGATCCGCTGCTGCTGAGGCACTGCCGACCATCTTCAGACAGATAACCGGAATGCCTTCGGCCTGTACTGCGTGGATTGCTTCTGTTATCTCTCCTCCCATAATGGATCCTGCGAGGACCAGAATCGATGCACGCGGCAGGCGTGCAACCGCTGATACTGCGGATGCAAGGTTCTCCTCACCTACCAGGGGAATTGTATCCACCGAGATTCTCTCACCCCGGATGTTATGACGGTCTGCTTCGTTGACTGCTCCCATGGCAACCTGTGCAACCTGAGCTCCTCCTCCCATAATGATCACACGTTTGCCGAAGATGGTTCGGAATGTATCCTGCAGCTTCACGTCTCGGACTCCGGGAATCTGTTGAAGAGCTTCCACTAGGTCCTGTATGCGGCCGCATGCAGTGATCTCGAGATCGACCCATGCATAGCCGGAGTCAGGTCCACGACTTACGGTTTCCTGCTGCGTTAGTACAATGTTTGCATTATGCTCTGCACAAACAGAACCGATGTCCCGGAGGATTCCTACCTGGTTTTCGGTGATAAGGCTGATTGCGTAATTGTGACTCTCGTCCATAAAAGTGAGTGCGATAACCGGGGATCGAACCCGGATTAGAGGCTTGGGAAGCCCCTGTCATGCCATTAGACCATTACCGCGTGCAGTATCTTTTTTGCAGTCCGTGGATATAGAAGTTATCCCTCATATTTTCATTGGAAGTGCAGGACCTGCTGCGAGTGTAATCGCCTTTTGTGTCCCTTTGATCCTGTAACGACCACCTTCCGCCTCCACATATCCTTTAGAAGCAAGTGTCCGAAGTGAGCCTGTCACTTCAGGGATTGGGTGACCAATGGTATCGGAGAGTTCTATCGGGGTCAGCGGGGAGTAGATGAGGGCAAGGAGAATCTCTGATTCAATACTATTCTGGAACACACTTCTGCCGCTGACAATGACATCGTTCATCATCTCATCGATGTCCTTCTCTACTGCCTCAAGGTTCTCGATCAGTTTTTCCCGTGAATCGAGCAGTCTGCGTATCATCAGTATTTTGTCAGTGAGAGGTGGTGCTGACGCTTCGCCTCCCGTTTGATCAGATGCTGCGGCAATGCTCTGCGGCGGCTGTTCGGGTTTTGTCATCTGCACGGATAGTTCAAAGTCCTGTACCAGATAATAGTATTTCCGACGCTTTTCATCCTGATAAAAGGAGATTACATCCTCTTTCTGCATTATTGCCAGGTGTTCAATTACCGCCTTCGGGTTGATCACCAGACGTTCGGATATCTCAGTTACAAAGCATGGCTTTTGGCGAAGAAGATCAAGTATTCTTCGTCTGTTTCTGTTTCCGAGAATATCCAGAAGATGAGCTATTGCGTCCTGATCCATCATACTGCAGCTTACATATTGTAAGTGTTTCACTCGTAAAAAGATTCCCTCCGAAGAGATGATAATACTGTAATGAACGTAAAAATAGTGCGGGTTACCGGCAGCCGGTTCCGCTTCCATCTCCTTTGCCGCAGCAGCCGAACTCGTTCTGCACATCTTTTCCGAGCAGACCAACCGCGTCTGCACGGCAGCGCTGGCAGTGCCGCATCTGGCGGACATACGGTGCGCAAAGCTCATGCATGTGCGCTTTTTCCGCTGGTGTGGGCGGGGTTATATCTTTGAACTTATACTGGGGGATCAGAGGAATGATGTTAAAGTTGAACACTCCCATTGCACCAACTTTTTTGGCAATTTCCGGGATGTGCGCATCATTTACTCCAGGTATATACACAGTGTTGATCTTTACCAGCATTCTTCTTTTTACTGCTTCCTCAATTCCTGCAAGCTGATGGGAAAGCAGAAGTTCGGCAGCTTCACGGCCATGATACTTCTTGCCGTCATACTCCACAAACGTGTATATCTTTTCACCGATTGCAGGATCAATTGCATTAAGGGTGACAGTAATGTTTCGTACCCCGTACTTCTCCAGTTCGTCAATCTTGTCTGGTAATAGCAGACCGTTTGTACTGATACAGAGGATGGTGTCCGGATATTTTTCATGAACCAAACGGAGCGTCTCAAAGGTTTCGGGGTTTGCAAGCGGATCGCCCGGTCCGGCAATACCGACAACTTTGATGTGCTTCATCTTGCTGACAACCTCATCGATGCGTTCTAATGCCTCTCCGGGCTGAAGGACTACACTGGTCACACCTGGTCGTGATTCGTTTACGCAGTCAAAGTCACGGACGCAGTAATTGCACTGGATATTGCATTTGGGGGCAACTGCAACGTGGCAGCGGCCAAAGGAGTGCCGTGCCTCCGGACTGTAGCAGGGGTGTTCATTGATGCGCCGGAGTGTTTCAGGATCGTATGGCAGATCCTGTGCCGGCGTAGAGCCACTATGTTCCATAATTATAATCTATTACCCGCCCCGCCTATTTCTAATATGGGTATCCGGCATCTGCAATGGGGAAAGGTTTTACAGAAACATGGTATAGTAGGGAAATCAAACATTACAGTACTACTCTCGAGGATATGCGTATATGGTTGATATCGGCGGCTTGTTTGGAAAAAACGATCGGCAGAATCCATGGACACCCCGTGGTGAGTTGTCATTTGAAAAGGGACTGTATGAAGATGCAGTCAAAAATTTTTCTCGGGCGGTGGAACATGAACCGCAGAACAGTTCGCTGTGGTACCGGTTGGGTGTATCTCAGAACCGCTCCGGTCAGCATGAACAGGCGGCCCGTTCTCTTGCAAAAGCAACGGAACTTGATCCCCAGAATACAGATGCATGGATTACGCTTGCGACACTCCTCGCTGATGCAAGGAGATTTGATGAGGCAGTCTCTGCCATCAGTCACGTTACGCTCGGAGATCGCGAACCATTTCTGCAGGAGCTGAAATGTGAGTGGCTGGAACGTATTGGCCGATATGCGGACGCGGCAGCGGTATGCAGCCATCTGACGAATCTTCGTCCTGATGACAAACATCTCCGTATGCGCTTGGCGGAACTTACCCTGCGTTCAGGCAATTTCGCTGAAGCAAAAGGGATGTTTGATCAGCTTGCCGCAACCGCGTTTGATGATCGCGGCATGTTTTTATCGTCTGCTGCGTTTTGCTGTGAGATGCTGAACGATCGTGATGGTGCCCTTGTGCGATATGCCGGTCTTTCTGAAAATGATCCAACCGGCTGGTATCGTCGTGCCAGACTTGAGGAGAGTATGGGTAAATACAAGGATGCGGCAGCCTCCTATGGCATGGTTCAGCAGTACTCCGCAGACACCGACATAACTGTGACGGTGCGCCGTGCTCTCTGCCTTTACTGGGATGGAAACGAGAAAGAGTCAGCGTCACAGCTGGAAAAAGTGTTGTCACGCGGATACGCCAATGCGGAGTTGTGGTACCTGCTTGGCATTGTTTCCTTCCTTTCTGGAAACATGAAACGTGCCTCAGAGGCGTTCCTTGAGATGATTCATCTGAATCAGTCAAATACATCGGTCTGGTACATGAAGGGATGTGCTGAGTATCTTTCTGGAAGATACAAAGAGGCTATTGACAGCTTTACCCGGATGGGCAGATTTGGCGGGGAAGGTGGACGCGCTCCGTCAAAGATGAAATGGTTTGCAGAGGAAGATGACGACATGCAGCTGTTCAACAACCCTGTACCTGTTGGTTCGGCTTCAATGACAAAACCTGAGATAGGTGATGTCAATATCGGTCTTGCATCTATGCAGAGCTTTGCACTGTCTGCGCTTGGGCGGTATGCAGATGCAGATAAGAACGCTGTGCGTGTACTGGAATTGGATCCCGATCGCCTGGACTTACAGCTTCTGCACGGGAAATGTCTTGCATCACAGTCCAACTATCGTCAGGCAGCTGATGTTGCCGCACGCGTGATCGCAAAAGATCCTAAGTCACTTGCCGCTCATGAGTTGTATGCGTCGTCTATGATGTGTACGGGTCATTACAAGGAGGCTGCAGAGGCATGGGAGGAGATAATCCGGATGGTCCCGGACAACAGTCCTGCATTCTTTGGCGTGGCGGATGCCTGGGCCGGCATTGGAAGATACGAGTCAGCAGCAACAGCATATACCCATCTGCTGGAGACGAAGCCTGATGATCTGTCGCTGATCTTTGGTTTGGCAGGAGTTCTCTTCCGCGATGGAAAATATGCTGATGCACTTACCTACTATGAGCGTGCTGTTTCTCTGTCTCCTGCAACACCTGCGGCACATATCGGTGTTGCACAGTGTTGTGAGATGCTTGGAAAATATGCTGAAGCTGGTGAGGCGCTTATTTCTGCAGAACAGCTTTTGCCCGGTCATCCAGGCGTGCTGATTGCGCTTGCACGGGTCCAGTCGGAAGGCGGCAATGCCGAGGCAGCAGTAGAAACATATTTGGGAGTTTTGCGTGAGTATCCGGAGATTCCGGGTATTGCTGCCCAGGTGGCAAAGCTGTGCGCGGCCCTTGGCAGAAATGATGAGGCGGCGGATGCTGTGGCACTTGCACTGAAGGATTCTGCGGAGAGCCCTGATCTCCTGACACTTGGCGGTGATGTCTGTACAGCACTCGGCAGGTATGATGAGGCCGCGGAGTACTACTCCCGTGTTGCAAAACTGGTGCCGGACAATGCCCATGTCTGGTTTGGTATCGGGCACCTGCATCTGATCAGTGGTGACTTCCGCGAGGCATCAATCGGAATGGACAAAGTTCTGGAGCTTGAGCCAGAGAACACGGAAGCGATGCGTGACAAGGCAGCTGCCCTCACAGCACTGGGTAACTTCCCGGAAGCTGCAGATGTTTTGCGAAAGCTGATCGAAACAGATGGGACTGATACAAAGGCACTTCTGGATCTTGCAAGTGTTCTTGAGCAGATGCAGAAGTACGATGAGGCACTTGAGGTGTATGGCAAGTATCTGCAGAGCGGTATTTCCAGTAGTGATGTAATCAGGAAACTCTCGGCGATTTATCTTCTCAAAGGCGAGTACGAAGAGGCACTTGCAGGATATGGCATGCTGCTTGCAGAGAATGAGAAGGATCTTGTGATTATTCGTCAGCGTGCGGAGGTGTTATGGTATCTCGGTCAATATGACTCTGCTGCTGCTGCCTGCGCAGATTTGCTGAATGAGCGGCCTGATGATGACTCCGTGCGGTACTTGTATGCTTCGGCTCTTGCAAATGCAGGAAGAGCGAACGAGGCAATTGAGGAATTTTCACGTCTTGTTGCAAACAATGCGGACAACACGGCGGCCCTGTTTGCAGTTGCAGATCTGTTTGGCCGCACTGGGAGATATCTGGAATCTGCAAAATGCTACGATAAACTGATCAACCTATACCCGAAGAACTGTCTTGCACATTTGCAAAAGGCAATGATGCTGGTAAAAGTTGGTGACATCCCGTCTTCAGTTGAGGCATTTGAGTCTGCGGTTCTGGTTGATCCGAAAAACCCGTCTCTGTTGTTGGGCCTTGCGTTTATGCAGATGCTGTGTGGGCGACCAGCGGAGGCACTTGCCCACTTAGAGAAGGCGGAGCGTGCGGGTGCAACGGATCCGGATCTGTTCTACTGCCGCGGTCTGATCTGTCTTCAGCAGAGCAGATTTGATCTTGCCGTTGCTGCTGCTGAGAAGGTCCTGGAGAACCACCCGGATCACGGCCCAGCCTGGCACCTGAAAGGACGTGCACTTGAGGCCGCAGGTCATCTTCGCGAAGCACTTGTGTGTTTCACGAAAGTTGTGGAGCTGGATACAGACCCAAACGAGGAAGCCTGAATGCAGATCCAGATCCTGTGTGTCGGCAGGATTAAGGACAGTTACCTGAATGAGGGTATCGCTGAGTTTGCAAAGCGGCTGAGACCCTATGCCACTGTTTTTGTGACGGAGCTTTCGGAGGTGAAAATCTCTGAGAATGCATCATCATCTGCGGAGATACAGGTAAAGGAACGGGAAGGTGAAAAGCTTCTTGCCGGGGTGAAACCCGGGTTTCTGACGGTTGCATTGGATCCACGTGCCCCGCTCATTGCAAGCGAAGACATTGCCGCATTGTTTGGGGAGTTGGAACTTTCAGGAAAAAATATCTGTTTTCTTATTGGCGGGCCGCTAGGACTGTCACCTGCGGTTCTTGCCGCGGTGGATAGAACGATCTCATTTTCCCGCCTGACATTTACGCATACTATGATCCGTCTGCTTTTATTTGAACAGATCTACCGAGGTTTCCGGATTCTGCGTGGTGAACCATACCACAAGTGATCTGGAATTGTGTGGCAAAAACGTGGGGGAGGCGGAGGAGTGTGTACTGCACCTAATCACTCCCCTGATGATTTACTTTTCCTACTTCAGAGTACCCGATACTCTGTGATCAGATTTGTTCCAACCATGCGTGTTCCTGAAAGCTCAAGCCGGATCATCTGATCCTCCGAGTCAATATGCATCCCTCCAACCAGCGATGGAGTATCATTTCCTCCCACAATAAACGGAAGATGGATTAATCGGATCTCATCCACCAGATGGTGATGCAGCATATGCCAGTTCAGTGTTGGCCCTCCCTCAATTATCAGCTTTCTCACTGAAAATTCCCGGTATAAAATATCCATCAGCAGAGGGAGGTCCACTTTTTCTTTACCGGCAACAACGACAGACACGCCCTTTTCCTGAAGGGCCGCAACGCGATCTTTTGGTGCTGCTGCTGACACGGCGACAACTGTCGGAACAGTTGATGTGTCCAGTACGTTTGCATCCAGCGGGAGGTCTGCCATGCTTGAGGGAATCACCCGCAGAGGACTTTTTCCTGGGACCATACGCACTGTCAGGAATGAGTTATCGATTTTAATTGTGGATGATCCAACCATGATGGCATCATAGGCGGCACGCGTCTCATGAAGCAGAATTTCCGCCTCATGCGACATATGTTTCATCAAAATCTTGCTGGAAGCACCGCGCTTTAGGGTAAGTTTCCCATCTGCTGTGATCTCAGAGATCATTAACACGTGGGGTTTATGCAGTATCGTATTCATGAAGTATTTCCTGTTGATTCATATAGGAATAAAAGCTAAAGAATATTTGGTATAGAAATCCCGGTCAAAGGTGCATCATTTCCACTCCCGTCAGATATCTGATGCCAGCAGGTTATCATGAATATTACCGCTCTTCGTCCACGGCTGATTGGCTGTATTGATCCAATCGGCAATGCCTTCGTCCGGATTGGGCTTAAACCAAATCAGATTACATTCCTCTCCCTTATTTTTGGTATTGCCTGTGCTGTCTGTTATATGCAGCGGCTGTTTCTCCTTGGGAGTATCCTGCTTGGGGTCTCTGCAATCCTTGATCTCGTCGACGGAAACGTTGCCCGGAAGACCAATCGTAAGAGTGATTTTGGTGCAGTACTTGACTGGATCATTGACAAATACGTGGACGGAATTGTTCTTCTTGGGATTGGTCTCTCCGGGACTGCTGTCATCTCTCAGTTTCTCACCGTCCCTTCCTGGTCTGATACCGCAATCGTCGGCCTTGCTATTATCGGTTCCCTCATGAATACCTTCATCAAACCGGTAACCTATGCTGAAATCGGCTACACTAAAAAGGAAGATGGTAAAATCAGTGATCCTTTGGAAGGGATTGGATTTTTCGGCAGACCTGAAACTATCATCTGTCTCATCCTGTTTGGACTGATTAGCCAGATTTGGATAGCAGTAATCCTCATTGCTGTCTGTACAAATCTCTCTGCTTTACAAAGAATTCTCTACCTTGCACGCCGCCATGGTGCCTATAAGGAAGAGTAAAATAAGATATTTTTATTTTTTCAGAGCTGCATTCAACGCATTTTTTGTAATTCCGCGCAGTATGACGTTACCACTCTTTGATGCCTCGGTAAGTGCTGCAACAACCTCATCACCACCAATCTCGCCCAGTACGGTCGCTGCCGCTGCCTGAACACCGGGTTTTGGATCATGCAGACGGTCAATAAGTGCGGCCACCACATCAGGTCTTCGCGATGATGCGAGGGCTGTAACCGCAGCCCGCCGTACCCCCGGTATCGAATCAGTTAGTAGCGGCAACAACACATCCTCTTGGAGTTCTTCCTGTTTTCCCAGTGATTCTGCCGCCGCCATACGAACTGAGGCATCTGTATCCCCGCATAACTTGGCAAGAAGTTTTTGTGATGCGACTACTGATGCAACGACACGCCGGACCTGGGGACTTGGATCTTCCGTAAATTCTTCAGGGACCAAGGGACCAAGTACTGCAACTGCTGCAGCACGAATTTCCGGAAAATCGGTGTCACCCAGGCATTCTAAAACGGTTACTATCTCTTCAGGAGACAACTCCCGTCCCCGCAGACCCTCAAGCGCAGCAAGACGAATCTGCGGCTCATCTTTCAGTGATGCAAGAAGTAGAGGGACCACTCTCTTCTCGGAGTATACACCAAGGGATAGTACTGCAACTTCACGAATGTCTGGATTTTTTGCACCAGCTGCCTGGATCAGAGGGTCAATTGCCTCTGGTCTCCGGAACTGTCCTAGTGCCTGAACTGCGGAAAACTGGAGTTCTTCGTTTTCGGAAGATACTGCAGCTACCAGTGCATCACACGCAGGTTTTTCCCCTTCCATAAACAAAAGCAGCGCAGCCTCACGCACGGCCATATCAGGATCATGGAGATAGGCAAGAAACTGTGGATACGATATTTTTCCTGTGTAGTTACGCAGCGTCCAGAGCATCACCCTGCGTACGAGAGGGTTTGCATCATTGAGGTGGTGCAAAATTTGCGGCAGCCAGCGCTCATCCGTTAACGCTGCTATGGCATTTGCCGCATCCTCCTGTATCGCCACATCGTTGCTTTTTATTGCTTCAATGCAGCACAAAAAGGTCTTTTCGTCCATTGCCTTCTGACAGTGTATCTAGTTTTTCATATCTGTTACTTTGATCACATGCCAACCAAACTGCGTTTTGACGGGCCCTACAACCTCACCAACTTTAGCTTTAAATGCCGCGTCCTCAAAGGGTTTTACCATTTGTCCTTTACCGAAGTATCCCAGATCCCCGCCTGCTCTTCCAGATGGACATTGGGAGTAGAGCTTTGCAAAATCATCCCCGCTGGAAAGCTTCCTTATAATCTCTTTTGCCTCTGCCTCTGTCTTTACCAAAATATGGGATGCCTTTACCCGTACCATACCATAGCATATCGCACTGCAACGCAATAAACTATGATAGCACGCTAGTTATGTTACACCATGTATTCTCTATCTCATGCAAATTTGTATTGTCTAAATTATCAAAAAAAGAACTGGTGATATGGGGGGATATTGCAATCTATCTGGTATGTTCTGTTCTCGAGGTATCACGGTTCATTGATGGAATTAGGGTGTCTGTCCTTGCGGTGTACGAACGGCTCTGATGATTGTCGTTGCTGCCTCAACACCTCCATCCATGTATGCGGCACCAATCAGTGCTTCAAAGCACTCTGCTGAAACACGTCCACTCGTCCAGATCTGCATGCGGAGCTCACCTTTTCCCCATCGCATGTATGAAGGAAGATCGAGTTGTTCGGCAATTCTCCGGACGACCGTCATATTGACAGCATCAATCTTTTTACGCGTAATCTCCCCCTTGTCATACTCTCCTTCTGCCATTATCTCACAGATGATTACCAGATCCAGTACTGCATCCCCGAGTACTGCAAGTGCATCCATGGTTTCACTCATCGGCGTCTCGTTCTCACGGGCGTAGGCGGTTCGTGTCATTGCCTGGTTGAGATACGCTTCATTTTTGAATGTGTATCCTATCTTCTCGTACAATTCGGCATAGTTCATGTAGTACTCCCATACTGATTTATCAGCCTGATGAGAGTAGAAAATCCTTCCATTTCCATGGTGAGAACATCAACCTCTGTCATGCCCATACTTGTCTCCCCGTCGGCTGAAAGCATCTCTGGGCCCCGGATGACTGTACGATACACCCCATCACGCGACAGTACTTTTTCTGCCTCTGCATCATGGACGAATGCACGGCCGGGAATAATCACGGTATCAGACAGATCCTGCAGGTTCAGTGAAGTAAGATCCTTAATGGTTATCAGACATGCAATCTCTTTGTTCACTGCAATGACCGAGTCTGGGTCTCCGCCGCGTGATCTGATTATTTCCTTAATATATGTGGCTGCAACAGATCCGGTTATAATTGTAGCTTTTTTATTAATTTTTGGGAGATGATCCAGCAACTCTGGCATTTTTCGGATGGCGAATGGAGAATCAAACAGAGGGTCATACAATGGAGTCCCGGATATCCTGAGATGGGGAAATGCAGCAGCACTCGCCTGTACTAGATCTGAAAATTCCTCAACTGTATGTATGCGCTGACCCGGGAGAATTGGGGCATTGTCAAGGATCAGTCCCTGTTCTGGCTGGTTTGCAAACCGCATCAGAATGACTCCCTTTACTCCAATATCAGAGAACCATGAGAGTGTTTTGGTCAACACATCACCGTCATTTACATCCGGCAGGACAACAACCGCTGCATACACGTCGATCTTCTTTGCAAGACGACGGATGATCTCAAGTGATGCCTCAGGCGTTGGATCGTGCATCCATTTTTTTCTGAGTTCTGCGTCAGCGGCAAATACGGTGAAGGAGACCTCTGTAAGGTGATTTTCAACCAAAAAGTCTGCTATCTCTGGCTCATCAAATCCCTTGCCGCTGGTGTAGCCGATGTGCAGCGGTATATCCAGTGTTCCAAGAAGCTCTACCAGATCACGAAAGTCGGGATAACAACTGGGGTCGCCACCACCTGAGATGGTGATGCGGGTGACATCCTCTGTGACCATTTGAAGGTCTGCAAGAAATGATTCAGCAACGGTCCTCAAAGGCAGAAATCCTGAGTACTCCTCTTTGACACCGCGGGAGCAGTAGTCACATCCTTTCAAAAACGGAAGACAGTACCTGCAGCCGAACGGAGGTACATCCTTTACATGCTTAAAGTAGCAGTAGGCACAAAAACCCCGGCAGTCAACACCGGGACGTCCGCCTATATCAACGGTAAGATGCACCATAGTCTCTTCTATATCCATTAGTGCTACGGGGATATGAATGGTTGAGATAAATGGCGTTTTCTCGTCTAGCAAATCCTACTTTTTCATGACATCATGCTAGAGAGTTTTTCATTTAGGATCTTTGTAGACAGAGTCTACTATCACGAAATAAACAGATGAGTTTCTTCAGCAAACAGAAAAAATTGGAAATGTACTCCCGTGGGAATACATAAATTGGGGATGGAAGTATTGTGTCCGAAAAGATCAGCGCTTTGACTTTGCTTTTGCGCCCATCATGGACTTCTTGGATCTCCGGATCCGGCGGCGAACGCGCGGGTCTGCGATCTTTGGTCCACGGCGGCCCTGCTGTGGGGCATTTGCCATACGGCTTTCGATCTTCGTAACAATGCTTGCTCTCTTGAATCTCTGGTTCGGTCCTGGTTTCTTGACCTCTCCCTCTTTCTGGGGAACGAGTCTGATCTGACCGTTAACACCTTTGATCTGGTGCCAGTTGATGCTACCTGTCTTTCCCATATTGAACTCCTTACCTTGTTCGTGCCCTATTCACTTAAACATATCTCAATGACTGCGGAGTAGTGTAATCTCCTTGAAAGCAGATCTGATGGAGCGGATCAGATGATCCGTCCAAGTTCCTCCTCCAAAACCTCCGAGACCACCTTACCATCAATCCTGCCACGCACCTCTTTCATCACTACTCCCATCACAGGTCCGAGTGCTGCCTTTCCGCGTGATTTTATGAAATCAACACGTTCGGAAACAATTGTATGAACGAGGGTCTGCAGTTCCTCGCGGGAAAATGCGGGTGCAACCGTCTCAATTGCTTCTTCCAGGGTCATGCCGCGTGCACATGCCGATAATATCTCTGACACTGCCTCTTTTGCTGCATGTCCCGTCTCAACTGCCTTCATTACTGCGATGACAGAGTCATCCGGGATTGCGTCTGGTGAGATTCTCGCACGTGACAGTTCTTTTAAGGAGGCAAGTATGGTGCGCGCCGCAAACACAGGACGAATTCCCTCAGAAACTGCCCGTTCAAACAGCGGCAGTTTCTCGGAAAATGCTATCTGGTGTGCCATCCCTGCATCAAGACCGTACTCATGGACAAACCGCTCAGCTTTGTCGATCAAAAGTTCCGGCGTTGTGATACTTTCCCAGTACTCCTGAGTGACCGGTACTGGTAGAATATCCGTTTCCGGATACATACGTGCTGCACCTGGCAGCGGCCTCATGTAAGCGGTTGATCCTCCCTCAAGCATCTTGCGTGTCTCTTCCGGTACACCTTCCATTGCCATCTTCGCGCGGCGGATAATCATCTGTATCGCGCATCTGGATTTCTGTTCTGTTGCGGCCACGATGATAACTGCATCCTGCTCGCCAGCACCAAGACTTTCTTTCAGAACTGATACTTCTTCAGCGGTCACGCCGTATGCAGGCAGCTCGTCGGTGTGGAACAGGCCGCCGACTCCGCATTTCTTTGCATAATCCGACATCTCCGAGCCAAGTCTCCGGCCAGGCTGGATCTCCATTCCAACAAGCCCTGCAAACCCGTGGAGAACTGTTCCGAGAATCACCTTTGCTTTCTTCAGTACTTGCGACTGTGTTTTGGCAAAGACAGATGTTACATCGTACACCTCCCCGTTTACCAGTGCATTGCGCGCTATCAGTTCATCTTTGATTGCGAGCAGTGAAAGCTGGCGCTGTACTTCACGACGGACCACTTCTGCAATCAGGTCCAGTTCCTGTACCCCCTTAATCTCCACGCGTGCTCCATCGCGGATGGAGACATTCACATCCTGACGAATTGTACCAAGGCCGCGCTTTACCCGCCCCGTGGATCGCAGTGTCATACCGATGTACTGGGCAACATCATGTACCTGCTCGGGTGTTTTCATACATGGCGCGGTTGTAATTTCGATCAACGGGATGCCAAGGCGGTCAACTGAAAACACCTGATCGGTAACGCGCTGGCAGGCGTCTTCTTCAACGGCGACCGTTTCAATCCTGCAGGTCTGATCAATTGCACCATTCAATGCAACAAGTGCCGTCCGCTGAAATCCGCTTGTCGCAGATCCGTCCACGATCATCTTTCTCATCGTATGAATCTGCGGCAGTGGTGTCATGTTGAACATCTTTGCAATCGTCAGCACCAGATCCAATGCATCGGGATTCAGTGGTGCAGGCGGCTGTTCGTCAATCTCCACAAGACCTGTTGTGTCATAGGTGTAGTACGTAAACAGCCTGGCTGCAAGCATCTCCTCTTTTGCTGCGCGATCAACGTCTCCCATCTCAGATGTTGCCACACGCAGGTACCGTTTCACCTCGCCGGTGTGCTCGGATGAATCTCGGATGATTGTTGGGGTGTGGGAGAACAGCTTTTCCTTTGTATTGAGTTGCTGGTGGATCTCGATTCCTGCCTTTAATCCCAGGGCCTCATAGTCGAAATCGGTCATTTACATCTCCCTCCAGAGATCATAGTCAAGTTCGCCTTTCAGGTTTGTCTGCATCATTCGCACAGCATCCTCGCGTCGGGTGGTGTTACCAAGAACCCACATCAGCTTCACGAGTGCCACTTCCGGCAGCATGTTCCCTCCCTCTACAACACCTGCATTAAGCAGGTCTCGTCCTGTTTCGTACACACGATCACAGACCTCTCCTGCTTGGCACTGAGAGGTCATCACCACAAATGTTCCTGCGGCAGTCAGTGCAGCAATTTTTTCGATGCAGTCAGTCCCCACATGACCAAGACCTGTTCCCGCGATAATGAGTCCTGCATAACCGCTGAATGCATCAAACACTGCGGGATTCATTCCAGGGTAATACTGAAGGAGACCACAGTGCGGTTCAAGCCGATCGAACAACCGGAGCTCATGCGTTCCGCGCAGAACTGCGTCTTTTCCAAGTGTTACGTTACCATCCGGGTATGAGACTATTCCGACCGGTACTCTTCCAATGCTTTGGAATGCATCCCTGCGCGATGTGTGATTCTTGCGTACCCTGGTTGCCCGGTGCAGAGCACAATTCACATCATCCGAGGTTGCGTGCATGCAGACAACAACCTCGCCAAGGTCTGAAACACCAGCTTTTGCCGAGCAGATCGCATTCATTGCATTGTCACTGCTTGGACGATCCGCAGACCGCTGTGCACCAACGAAGATTACTGGGGCGGGAGTCTCCAGCATGAATGAAACTGCTGCTGCACTGTAGAGCATAGTGTCTGTTCCATGTGTTACAATCACTCCTGCAGCTCCTGCGGCAATTTCATCACGTATTGTCCGTGCCAACTCCTGCCACATGGACGGATTCATGTTTTCGGACAGGATGTTGAACGGTTGGACGGTGTGGTAATGTGCAATTCCTGCAAGTTCTGGAATGGAACGGATGATATCTTCAGCGGTGAACTTGGATGACACTGCTCCTGTCCGGTAGTCTACCGTACTTGCAATCGTACCTCCTGTTGAGATAATGGAAAGCAGTGGCAGGGTTGCATCCTGTTTCAGTGGTTCTGCTGCATGGTGCGGTTGTACACCCGGGTGATCTGTATCTGGGGTACAGAGCAATTCTGGCACACAGATGTTGTAACCGCTCGATAGTTTTACAATGGCGTTGCCGTCTGAACCTGATATGTAAATGCCGTGCAGGTCAAGGCCTGCAAATGCCACATGCACGGGATCACTGTTGGAAAATGTCATGCCGTTAACCTCATGTAGTCTGTAATGATAGTGTCATCTGCGCGGGATAGTGCTGAACGCAGTGTCTCTGCACGCTCCTCATCATGTAGAAGCAGGGCTCCCGCAGACTCTGCTGCTGCCGCCATCATGGCCGGGTTTGGTGCACCTGCACTCTGTTTCGCTGCAACCATCTCGGTTGGAGATAGTGCACGGTCAATGTGTTCCTGAGTAAGTCCCATTCCTTTCAGGGATTTTCCGTAGATCTCAGCTCCTGCTTCCTCGATAACCTCAAGCGACAGTCCGCCGAGCTTTACTGCGCGGCCAACAATGTTGTGTGCCGTACGGAAAGGCATTCCGAACTCGCGTACCATCAAGTCTGCAAGCTCGGTTGCAGTTGAATTCCCGCGAGCTGACTCTTCTGCCATTCTTTCTGTGTTAAATGAAGCAGTCCGGATCATTCCTGCAAGGATAGGCAGTGCCGCCTCTGTTGCATCAAAACTGTGCCAGAGGTGTGGCGTTAAGTCCTGCATATCGCGGTTGTAGCTCATTGGAAGCCCTTTCATCAGGGTAATCCCTGCCATCAACTCTCCGGATGCAACCCCGGATTTACCCCGCATAATCTCTGCGGTATCCGGATTTTTCTTCTGCGGCATGATGGAACTGGTTGAACAGTATGCATCATCCAACTCTACAAACCGAATGAATGCACTGCTCCAAAGTATCAACTCTTCACACAGACGACTGACGTTTGTCATCAGAATCGAAAGTGCTGCAAGTACCTCCAGCATAAAGTCGCGGGATGCAACTCCGTCCATCGAGTTGGTCATGGCTCTGTCAAATCCAAGATATGCTGCTGTCACCTCCCGGTCAAGAGCAAAACCGGTTCCTGCAAATGCAGCAGAGCCGAGCGGTGATACATTAAGGCGGGCATATGCATCAAACAACCGTCCCGCATCCCTGGCAAACACTGATTCGTATGCAAGCAGGTAGTGGGCAAGCGTTGTCGGCTGGGCGTGCTGGAAGTGGGTAAAGCCCGGCATAATACTGTGGGTATGCTGTGCTGCCTGCTCAATCAATGCACGACGCAGTGTGGCGATCTCGCCAAGAATTTCCAGAATATCAAGACGTGTCTGCATTCGCAGGCATGTTGCCACCTCATCATTGCGGCTGCGCCCGAGATGCATTCTTCCGCCAACATCCGCACCGCAGTCTGCTATCAGCTGTGCCTCGATTCCTGCGTGGATGTCCTCATGTGCAGGATCAAACACAGCCTCAGGAAGTCCTTTTTCCATGTACCGGTGAAGGTGTGACAGCAGCATTTTTGCTGAGGCAGGATCGATCAGGTTCTGCTTTGCCAGCATCAGAATATGTGCCATGTCCACACGAAGATCACAGTAGGCAATACGCCGGTCAGCTGTTGCTGAGGACAGAAACTCTGCGACTGCATTACTTCGATCTCCCCCAAGCCGTCCTTTGCGGATCTGATCAGTTCCGGTCATGATCACACTCGCAGGTATGTTCGTCCTCTTCTGTATCACAACTGCATTGCTCGACACCGCCTGATTTCAGCCGGTCTGCAATCCATTCCTGATCGATTGCGGCACACTCTGTGACCGGCGTATCCCAGATCGGCTCACCGGTTACTACGCAGGTCTGATAGAGTGAGTAAGGCAGTTCAACAATGCCAAGATACTTGTTGTCTCTGAATGCTGCAAGAAAGATCTTCTTTCCGTCCTCATCCTCGTCCACTTTGGTAAACAAAAGAACATCCGGGACCTGGTCTGGGTTGTCACCGTGCAGTTTTGTGAGTGTCAGCATCTTGAACAGTTCCATTACCCGATCGTCAAGGCCCGCTTCGAAGATGAAGATCTTTTCCTTTAAGGCATTCAGATCCGCAACAAGCCGCATCGGTCGTTCCCGGTACACAACCTGATCTGCCATGTCGCCGTCAATGCCCACCTCACGATCGGGACAGTCCGGCTCAAGGTAGATCAGAAAGCCGCCTTGCGTTTCTTTGTCTTCATAGACAAACGGATATCCGGCAAATCCGGTGTAACCGCATTTCTCACAGGTGAACAGGAACAGTTCCCCGGAGAGAACCTTTTCACGCATCTCCGGATCTGTTGTTACATTCACGGACGGGCAGATGGTAATTTTCTGTTCATGATCACACTCGGGGCAGATGATCACATCTTCATCTGTGATCATGCCTGCTCCTTCTTTGCAGCTGATTGTACCCAGAGTTTGTCAACAACGGTGTACCCTTCGACAGGCCTCTCCCAGATACCATGCATCAGCATCTTGATCTTTTCATAGGTCTCGAATGGAATCTTGATCGGTTCAAGATACTCCTCTCCTTTTTTTGGAACAAAGATGAGGGAACGTCCTTCGCAGCCAAACATATCCTGTGCATAGTACAGGGCATCGGGCATTTTCTCCTCGTGGCGCGCATCCATCTCGCGCAGAATGGAATCCTTCACGGTCTCAACAATCCGGTCGTCCAACAGATCGCGGAAGATGAAGATCTTTTCCCGGAGGTCATCTGCGTTGTGAACCAACCGCAGACGCATCTCGGGGAGCAGATGTGCCGGAAGAACGTTTGGAAGTTTTGCTTCACGGTCTGTTTTGTCCGGTGCAAAAAAGATCGAGAATTTTTTGCCAAGATCATGATAGAGCATCGGATACTCGACGACTCCTGAGAATCCGCATCCCTCACAGGTCAGGGTTGTGAGGTTTCCATCGAGGTACTTCTCCGCAAGCCCCGGATCTGATGATGCGTTGATGCTCGGGTACATGGTGAAGTTTTGTTTTTCCCCGCACTTCGGGCAGGTTATGGTTTTTACTACTGGTTTCATGGAATTATTCCTTCCTTCCGGATGGACCCCGGTGGTGGTGGGCAAACTCACTGTTTTTGATGATATCGCCGGTAAAGACCGGACCGTCGCGACAGACACGGAGACCTTCGTGATCCATACAGCAGGAACCACAGACGCCAACGCCGCATTTCATGTACCTGTGCAGTGAAAACTGTCCCCGTTCCTCAATTCCTTTGGTAATTAACCGGTCAAGAATCCCTTTCATCATCATCTCCGGTCCGCAGACGCATATCGTGTCATATTCAGTTACATCCAGCTGATCCAAAACTCCGGTGACAAATCCGTGGTATCCACGTGTTCCGTCATCGGTTGCGATCTTTAGGTCGGTCACCTTTGCAAGTTCATCTGCGAAGACCAGTTCATCTGCGGTACGTGCTCCGAGAATGAACGTGTCAACTTCCCCGCTTGCAGCAAGGGTAAACAATGGCGTCACTCCGATCCCGCCTCCAATGGCAAGGACTTTTCCTGTTGGGAAAAAGCCGTTCCCAAAGGGACCCCTGATGCCGATCTTGTCACCTTCTTTGAGGGTGAAAAGGGCAGAGGTTGCATCGCCCACTTTCATCACAGTGATGGCGTTTGCAGCGGAAAAGGCCATGGGGATTTCGTCGACACCCGGTACCCAGACCATACAGAACTGGCCTGGTCGGATGTTGAAGAGTTCGTCAAAGACGAAGGTTTTGATGGTCGGTGTTTCGTCAATTATTTTGGTAATGGTGACCACCGCTGGCATGTGTTCCTCAGTCATGAGCACACCCCACGATTTCTTTGGCCGGTATTCCATTTGCATCATAAAGATCCTCGGCGATATCAGAGAAGACGTTAATGTTGTCGTAGATTGCGCTGCCAATCTCAACAGCTGATGCGCCCGCCATCATCATCTCAAGAACATTGTCTGCAGTGGAGACTCCACCGCAGCCGATGACGGGAATGGTACAGGCTTCATAGAGATCATACACAGCACGTACCGCAATTGGGAACACGGCAGTTCCGGATAGACCGCCGAATTTGTTTCCAAGGACCGGGCGGCGCATGCCGGTTGAGATCCGCATTGCTTTTACTGTGTTGATGGCGACTATCGCGTCTGCGCCGCCTTCTTCGGCAGCTCTGCCGATCACGCCAATGTCAGCAACGTTTGGGGTAAGTTTGACCCA